>NZ_JBFRVD010000026.1:15195-88212 GCF_041474985.1 Vibrio sp. 10N.222.49.C9 | reverse complement strand
AGTAGAAGCGAATCATCGCTTAAAGCTAGTTGCCTTACTAACATTTCTCGCTGAAGCCTTGTGGCGTCTGCCGTGTCAGTGAGGCGGCATTATAGAGATGCCGCTCATATTGGCAAGCAATAAATGCGTTTTTTATTAAAAAAAGAGGTTAAGCGAAGACATTTCAACCAAGGGCTTATTTATACCACTTTCCCCCCCAAGTTTCGAACAAATTACCCACAACGACCTGTGGATAACTACTCTCCACTATCAAAAAAGTAAGATAAACGAGCCCTAGGGTTTAGATACTCTCGAACTTGTTCAGGTAATTTGCTTGGATGAACGGCATTAACGATTTTGATCTCTTTAATAAAGAGGTCAATGATCGGAGCTTGGGTTCTTGGCACGCTAGGATCATAGATAAGTACATTTGGATAAAGCATATGTTTAGCGTTAACGGATATCACAATCCCAATCGAGTCATTTGAAAGCTGTACTACAGTTCCTGGTGGATAGACTCCCATGAACTTAACTAACAGCCCCAAGTTATCTTGGCTATATAGATGCTTGCAGCTCTTATATAGGTGGGACAGTGCCAAATACGGGATCATTTGTTGAGATTGCGTTTTACCATGGCAAAGGTTATCAAATGCATTAGCCACGGCGACTATCTTGGCAAATTCATCAATCTCATGTTCTTTTAAGCCCTCGGGGTAGCCAGAACCATCATTCATCTCATGATGTTGAGCGATCACCTTTTTAGCACTTTCAGGAAAGTCATCAATTGCCGATACAATATCCGCACCGTATTTAGTATGAAGCTTCAGGTAGTTCTCTTCTGGCACCGTTAGTGCACTCTGCTTTCTTAGTATCGCGACTGGTATTTTGATCTTGCCTACATCGTGAAACAACGCTGCGAATGAGAGGTCTTTCAATTGCTGTGTGTTATAGCCTTTGGCCTTTCCTATCATCAGTGCAACAACCGAAACATTTAGAGTATGAAAGTAAATATCTTCGAAATCTGCTTTAGCATTCATAAGGTGCAAGGTGACGTTATCATCGCTCACTAGAGTTTCAACGATATCATCAACAAGAGCCTTAACCTCCCCTACCGCATCTAAAGGTCTGTTACGGATCTTGGTCATCACAGATCGCATTCGAGCAAGCGAACGTTCAAACTCTCTCTCACAATGACTCACCCTGCGGCGGTAAGAGCTAAGGGTTTCGATACGCTCATGCTTATCTTTCCACATTCTTTCCGTTTCAAGGCTTACCTGTGAATCAATATCGACTTCTTGTTCACCTACGTGATTAACAGGTAAAGGTGAGGTATCACTTTGACTCAGGTTTATATAGACGTGCTTAATCCCAAGATGTCGAATTACTTTTACTTGAGCGTCATCTTTGATTTTAAAGCTGTTGAATAAAAATGGGTGTTCATTCCATTTTACGGGGAGTCGTATATGCAGACCGGGCTGAATGCGATCTACGGTAATCTTTATGCTGCCCATTTTTATATATAATATTGATGATTAATCTCTATTTATAATTCTAATAAAACCAAGCAGCAATTTCACTATCCAATTTCACAGGCTCAACTTAAAGAGTCGCAGTGCACCATCCAGCGTATACCGAATTTATCTTCTACTTTGCCAAATCGAGCCCCCCAAAAAGTATCTGCGAGTGGAGTCATTATCCGCCCTCCCTTCTTGAGCTTTTCAAAGATTTGTTCTTGAGTCGCGCTATCTTCAGTCACAAGAGAGAGAGCGAGATTGTTGCCTTCAAGTTCTTTTGCCTTAACACCATCAGACATCATCAGCTTCATACCAAACGCTTCGAACTCAGCATGCATAACCCAATCAGGTTGAGCGCCCTCGATTACCTGTGGTGCATCACTAAAAAGCTGCTTAGATAAAACCACACCACCAAAGCACTTGTGATAAAAATCCAACGCTTCATTACAACGACCATCAAAAAACAAGTAAGGGGTTACTGTCAGCATATCTATCTCCTCTGTTAGTCCTTTAAACATAGACAATAGAAAAGAGAATGACAGGTAACATCATGATTTAAGATAATTAATTCATTATCAGATCGAATAGCGAAGGGAAATTATGAGATTTAGGAGTGAAACATCAAGATCTGTCTGATTGAAGAGCAACTGCAACGACACGCCGGATTTCAAATTCACATACGTCCAAAACATAGAAAGGTCGCTATAAAAGCGACCTTTCTATGTTTGGTACCGATAGGCGGACTGATTGGACAGGCATTCTTGCCGCCACCGTGAAGGCAATGCTTCCTATACCCCACAACAAAGCCCCGATTTTCATCTAGGCTTTGTCATTTAAATATGGTGCCGGTAGGTGACTTGACTGGGCTTGCATCCAAGCCGACACGCTGGATTTAAAATTCACAAACGCCCAAAGCGACCTTTCTATGTTTGGTACCGGTAGGCGGACTGATTGGACAGGCATTCCTGCCGCCACCGCGAAGGCAACGCTTCCTATATCCCAGATACAACAAAGCCCCGACTTTCGTCGAGGCTTTGTCATTTAAATATGGTACCGGTAGGCGGACTTGAACCGCCACGCCCGAAGGCAACGGATTTTGAATCCGTCGTGTATACCAATTTCACCATACCGGCATTATCTTGGGGCATTGCCCTTTCGATGTTTGGCATTATACGTATGCGAACTGATGTGGCAAGTATAAAAACTTGAATTCATGTGTGTTTGCCGATAATTTCGCCACTAAGTCATAAGCTGTGCGTCATGTCTCTTTTCAGGCTAAGCCTTAAACTATATTCTGACGCCTCAATTTTTAAAGAAGTAATAACACATGACATCAACAAACACTCTGCCACCAGCAGGAGTCATGCGCCGATTTGGTGCCTTGTTCTACGACGCTCTGATCGTAATCGCTATTGAAATGTTGGCGGCTGGCGTCATTGTCGCTCTACTGCACGCGCTCATGGCTCTCGGCATTTTTAACCACAGCGGTTATGCCGATGTTAGTGACTTCTTAACCAACCATCCGATTTGGAGCCCTGCATATACCTTTTACTTAGTCGCCGTTTGGGTATATTTCTTCGTGTTCTTCTGGACTAGAGCTGGTCAAACTCTCGGCATGAGAGCTTGGAAGCTGCGCGTTCAAAACAAAGATGGCTCAGCGCTCACAGTAACTCAGGCGCTGATTCGTTTAGGTACTTCAGGTTTTGGACTGGCAAACCTATGTGTTCCATTCGATCCTGAAAAACGTGGCTTTCACGATATCTGGGCAAAGACCGAAGTCGTTGTGTTACCACAAGCACGATAATGTGATTTAAGTTAGCTCCAATCAAGATCAAAAAAGGAAGGCGTTATGCCTTCCTTTTTACTATTTACAGTTTCCGCCTCAAGAGCATGATGGCAATTCCAAGGAACACCACGCTCGGGGCTATTGCGCCAAAGGCGGGTGGTATTTGATAAACCAAACTCACTGGGCCAAAGAACTCACTGGATATATAGAAGGTAAAGCCAGCAATAACACCTGACAAAATCCTCGCACCCATGGTCACACTACGCAAAGGACCAAAGATAAACGACAGTGCCATCAACATCATAACCGCGATCGAAATTGGCTGGGTTATCTTTCTCCACAGCGCCAATTCATAGCGTGATGCATCTTGCTCTGACGCCTTCAGATAAGAAACATAATCATACAACCCACTTAGCGATAGCTCTTCTGGTTTAACCGTTACTATCGCCAACTTATCTGGAGCTAATGACGTTTCCCAAGAGTAAGTCGGTAAACTTTCTTTAGTAATTTGAAGTTCGTTTTCAAAAGACGTGATCTCTACATCCTTCATCGTCCACACGTTGTCTCCAACGTAATCAACTTCGTCAGAATAAATAGCGGTTTTAAGTGCCTTGTTTTCATCAAAGCGCCACATGTTCATTCCATATAGCTTCTGGTCATCGATTTTGACAATGAAGATGAAGTCATTGGCATCACGAGCCCAGACACCACTTTGCGTCGAAATAATATTACCACCAGCAATCGAGATAGTTCTTAAATCACGAGCCATTTTCTGCGCTTGCGGTGCTCCCCATTGACCAAGCAATGTCACCACGATCATCAGTGGAATAGCTGTTTTAAGTACTGATAGGCCGATATCTAACTTAGAGAAACCAGCTGCCTGCATAACGACAAGCTCAGAACTTGCAGCAAGCATACCAAGCCCTATCAATGCGCCAAGCAATGCAGCCATTGGAAAGAACATTTCGATATCACGAGGGATACTCAATAAAACGAAATACAGCGCTTGTAATAGATCGTATGTACCACGGCCAACTTTTCTTAGCTGTTCTACATATTTGATGATCCCAGAGAGACCAACAAACGTCACCAATACCAGTGACGTCGTTGCGATGATGGTTCTGCCTATATATAAATCGAGAATCTTAAACACGGCTTAAGCCAACCTCTTATTCTTGAATTTTTCTTTCAAACGCCTTACTGGCACGCTATCCATAAAGTTGGCACCAATCGCGACAAATAACAATAACGCATTGATTGGCCACATGCCGATTACCGCAGGAATGCTCCCCTCTTCGATTGAAGACTTGGTTGCACTGATTGCTAAGAAATAGGTGAGATAAATCAGTATTGCTGGGCCGATTTTCGCAAAACGACCTTGTCGAGGGTTTACCGCAGACAGTGGCACGACAAGCATGGTCAACAATGGAATACAAAGTACCAAAGAAATACGCCACTGCAACTCTGCTTTCGCACTATTATTTGAGTTACCAATCAGTTCAAGCGTAGGGATCGCTTCCCAGTCTCGACCTTTCTTCTCAACTTCACGCTGACCAATCAGGCCTTCGTATTCTTCAAAGTGCGTCACCCTGTAGTCGAGGCGAGTCGGAATGCCTTCATGACGAGTACCATCGTACATTACGATCACTTGGCGACCATCACTGAGCTCTTTTACATCACCTGACTTCGAGAACATCACACTTGGCAGTACAGAATCACGCGGACGCATTTGAGCTACGAACACGTTTTCTAACTTATTACCGTCGATATCATCAATAAACACGACAGAAGAGCCATCCGGCGTACCTTCAAACTTACCTTTTGGTAGCAAATCAACGCTGTTCTCTGCAGCTACTTCTTCATACATTTGTTCAACTTTGTCTTGTGACCAAGGAGATAACCAAAATGAGTTAAAGGCTGCAACAGATGCCGTAATTAAAGCGAGGTAAAGCGCAGATTGGATCAGGAATTTATTACCGATACCGGTGGCGTTCATGACCACTATTTCACTTTCAGCGTAAAGGCGGCCAAAAGTAAGCAAAATACCAATATAGATACTGAGTGGAAGCATCAATAGGCCCATCGCTGGCATATTTAAGCCAACAATCGACAATATAAGACTCGCAGGGATATCACCATCAGAGGCATCCGCTAAAACACTGATGAATTTTTGGCTGAGAAACACGAGAAAGAGAACAAAAAAGATCGCAAATTGGCTCTTGATTGTCTCGCGGATCAAATATCTAACAATAATCACGCTCAAATTACCTATACAAAACTTGTTTTTTTGATTGAATCACTATAATTTCCCGTTGAACCTTTTATTTTTTTAAATTTTTAGCTAAGTGTTAGCGTTCTTCTTTAAGGTTAGTTCCATTATAGGATCCAACAAGTAAGAACCCATTATCTAACATTTAGTTCGATTTGTCTTCAGGATGTAGGAGTACGCATGGAGTTCAGTGTAAAAAGTGGCAGCCCAGAGAAACAGCGCAGCGCATGTATCGTTGTCGGTGTATTCGAACCGCGCCGCCTTTCTCCAGTAGCCGAGCAATTAGATAAGATTAGCGATGGCTACATTAGTTCACTGCTTCGTCGCGGTGATCTAGAGGGTAAACCTGGCCAGATGCTACTACTGCATCAAGTACCTGGTGTACTTTCAGAACGTGTTCTACTGGTAGGCTGTGGTAAAGAACGTGAGCTAGGCGAGCGTCAATACAAAGAAATTATCCAAAAAACCATCAGTACACTAAACGAAACAGGTTCTATGGAAGCTGTATGTTTCCTTACAGAACTTCACGTTAAAGGTCGCGACACTTATTGGAAAGTTCGCCAAGCGGTAGAAGCGACTAAAGATGGTCTTTACACATTTGACCAATTCAAGAGCAACAAGCCAGAGACTCGTCGCCCACTACGTAAATTGGTATTCAATGTACCAACACGTCGCGAATTGAGCCTGGGTGAGAAAGCAATCTCTCACGGCCTTGCTATTGCTTCAGGTGTAAAAGCGTCTAAAGATCTAGGCAACATGCCACCAAACATCGCAAACCCTGCTTACCTTGCTTCTCAAGCTCGTCGTTTAGCCGACGATTACGAGACAGTGAAGACTAAGATCATTGGCGAAGAAGAGATGGAAAAACTGGGTATGACATCATACCTAGCAGTTGGCCGTGGCTCTAAAAATGAATCGATGATGTCTATCATGGAATACAAAGGCGCTCCGGATCCAGATGCGAAGCCGATTGTATTAGTAGGTAAAGGCCTTACGTTCGATTCAGGCGGCATCTCACTTAAGCCTGGTGAAGGCATGGATGAGATGAAGTACGACATGTGTGGTGCGGCGTCTGTATTCGGTACAATGAAAGCACTGGCTAAGCTGAACCTGCCTATTAACGTGGTTGGTATCCTAGCCGGTTGTGAAAACATGCCGGGCAGCAATGCTTACCGTCCAGGTGATATCCTAACGACAATGTCAGGCCAAACGGTTGAAGTACTCAACACTGATGCTGAAGGTCGCTTGGTTCTATGTGATGCTCTAACTTACGTTGAGCGTTTTGAACCTGACTGTGTTGTCGATGTTGCTACGCTAACTGGCGCATGTGTTATCGCTCTAGGTCACCACATCAGTGGCGTTCTATCGAACCACAACCCACTTTCTCACGAACTTGTTAATGCTTCAGAGCAAGCAAGTGACCGTGCATGGCGTCTACCAATGGCAGACGAGTACCATGAGCAGCTAAACAGCCCATTCGCTGATATGGCGAACATCGGTGGCCGTCCTGGCGGCACAATCACTGCTGGTTGTTTCCTGTCTAAATTCACTAAGAAGTACCACTGGGCACACATCGACAGTGCTGGTACAGCTTGGAAGTCAGGCGCAGCGAAAGGCTCGACAGGTCGTCCTGTCTCAATGCTAGTCCAATTCTTATTGAACCGCAGCGGCCAAGAGACTGAAGAGCAATCTTCAAAATAATAAAAAGGGCCTACGGGCCCTTTTTTAATAAGCGCTATTTGTTAGACCCTGTTAACCAAGTAACATTGATATCCACGATTTTCAGTTCGAGTATTAAGTATGCAGACTGCTACATTTTACATTGTGCCTTCAGACAGCCCGCAAGCCAGCGAAGATGGTTTTGCTCACTATGTGCTGTTTCTTGCTCAGCACTTTGCAAAACAAGGCGCTAAACTTTATCTCAACTGTAATGACAAAGAGCATGCCGAGCGTATTGCTGAAGTTTTCTGGCAAGTCGAACCCTGTGATTTTATTGCGCACAACTTGGTTGGCGAAGGCCCGAAGTATTCAACCAACATCGAAATTGGCTATCAAGGCGTAAAACATAATTGGAATCGTCAGCTAGTAATTAATCTGGCCGATAATCATACAACCTTTGCGAACGCCTTTGCTCAGGTGATAGACTTCGTCCCTTGCGAAGAAAAAGCTAAGCAACTCGCTCGAGAAAGGTATAAAATTTACCGTCAAGCTAGATATCAGCTACAAACTATCGAGATTCAACATCCATAGTCAAACCTCATAGTTAAAGCTATCTTTGGATTTAGATTCAAGAAGCTTCACTTATGAAGTTTGACCACGATTAACCATTCACAGTATCCGTTTAAGAGCACTATGGAAAAGACATACAACCCAACATCAATCGAACAAGCTCTGTATAAGACTTGGGAAGAGAAAGGCTACTTTAAGCCACACGGTGACACATCAAAAGAAGCTTACAGCATCATGATCCCGCCACCGAACGTCACTGGCAGCCTACACATGGGTCACGCGTTCCAAGATACGATCATGGATACGCTTATCCGTGCTCAACGTATGAAAGGCAAAAACACGCTTTGGCAAGTGGGTACTGACCACGCTGGTATCGCAACTCAAATGGTTGTTGAGCGTAAGATTGCTGCCGAAGAAGGCAAAACAAAACACGACTACGGCCGTGAAGCTTTCATCGACAAGATCTGGGAATGGAAAGGCGAATCAGGTGGCACGATCACTCAACAACTTCGTCGTCTTGGTGCATCTGTAGATTGGGATCGTGAACGATTCACTATGGATGACGGCCTATCGGCTGCGACTCAAGAAGTGTTTGTTCGTCTATACGAAGAAGACCTAATCTACCGTGGTAAACGTCTAGTAAACTGGGATCCTAAACTGCACACTGCAATCTCGGATCTTGAAGTTGAAAACAAAGACAAAAAAGGTTTCATGTGGCACTTCCGCTACCCGCTAGCGAACGGTGTTAAAACGGCAGATGGTAAAGACTACATCGTTGTTGCGACTACTCGTCCTGAAACCATGCTTGGCGATACTGGTGTTGCTGTTAACCCAGAAGATCCTCGTTACAAAGATCTTATCGGCAAAGAAATCCTACTTCCTGTTGTAAACCGTCTTATCCCTATCGTAGGCGATGAGCACGCAGACATGGAAAAAGGCACGGGTTGTGTGAAGATCACTCCAGCTCATGACTTTAACGATTACGAAGTGGGTAAGCGCAACAACCTACCGATGATCAACATCCTAACGTTCAATGCTGATATCCGTGATGCTGCTGAAGTCTTCACGACTAACGGCGAAGAAAGCGATGTTTACTCAACAGGTATCCCTGCTAAGTACCAAGGTATGGAGCGTTTTGCTGCACGTAAAGCTATCGTTGCTGAATTCGATGAGCTTGGTCTTCTTGAAGAGATCAAAGATCACGACCTGACTGTCCCTTACGGCGACCGTGGTGGCGTGGTTATCGAACCAATGCTGACTGACCAATGGTACGTGCGCACAGCACCTCTTGCAGAACCTGCAGTTAAAGCGGTTGAAGATGGTCAAATCCAATTCGTACCTAAGCAGTACGAAAACATGTACTTCGCGTGGATGCGTGACGTGCAAGACTGGTGTATCTCTCGTCAACTTTGGTGGGGCCACCGTATCCCAGCATGGTACGACAACGATGGTAAAGTTTACGTAGGTCGCACTGAAGAAGAAGTTCGTGAAAAGAACAACCTAGCGCCTGTTGTTGTGCTTAAGCAAGACGACGACGTACTGGATACTTGGTTCTCTTCTGCACTTTGGACGTTCGGCACACAAGGCTGGCCTGAAGATACTGAAGCACTGAAAACATTCCACCCATCTGAAGTACTAGTATCTGGTTTTGATATTATCTTCTTCTGGGTTGCTCGTATGATCATGATGACCATGCACTTCGTGAAAGACGAAGATGGCAAGGCTCAAGTACCTTTCAAAACTGTTTACATGACAGGTCTTATCCGTGATGAAAACGGCGATAAGATGTCTAAGTCGAAAGGTAACGTACTTGACCCAATCGACATGATTGACGGCATCGGCCTTGAAGAGCTAGTAGAGAAGCGTTGTGGCAACATGATGCAACCTAAACTGGCTGCTAAGATCGAAAAGAACACACGTAAAACATTCGAAAACGGTATCGAACCCTACGGTACTGACGCACTGCGTTTCACTCTTGCTGCTATGGCTTCAACTGGCCGTGACATCAACTGGGACATGAAGCGTCTTGAAGGTTACCGTAACTTCTGTAACAAGCTATGGAACGCAAGCCGTTACGTACTAATGAACACAGAAGAGCACGACTGTGGCATGTCACTGTCTGTAGAAGACCGTGCCAACATGAAATTCTCTCTAGCAGACAAGTGGATTGAGTCTCAGTTTGAAGTTGCTGCGAAAGAGTTTAACGCTCACCTAGACAACTACCGTCTAGACATGGCAGCAAACACACTTTACGAATTCATCTGGAACCAATTCTGTGACTGGTACTTAGAGCTAACTAAACCTGTTCTTTGGAAAGGTACTGAAGCTCAACAACAAGCGACTCGTTTCACGCTTATCACGGTTCTTGAGAAGACTCTGCGTCTTGCTCACCCTGTTCTTCCTTACATCACTGAATCTATCTGGCAGAGCGTTAAGCCGCTAGTAGACGGCGTTGAAGGCGAGACAATCATGACTCAAGCGCTTCCTCAGTTTAATGAAGCTAACTTCAATGCTGAGATCGTTGACGACATCGAATGGGTTAAGACTTTCATCACTGCTATCCGTAACCTACGTGCGGAATACGACATTGCACCAAGCCAAGGCTTAGAAGTAATGATCAAGGTTGCTGATGAGAAAGATGCCGCTCGTATCGAAGCGAACAAGATCGTTCTTACTTCTCTAGCTAAGCTAGACGATATTAAAGTTCTAGCTGATGGTGAAGAGACTCCTGCTTGTGCAACTAAACTGGTTGGCAAATCTGAGTTGATGATCCCAATGGCGGGTCTTATCGACAAAGATGCAGAGCTTGCTCGTCTAGATAAAGAAGTCGCTAAGACTCACGGCGAGATTAAACGTATCGAAGGTAAGCTAGGTAACGAAGGTTTCGTTGCTAAAGCACCAGAAGCAGTTATCGCGAAAGAGCGTGAAAAGCTTGAAGGCTACAAGGAAACTCTTGTTAAGCTTGAAGAGCAAAAAGCGACAATCGCTGCGCTTTAAAACCGAGTGAACGAGAAGGCTTCAAACTTCTCGGTCTAAATAGAAAGGTTGGTCTTGGTGACCAGCCTTTTTTTATGTCCCTGATTCCAATATTCCAATGCTTCTCACTCTAGCCGCACTGATTGATAGGTTTCATCTATCAAATTAATCTCTACTTCCCATTATATTTAATGATAATAATTCTCAATAATAGACCTATCGAAACAACACAACGATTGAGTAATTATCATGAAAAAGACACTAACCTTTGCTGCATTACATTTTACTATCGCATTTAGTGTCGCTTATGTACTAACAGGCGACATCTTAATTGGTAGCTTAATCGCTATGATTGAGCCCTCTGTCAATACTGTTGCCTTCTATTTTCATGAAAAGGCGTGGGCTCAAGTTCCAGCGCTTAAAGCTCGTCAGTGGATGACCAAATTAAAAACAGCAAGCTTTGCTAGCATCCATTTTAGTGTTGCCTTTACCGTGGTCTACTTGTTGACTGGAGATGCTTTCATCGGCGGTGTGATGGCCTTGCTAGAGCCAACTTTAAATACCGTTGCTTACTACTTCCACGAGAAAGTCTGGTTACGTAAATCAGGCGACCAAATGGCACAACAACAATTCTGTTTGCACCAACATGCTTAGTCACCATATATTGGGTCACATATTAGTGACCCTTTCATAGGCAGATCATGGAACAAATTGCTGAGTTCACCCTTAGACCCATTACACCGCAAGACAACCCAAGCATCGCACAAATCATTCGCCAAGTTTCGGCTGAGCATGGACTCACAGAAGATAAAGGTTATGGCGTGGCCGATCCAACACTCGATGATATGTACTCTGTCTATAGCCAAGCGAATGCAATGTACTGGGTTATCGAACACAACGGAAAGATCGTCGGAGGCGGTGGCTTTGCCCCTCTAGCAGGTAAACCCAATGTGTGTGAGCTACAAAAGATGTACTTCTTACCGCAAACTCGAGGGCATGGCCTAGCCAAGCGAATTGTCGCTTTGAGCTTAAAGCAAGCCAAGCAACTTGGGTATCAACACATGTATTTAGAAACGACGAAGTGCTTGGGTGCTGCGGTCAAACTCTATGAGAAGCTTGGGTTTGAGCATCTTGAGTCAGCTTGGGGAGAAACAGGCCACGACGCTTGTGAGGTTGTCATGGCCAAGTCGTTATAAGCAGAATGCGCCGCTATAGCGAAAGAAGATAACGCTAAAATATACGGAGTTAACGTAGAAAGTTACTGACGCAAGAAGTTGGGTTCAAGGCAACAAAAGAACTCTCTTCTTGCCCATCAAGTACCACTTCTAATGGGTATAGATACTTGGGGTTAGGATTCTCAATATCAAAAATGATAGGAGCTTCGACCTGGAAAACGACGCCAGTATGTTCAGCGCGTACATCAATCGGCATCACGAGAGTCATACCATTAAACTTGATGGATGCCGATACTAACCCCGCCTTTAGCGTTTGATAGATAACATCCACTTTAAACTCACAGCCACCACCGTGGTGCCAGATCTGCTCTGTGACAACTTGCTCTAGCTTGACGTTTCGAACGAACTGCAGGTATGGCGCTTGCCAAACCCCCATGCGTGAATCAGATTTAGCGATAGCCTGTGAAGATACAGAGTCATCCATGTCTTCTTCAAGCAATAGGCTCTCCTCTTCTTCAAGGAAAAGGATCTCGAAACGGTTTCGGCCGGACTGCATATAAGGACGGATATCTTTACGGTATTCAGCTTGGCTACCATCACAATCAAAAACAGCCACACCATTAAGTCGAACTTCAGCAAAATAATCGACTCCAGCCATCACTAACTCAACAAATGGACACGCTAACATAGCGTCATCCACTTCGATGTCGTGCATCAGGTGCCACTCTTGCTCTGCAATTTGACTTTCACTCAAGCTATCAGGGAGCTTTGAGCTTAACGGAGCCGGAAAGGTGATGTCATCTTGTGGGATAGAGAGATCCGTCAGTGGCGAAATTTGCCAAAGACCATCGAGAAGCAACCGCATATCATTCCTTGAGCTAGATCAATTTTGACCGCATTATAATGAATGAATGCATATAAAGACATTTATTTTTCTGAGGGTAAAAAAATGCCAGCTCGAGGCTGGCATTTTTTAAAATTGGGAAAGAATTACTCTTCGCCTTCATCATCTTCGTCTGGGTAGATAGCATCTTCACCTTCGTAGTAAGTGCCCCAACCGTCGTAGATAATGTCAAACTTCTCTGCAAGGTTTACAAGCTTCTCAACTTGCTCATCAATCGCTTCTGCATTCAGAGTACATTGCATCGTTGCATCACAACAAAGTAGCTTATTGCCATCTTCGTCTTCTGTCTCTTCAGCTTCAAGCACTTCAAAGCCCATTTTGAATGCTTCAACAACCGCTTTCTCAAGCACATCGAAATCTTCAGCAAATAGGTGATGCTCGATATCGTATAGAGCTTCAGGATCGCTACCATCTTCAATTAATGCTGTAATGATGTCGCGAGTCTCTTCCTTTTGAAATTCAATTAATTCCGCTACTGATAGATATTCATCTTCGTGAGACATGTGTCTGCTCCAGAGTGTTGACTATGAAAAGATCAAATTTGATTGTCACGAAATATGGCACGGATCGTCCAGAAAAGCCACCCAGATCAGGCCTAGAAAGGTAAGTTTATCGCGAGATCGCAGCGCCAATATCAATTCAAAAGTGAAATCAAAATCACATAAACAAATTTTCAACATTTTATTAACTGCGCCGTATTTTAGCATTTCGTTTTTGTGGCCACTTTAGGGCTTATTGAATAAAACTTGCGTGATTAGTCACGTTAGGTGCATACGCTAAACCGCTTTTGGGGTGCATAAATCCTCAGCTTGTTATCAAAAAGTGCATAATAGTGAATAAAAAATCACGATTAATAAGCAAAATTCAATTCTAACAAGCCACGAATTGAGCATAGATCCTCAAAAACGTTGTTCCGTTCGATAGCCAGTTAGTTGGAATTTAATCTGTATAAACTTAAAAATCACAGGTTTTATGACCAATTATTACCCAAATACCTTGTATTAACTCAATCTACAAAACTTGCATATTACGGACAAGCTTGTCATAAATAGACGCTGGATTAATAGTAAGGATGCAAAATGAGTAAGCTGTACGTTGGCTCCGAAGTCGGTCAATTGAGACGAGTTCTCCTAAATAGACCTGAAAGAGCACTCACCCACCTCACCCCTTCAAACTGTCATGATCTTCTATTTGATGATGTACTTGCCGTTGAAGCCGCTGGTGAAGAACATGATGCCTTTGCAGAAACGCTGCGCAGCCAAGACGTAGAAGTACTACTGCTGCATGACCTGCTAGTAGAAACGCTTGCCGTATCTCAGGCTCGTGAGTGGTTGCTGAATACTCAAATCTCAGATTTCCGTTATGGGCCGACTTTCGCCCGTGACTTAAGAAACTACCTTGCTCAAATGGATAATGAGCATCTAGCAACGATCTTACTCGGTGGCTTGGCCTACTCTGAGCTTCCTATCAAATCATCATCGATGCTGCCTAAAATGCATCGACCACTCGATTTCGTTATCGAGCCACTGCCTAACCACCTATTTACGCGAGATACTTCTTGCTGGGTTTACGGTGGTGTATCGCTTAACCCAATGATGAAGCCTGCACGTCAACGTGAAACGAACCACCTGCGTGCTATCTACCGCTGGCACCCAGTGTTCGCAGGCCAAGATTTCATTAAGTACTTTGGTGACGAAGACCTTCACTACGACAACGCTAACATTGAAGGCGGTGACGTACTGGTTATCGGTAAAGGTGCGGTACTGGTTGGTATTTCAGAGCGTACGAAACCACAAGGTGTCGAAAACCTAGCGGCTAGCCTATTTAGATCAGGCCAAGCGAGCGAAGTGATTGCGATCGATCTACCAAAACACCGCTCTTGTATGCACCTTGATACGGTGATGACACACATGGATATCGACACGTTCTCTGTCTATCCAGAGATCGTTCGTAAAGACCTCGACACTTGGCGCTTAACGCCAAAAGAAAACGGCGAAATGCGTGTCGAGAAAGCTGAAAACTACCTGTCAGCGATTGAAGGCGCACTAGGCCTTGATCAACTGAAGATCATCACTACCGGCGGTGATAACTACGAAGCTGAGCGTGAACAGTGGAATGACGCTAACAACGTACTGACAGTGAAACCTGGTACAGTGATTGGTTATGAGCGTAATGTTTACACCAATGAGAAATACGACAAAGCGGGTATCGAAGTTCTAACGATTCCTGGCAACGAGCTAGGCCGTGGTCGTGGCGGCGCGCGCTGTATGAGTTGCCCTATCGAAAGAGACGGTATCTAAGTCAAAGAGCTCAGTTAAACAGACTCAATAGTCTTATCTAGGCCAGTATTCATTTACTAGCCTTTTTTATCAAATTAATAAAATAAATATTCACAAATATAGCATTTTTATGTTTAACTAAGTTCTTCATTGATTCTATATACGCAAGGAGCGAGAGATGGCCTTTAATCTTCGCAATCGTAACTTTCTAAAACTTCTCGACTTTACTCCTAAAGAGATTCAGTTTTTACTCGACCTGTCTGCTGACCTAAAAAAAGCTAAGTATGCAGGCACTGAGCAGAAGAAACTCAACGGCAAAAACATTGCTTTGATCTTCGAGAAAGCATCAACTCGAACACGATGTGCGTTTGAAGTGGCCGCCTTTGATCAAGGTGCTCAAGTCTCTTACCTTGGCCCTTCTGGTTCTCAGATTGGTCAAAAAGAATCAATGAAAGATACGGCGCGTGTATTGGGACGCATGTACGATGGCATCGAGTATCGTGGCTTTGGTCAGAGTATCGTTGAAGACTTAGGCGCTTATGCGGGCGTGCCGGTTTGGAATGGCTTAACCGATGAGTTCCACCCTACTCAGATCTTGGCTGATTTCCTCACTATGCTTGAGCATGGCCGCGGGAAGCATCTACACCAAATCAGCTTTGCTTATCTAGGCGATGCACGCAATAACATGGGTAACTCTCTGTTAGTCGGAGCCGCGAAGATGGGCATGGATATTCGCCTTGTCGCGCCTAAAGCATTCTGGCCAGAAGAGCAGCTTGTTGAAGAGTGCCAAGCTATCGCGCAAAGCACAGGTGCCAACATCACGCTGACAGAAGACGTTGCTGAAGGTGTTCAAGGCTGTGATTTCCTTTATACCGATGTTTGGGTTTCAATGGGCGAGGCCCCTGAAGCTTGGGACGAACGTGTAGCGGTAATGAGACCATACCAAGTGAATATGGATGTCATTAAGCTCACTGGCAATCCTCAAGTGAAATTCATGCACTGCCTACCCGCTTTCCATAACAATGAAACCGTGATCGGCCAGCAAGTCGCAGATAAGTATGGAATGAACGGTTTAGAAGTTACTGATGAAGTCTTTGAATCGGATTACTCAATTGTGTTTGATGAAGCTGAGAATCGCATGCATACCATCAAAGCGGTAATGGTTGCGACACTGGGTCAATAGCGAATACTGAAAGTAAACAAAAGCGTGATGTAATCGCTTGCGCTCACAAATTGAAAGCGTATAATTCTCGGCAATTTGTCTGAGAGTAGTGAAAATGACGCCAAGCAATGTTGTGATAAAACATAATGATATTGTGAAAACACATAGTAATATTGTGAAAACACCAAATATTGCTCGTAAGCTAAGATGCTTACCAGGCCGTCTATTCTGCTTTTCAGCACTTTTTTAAAGCCTCCCATTATGGGGGGCTTTTTTATGGCCAATACATTATTGTGGGGAAGAAGATCATGGCGAACTCGCTCTATCAAAAGCACATCATCTCAATTCCAGAGCTTTCTCGTGAAGAGCTAGAATTAATTGTTCAAACGGCAGGTCAGCTAAAGGCTGAACCAAACCCAGAACTCATCAAGAACAAAGTTGTTGCCAGCTGCTTCTTCGAACCTTCTACACGAACTCGTCTCTCTTTTGAAACTGCGATTCAACGCATCGGTGGTGATGTGATTGGTTTCGACAGTGGTGGTAACACTTCTTTGGCAAAGAAAGGCGAAACGCTAGCGGACTCGGTACAGGTTATCTCTTCATACGTTGACGCTTACGTGATGCGTCACCCTCAAGAAGGCGCAGCGCGTCTGGCTTCTGAGTTCTCAAACGGTGTACCTGTTATTAACGCAGGTGACGGCGCAAACCAACACCCAACACAAACGTTACTAGACCTATTCTCTATCGCTGAGACACAAGGCCGCCTCGACAACCTAAACGTTGCATTCGTTGGTGACCTTAAGTACGGCCGTACGGTTCACTCATTGACTCAAGCACTAGCGAAGTTCGACAACATCTGTTTCTACTTCGTGGCTCCAGAAGCTCTAGCGATGCCAGACTACATTTGCGAAGAGCTTGATGAAGCGGGCATCAAGTACCAACTATTGACGGACATGGAAGATGTGATTCCTGAGCTCGATGTCTTGTACATGACTCGAGTTCAAAAAGAGCGCTTCGATGAGTCAGAATACGCGCACATAAAATCCGCATACATCCTGACCGCTTCGATGCTGGAAAATGCACGCGATAACCTGAAGGTTCTGCACCCTCTTCCTCGCGTTGATGAAATTACTGTCGATGTCGATAAAACACCTTACGCTTACTACTTCCAGCAAGCAGAGAATGGTGTTTACGCCCGTGAAGCATTGCTAGCCCTTGTTCTTAACGAAACGCTGTAGAGGAGAGATATCATGTCTAAAGAGACTCAATTAAAAGTTGAAGCAATCAGAAACGGTACTGTTATCGACCATATCCCAGCCAATATCGGGATCAAGGTGCTAAAACTGTTCGACATGCACAACTCTCATCAGCGCGTGACGATTGGCCTGAATCTACCGTCTTCTGCACTGGGCGGAAAAGACCTGCTCAAGATTGAGAATGTGTTTATCACAGAAGAACAGGCGAGCAAGCTGGCACTTTATGCGCCTCATGCAACAGTGAATCAAATCGAAGATTACGAAGTAGTTAAGAAGCTACCACTAGAACTTCCTGAGCAAATCAACGATGTGTTCGAGTGTCCAAATACTAACTGTATTACTCACAATGAACCGGTTGAAAGCAGCTTTAAGATCTTTGAAAAGAAAGAAGATATTCGATTGAAGTGTAAGTATTGCGAAAAAGTCTTCTCTCGCGAGATCGTGACAGAAAGATAACGTCAAACTGCAAAGAAGACCGAATGTAAAAACTATCAAATACCTCGCCTGTGCGGGGTATTTTGCGCTTTACCTATCCAAAGTTTGAAGGCACACTGAAAATTGATTTTTATCTAATAACTGATGGAATAAACCAATGACTAAAGTACTTCACACAGAATCTGCTCCAGCTGCAATCGGCCCATACGTACAAGGCGTTGACCTTGGCAACATGGTACTGACTTCTGGTCAAATCCCAGTAAATCCAGCAACTGGTGAAGTATCTGCTGATATCGCAGAGCAAGCTCGCCAATCTCTAGACAACGTTCAAGCGGTTGTTGAAGCTTCAGGCCTGACTGTAAAAGACATCGTAAAACTAACGGTATTCGTTAAAGACCTAAACGACTTCGGCACAGTAAACGAAGTTTACGGTAAATTCTTCGATGAGCACGGCGTTGCAAACTACCCTGCACGTTCATGTGTTGAAGTAGCTCGTCTGCCAAAAGATGTAGGTATCGAGATCGAAGCTATTGCGGTTCGCAAATAGGTTTTAATCTTTAGATTAAACACCTTCTAATAAACGACTTAGCGTAATACTGGGTGTTTATTAGATACAAAAAAAGGTTGCCCCGTTGGCAACCTTTTTTATTGTTCATCGTTTCGCTTAGATAATTACTTTTTATTAAGCTCAACCACTTCTTTGTCTAACTCTTCAAGTTTCGCAGCCATCTGCTCACGAGCTAGGTTAGCCAGTTCACGAACATTAGACTTGTCGTAGCCTTCAGTGCTGATTGGTGGCAGCATTTCAACAATCACGTGACCATTGTTCCAACGGTTTAGCTTCACGCCACCGGTTGAGCTACACACGATAGGGATGATAGGCAAGCCAGCACCAATCGCAGCATGGAATGCACCTGTTTTGAATGGCAGCAGACCACGGCCACGAGAACGAGTGCCTTCAGGGAACATCCAAACTGAAACATCGCTCTCTTTTAGACTCGTCACGACCTGATCAATCGTACCTACCGCTTTGCTACGGTTAGCACGGTCAATTAGGATGTTACCCGTCAACCAGTAAAGCTGACCAAATAGAGGCATCCACACTAGGCTTTTCTTACCAACAGTTACCACTTTTGGCGTTACCGCTGATGAAATCGTGAATAGATCCCAGCTGTTTTGGTGGTTCGCCACATAAACATGTTGGCCGCGAGAGTAGGCATCTTCTGGGATGCGAAGCTCTAACTTCATGCCGAAGATCTTCGACATGCGACCGAAATAACGGCCAAAGGTAAATACGTGTTTCGGGTTGCGTGGACTTAATAGGCAGTAACCACAACCAAATACAAACATAAGAATCGCAAATATCGCCACTGCGAAAATACGTAATATTGCTATCATTTTGTTCCTCACCGACCGCCAAGTTGATTCATCTATTCGCGCAAAAATGAGCAATAGATTTACTCGCGGTAAATACAACTATAAAAAAGCCGAAACCAAGGTTCCGACTTTTATGTTTTCATCTTACTGATTCATGAATCCACTAACCTAGGTTAGTTCGACTCACTAAATCGTGTAATGTTTGCGCCTAAGGCTGACAATTTATCTTCAATCTTATCGTAGCCACGATCGATGTGATAAATACGGTCAACGATGGTTTCACCTTGAGCAATACAGCCAGCAATAACAAGGCTCGCAGATGCGCGAAGGTCCGTTGCCATTACTTGAGCGCCGCTCAGTTTTTCCGTTTCACCACAGATAGCCGTGTTACCTTCGATTTCCGCTTTTGCACCCATTCGCTGTAACTCAGGAATGTGCATAAAACGGTTTTCAAAGATAGTCTCAGTGATAACACCACTGCCCTTCGCCATCATGTTAAGCAGAGTAAACTGTGCTTGCATGTCGGTTGGGAAACCAGGGTGAGGTGCCGTTACGATTTTCACCGCTTTCAGTTCACGACCCGTCATATCAAGACTGATCCAGTCTTCGCCCGTTTCAACCTTCGCACCCGCTTCTTCAAGCTTCGCTAAGGCAGCTTCAAGAAGATGAGCGTTGGTGTTGCGACAAACCACTTTACCGCCAGAAACAGCAGCAGCAACCAGGAAAGTACCTGTTTCAATACGGTCAGCAACCACAGAGTGTTGGCCACCACCAAGACGTTCAACGCCTTCGATAGTAATCGTATCTGTACCTGCGCCAGAAATTTTAGCACCCAGTTTGTTTAGGAAGTCAGCCGTATCAACAATCTCAGGCTCACGCGCTGAGTTATCGAGTACTGTTGTTCCTTCCGCTAGCGTTGCTGCACACATGATAGTAATGGTGGCACCCACACTTACTTTATCCATCACGATGTGCGCGCCTTTCAGACGGCCATCAACACTTGCTTTCACATAACCATCTTCCAACTTAATGGTCGCACCTAGTTGCTCTAGGCCGTGGATATGCAGATCAACAGGTCGAGCACCAATTGCACAACCGCCTGGAAGTGACACTTGGCCTTCACCAAAACGAGCGACTAGAGGACCTAAAGCCCAGATAGAAGCACGCATTGTTTTCACTAAATCGTAAGGCGCACAAAATTCATTAATTTCGCTGCCATCAACATGAACACTACCATTACGCGATACTTTTGCGCCTAAACGCTTAAGCAGTTCCATCGTAGTATCGATGTCACGTAGGTGAGGAACGTTACTTACTTCCACTGGCTCTTCAGCAAGAATTGAAGCAAATAAGATAGGTAGCGCTGCATTTTTTGCGCCTGAGATCGTCACTTCACCGCTTAGCGGCTTATCCGATCCAATAACTCGAAACTTTTCCATCATAAACCTTAAAGTGACATCAGTTTCTTATCACGTTCCCACTCTTCCGGCGTGAAAGCCTTAATAGAAAGAGCATGGATGTCATTGCGTTGAATGTATTCCATTAGTGGGCCGTAGATTAGTTGCTGCTTCTTAACTCGATTCATGCCGTCAAAACATGGATCAACCGCAACAACTTCGTAATGACTGCCTTCCCCTTTCACGAAAATTTCCTGAAGGTTCAGTGCTTCTGCTAATAATTCTTGTACTTTTGTGCTGTCCACAAATAGCTCCTGCCTAATTTTTTATGTGTTCTGCCATCATTGGCTGGATATTGCTCAATTGGAACAACGTTCGTAATTGTTCTGGCACGAAACTGAGCATTATATGACAGTTTTGATTTTTTGCATGCTCTAATAAGTGAATTAGCATCACCATTCCTGCTGAATCGACTCGATTTATATGGCTAAGGTCAATTTCAACGCTCGATTCCGTCGTTTGCCACTTTTCCAATATACGCCAGATTGCAGGGACACTGTCTCGGTCTAAATCACCGAACAGTTGATACTCTTTAGAGCTTAGTGCTTGCCATTGAGAATGGCTCATTATTTGTTACTCTCAAAACGAATCGGTTGTGCGGCTAATTTCTCTAGTTCGTCTGCAACTTGTAAGATGCCTTCTTGACGAATCTTAGTATTCCACTCCGATTGCTTGCTCGACAACAAGCTAATACCTTCGGCAACCATATCAAATGCTTTCCACTCGCCAGATTTCTTGTCTTTGCGAAGCTTAAATTCAAGCTTAATGTTTGGTCGCGGCGTATCGATGATGTCGACCTTGATACTGGTAATGCGGCTATCCGCTTTGATTTTTGGTTCTGGACCAAATTCAATCGTCTGATCTGTGTATTGAGTCAGCACTTGGGCATAAGAAGAAACAAGGTATTTACGGAATGAATCGATAAACACGCCCACGTCTTTTCTATCCGCGCCTTTCAAGTTTGGTCCAAGTAACTTAAGAGCTGCATATTGTGCATTCACATAAGGCATCAACTCTTCTTCCACGATGACCTTCAATAACTCTGGATCTTGGTGGATGTTGTCTTGTTCACTCTTCAAACGCTCAAATGCCACTTCGGCAACTTGAGTCATCATCTGGTAAGGCTGAGTACGGTCAATCGATTCTGCAGCAAAGGCTTGGGTAGAAATAAGCAACGCCATTGCCGCCATAAACATTGATTTCAAGTAACCAATAGCTTTTAAATAACTAATAGTTTTCAACATTATCTTATTCCTTAGCTTCGCTGTCATTAGAACCACCAACGCTATACAGCACTTGGCCAATCAAATCTTCTAGTACCAATGCTGACTTAGTGTCTTCAATTGAATCACCATCGACCAACATCTCTTCATCATCAAAAATGAAGCCTGGAACCAGACTAATGTACTGCTCACCAATTAAGCCAGATGTTAAAATTTGAGCACTAGAGGTATCTGGAAATTGTGAGTACTTCCCGTCAATAGACAGTTCAACGACAGGAAGGTAGCTCTCGGTATCAAGCTCAATGCTTTTAACTCGTCCAACAACGACGCCACCCACTTTCACTGGAGAACGAACTTTTAGGCTGCCAATGTTGTCAAAGGTCGCTTTTAGATTGTAAGTATGGTTCGAACCTATGCCTTTTACGTCAGCGACTTGAAAGATCATGATTAAGATTGCGCAAATTCCGGCAATAACAAAGGTGCCGACCCATAATTCTAATTTTCGAGTTTGTTGCATGATTAATTCCCAAACATCAATGCGGTAAGAACAAAATCTAGCCCTAGTACCGCTAGAGAAGAGTGCACTACAGTGCGTGTGGTTGCCTGACTGATACCTTCTGAAGTCGGTACTGCGTCATAACCATTGAAAAGTGCGATCCAAGTTACGGTGATAGCGAAGACCATACATTTGATCATGCTGTTACCAATATCTCGGCCAAGTTCTACTGAAGACTGCATCGCAGACCAGAAACTGCCGTGATCAATGCCTTTCCAATCAACACCAACCAGTTGACCGCCCCAAATACCTACCGCCATAAAAATCATAGCAAGCAATGGCATTGAGATAAGCCCGGCCCAAAGACGTGGTGCAATAATGCGTTTAAGAGGGTCAACGGCCATCATCTCAAGGCTTGAGATCTGCTCTGTTGCCTTCATTAACCCAATCTCTGCCGTGAGTGCTGAACCGGCTCGACCTGCAAATAATAACGCAGTCACCACAGGCCCCAACTCACGCAACAGTGAAAGCGCGACCATTTGACCAAGGTTTCCCTCAGCGCCGTAGTCAATTAACACGACATAGCCCTGCAGGCTGAGCACCATGCCGATAAACAGACCCGAAACTAAAATAATAGCCAATGACTGAACGCCAACGCTATAAAGTTGTTTTACTAATAAGGGGAAGTTTTTTAGTCGCGGGATGCCAAACAAAGCCCCAAATAACATCAGGCTTGCTCGACCAAATGACTCACAGCTCGCAAGTGTACGCTTACCGACACCCGCAATAGTTTTAACAATCATATTAAAACAAATCCTTTTCTAAGCTCTTCGCAGGGAATCTAAATGGTACTGGACCATCGGCTTCGCCTTGCAAAAATTGCTGCACTCTCGGATCGCTATTGTTGTACAACTCATCAGGTGTTCCAGCGGCAATAATCTTGCTATCTGCCATGAGGTAAACCCAATCAGCAATACTCATCACCTCTGGCACATCGTGAGAAACAACAATCGAGGTTAAGCCCAAGGCTTGATTGAGATTTCGTATCAATTCAACCAATACGCCCATGGTGATGGGATCTTGGCCAACAAACGGCTCATCGTACATGATAAGTTCTGGATCCAGTGCGATTGCGCGCGCCAGTGCGGCACGCCTAGCCATTCCGCCAGACAACTCACTCGGCATCAATTGCGCAGCACCACGTAATCCTACCGCTTCAAGCTTAAGTAATACGATGGTACGAATGAATTTTTCATTAAGTTCAGTGTGCTCTCGCAGCGGAAACGCCACATTATCAAAGACATTGAGATCCGTAAAAAGCGCACCCGATTGGAATAGCATGCTCATTTTCTTACGTGCTTGATATAGCTTTCGACGTGATAATGCAGGGATATTGTCACCATCAAACCAAACTTCGCCTTCATCTGGCGGCAGTTGCCCACCGATCAAACGCAGTAAAGTCGTTTTGCCGATCCCAGACGGCCCCATGATGGCGGTTATCTTGCCTTGAGGCACCTCTAAACTGATGTCATCAAAGATAACGCGGTCACCGCGTGAGAAGCTGAGGTTCTTAACTTTCACAAGCTCAGTGTTCAACATATTTTTGTTGTTTCCTTGCTTTAAAAAACGCCAATTATGGCTGCAATAATAATGAGTCTACTTTAGAATTAAAAGCACTGTTCAATTAATTCATATTAAACAGGAATCTATGCAGGGATTTGAAAGCATTAGGAAATTATCTATTGATCTCTCTTTCTTGCCTGCTAACTGGTAATTAATTTGCCGAGTGACTTCCCTTTTATCTAGCAACAGGTCAAAATTAGCGGTTACTTCTCCGTTTTTATTATTTTTTTAGGAACCATTATGCTTCTTGAAGCGATTGCTTTTCTCGTTATCGGCCTAGGTTTTTTGGTGTGGAGTGCAGATAAGCTAGTTTACGGCGCTGCGGCTCTTGCTCGCAATGTCGGTATCTCACCATTAGTTATCGGCATGACGATTCTTGCAATGGGATCTTCGGCTCCTGAAATGATGGTTTCTGCAACTGCCGCCCTAGATGGCAAAACAGATACGGCTGTCGGTAATGTTTTAGGCTCGAACATCGCCAACATCGCACTGATTTTAGGCATTACAGCGCTTATTAAGCCGCTCTCTATCAGTTCTGGTATCATTCGCCGTGAACTTCCATTAATGATAGGTGTTACCGTATTAGCAGGCGCACTGCTTTGGGACAACCATTTAGGCTTTTATGAAGGCGTGTTGTTGTTTGTTCTTTTTGCCGCTTTCTTATTTGCCATGTTACAAATCAGTCGCAATGAAAAAAAGAATGGCGACGCCTTTCTTGAAGAGCAAGAGTCAGAGATCCCTGAAGGTGTCAGTAACCCTAAAGCTGTAATGTGGGTGATCATTGGCCTAATCGTTCTGCCTTTGTCGGCGAATATGCTGGTGGATAACGCGGTTGTTATCGCAAAATACTTTGGTATGAGTGATCTTGTCATTGGTTTAACCATCATTGCGGTTGGTACCAGCCTACCTGAACTTGCAGCATCACTTGCCGGTGTGATGAAGGGTGAAGATGATATGGCTGTAGGTAATATCATTGGTTCAAACGTATTCAACATCCTTGCTGTTATGGGTATCCCGGGCATCCTAAACCCTTCGATCTTGAGCGAGTTCGCTATGGGTCGTGACTTCTGGGTAATGCTAGGCGTATCGCTACTACTTGTTGTGATGGCACTAGGAAAATCTCGTAGTGTGAATCGTATTGAAGGCGGCGTGTTAATTGTGACGTTCGTGGCCTACCAAAGTTACCTATTAATGAACATGTCGGCTTAATTGTTGATTTAACTTCCCGTACTTGGAGTATTTGATGTCTCAGCCATTTGATTACCGCAGCGTTGCAAAACAAGTTTTGGAAACCGAAGTTGCAGGTCTCACTCAATTAGACCAATATTTTAATGATGATTTTTGTAAAGCTTGCGACCTTATCCTGAACAACAAAGGCAAAGTCGTTGTGATGGGCATGGGTAAATCAGGCCACATTGGCAACAAAATCGCAGCAACATTGGCAAGTACCGGGACATCGGCTTTCTTTGTTCACCCAGGCGAAGCGGCGCATGGCGACTTAGGCATGATCGAACCTGGTGATATTGTGATTGCAATATCCAACTCCGGCGAATCGGGAGAAATCCTCAGCCTATTTCCTGTGTTAAAGCGTCTGAGCATCAAGATCATCAGCATGACAGGCAAGCCAGCATCAAACATGGCAACCCTGTCTGATATCCATTTACAAATTTCAGTACCGGAAGAAGCTTGTCCGCTGGGCTTAGCACCAACAACAAGCACCACGGCGACTTTGGTCATGGGTGATGCATTAGCCGTTGCACTTTTGCAGGCTCGAGGCTTCACCGCTCAAGACTTTGCCCTGTCTCATCCTGGTGGCGCTTTAGGTCGTCAGCTGCTGTTGAAGATCGACGACATCATGCACACAGGCGATTCACTTCCTGTTGTAGCACCCGACGCACTAGTAAGAGACGCTCTACTAGAGATATCTCAGAAAGGCTTAGGCATGACAGCAATCGTTGGTGAAGATGGCCAAATGGCCGGTATTTTTACCGATGGTGATTTACGCCGTATCTTAGACAAACGCGTTGATATCCATAACACGCAGATCGGTGATGTGATGACGCTAAACCCGACGGTAGCCGAGCCAAACATGCTCGCGGTTGAGGGCTTAAACTTGATGCAAGCGAAGAGCATCAATGGCCTGATGTTATGCCAAGAAGGTAAATTAGTCGGAGCGTTAAACATGCATGACTTACTGAAAGCAGGAGTAATGTAATGACACAGACAGTCGAAACTCTATACGGCACTGTTAATTCAGATGTATTTGCAATTGCAAAAGAGATCAAACTGCTGATTTGCGATGTCGATGGTGTCTTCTCTGATGGTCGCATCTACATGGGCAACAACGGTGAAGAGCTGAAAACCTTCCACACTCGTGACGGTTACGGTATCAAATCACTGATGAACGCAGGCATTGAAATCGCGATCATCACGGGTCGCAAATCTCAAATTGTTGAGAATCGTATGACCGCTCTAGGCATTAAGCTGATTTATCAAGGTCAAGACGATAAAGTTAAGGCATACCAAGATATTTGCGATAAGCTTTCTGTAAACCCTGAAAATACAGGTTACATCGGAGACGATCTGATTGACTGGCCTGTAATGGAAAAAGTTGGCTTGAAGGTCTGTGTGGCAGATGGGCACCCGCTACTTGCAAAGCGTGCAAACTACGTGACAACCATTAACGGTGGTCATGGCGCGGTACGTGAAGTCTGTGACCTTATTTTACAAGCAAGAAATGAACTCGACGTGCATAAAGGTTTAAGCATATGAGTTTTACTCGTATTATCTATTTAATACTCATATTTATTGCCTCTTGGTCGACCTATTACTTGTACGACAAAGAGCAAACATCAACGATACAAGTGGCTCCAAATTTGGAGCTGCCCGCGTTTAGTGGCAAAAGCCTGAACAACATTAGCTACGACGAAAGCGGTATTCGCAGCTATCAGGTTGAATCGACGTATTTAGAACACTACTCAGTAGTTGGCGATACGCACTTTCAAAACCCAGTTCTTTCGGTATTCCGTGAAGGGCACACGATTGAATGGCAAGTCACCGCTGATCGCGCGATTATGGATGAGAATCAAGTTGTCACGTTTTATGACAACGTCGTGGCAAAGAACCTGTTGCCAGAAGCCAGCTTCGATACAATGACCACAGATAAAATGGTTGTTGAGCTGCCTAGCCGAGATTTTTATTCAGAGACTCCGGTCCATATGATCGGTACATTTTTTGAAACTGAGGGACAAGCAATGAAAGGTAACTTCGGTACCAACAATGCAATCCTCTTTAATTCTGTTCAAGGTAGATATGAAACTCTTACACCTTAGTTTATTCGCTTTGACCCTTGCGGCACCTAATGTCTATGCTCTGTCTTCGGATAGTGAGCAACCTGTCTACATTGACTCAGACAGCCAGCAATTGGATATGAAAAGTAACCAAGTGACTTTCCTTGGTGATGTGAACCTTAAACAAGGCAGCATCAATATCAATGCCGATAAGGTTATTGTTACTCGTAACGCCGTAAACGGTGAGATTGAAGAAATTCAAGGCTTCGGTAAGCCAGCAACCTTCTCTCAGCTTACTGACGACGGTAAGACACTCTACGGTGAAGCTGACGACCTGCACTACCAGCTTGTTGCCGACCGACTGATCATGACTAAGAATGCGATGTTATCTCAAGATGGCAGCATCATTCGCGGTTCTAAGATCACTTACCAGATCGGTTCTCAGAAATTAGTCGCTGACAGTGGTGAAAACAAACGAGTGTCAACGGTTTTACAACCAACGGAAGTGAATAAGTAACGATGGCTGTTCTTAAAGCAAAAAACCTAGCGAAAACCTACAGTAAACGTAAGGTTGTTACCGATGTAAGCTTACAGGTAGAGTCAGGCCAGATCGTCGGTCTGCTTGGGCCTAACGGTGCAGGTAAAACCACATCTTTCTATATGATTGTTGGTTTGGTGGCGCGTGATGAAGGTACCATCAGCATTGATGACCGAGACATCAGTATCTTACCAATGCACAGCCGCTCTCGTCTTGGTATCGGTTACCTGCCTCAAGAAGCATCGATTTTCCGTAAGTTGTCCGTAGAGAACAACATCATGGCGGTTTTACAAACCCGTGATGAAATGACCAACGAACAACGCCAAGATAAGCTGGAAGACCTGCTAGAAGAGTTCCACATCCAACATATCCGCACCAGCAATGGTATGGCTCTGTCGGGTGGTGAGCGTCGTCGTGTAGAGATTGCTCGTGCACTAGCAGCAAACCCGCAGTTCATTCTATTGGATGAACCATTCGCCGGTGTTGACCCGATCTCAGTAATCGATATCAAAAAAATCATTGTTCACCTGCGTGATCGCGGCTTGGGCGTTTTGATTACCGACCACAACGTTCGTGAAACATTAGACGTGTGTGAAAAAGCTTACATCGTAAGCCAAGGACACCTGATCGCTGAGGGTACTCCTGAAGATGTTCTCAATAACGAACAAGTTAAACAAGTTTATCTAGGCGAACAATTCCGTCTATGATTATATAGAGAGTATCGAGAGTTCTAAGAATAATAACTAGGTAAGTCACACTGAATGAAACCCTCATTACAACTTAAGCTAGGCCAACAGTTAGCAATGACTCCTCAATTGCAGCAAGCGATTCGTTTGTTGCAATTGTCTACTTTAGATTTGCAGCAAGAGATTCAAGAAGCACTTGAATCTAACCCACTACTCGATGTCGAAGAAGGCAATGAAGATACGCCAACATCGGAAGAAAAACCTAGCAGTGACGAAAAAGAAACTGTTGAAGCCACAGAGCAAGACTTACCTGATAGCTCAGACTTAATCGAAAAATCAGAGATTGGCAACGAACTAGAAATCGACACAACTTGGGAAGACGTCTACAGCGCGAACACAGGTAACACGGGTATTGCGATTGATGACGACATGCCGGTTTATCAAGGCGAAACCACTCAAAGCCTGCACGATTACCTACTTTGGCAACTCGACTTAACGCCATTCACTGACACCGACCGAAGCATCGCTTTTGCATTAATCGATGCCATCGACGACTACGGCTACCTCACTGTAACTTGTGAAGACATCCTTGAAAACTTCGACAATGAAGAGATCGAGCTTGATGAAATTGAAGCGGTACGTAAACGAATTCAGCAGTTTGATCCGCTAGGTGTCGGTTCAGTCAACCTGCAAGATTGCTTGTTACTGCAACTGGCAACCTTTCCCCAAGATACGCCTTGGCTTAACGAAGCTAAGTTAGTACTTACTAGCCATATCGACCAACTCGGCAATCGCGATTACAAACTGGTTATCAAAGAGACCAAGTTGAAAGAAGCAGAACTACGTGAAGTTTTGCAACTGATTCAACAGCTGGACCCTCGTCCTGGCAGTAAGATTACTCCGGATGAAACTGAGTATGTGGTTCCAGATGTATCTGTCTTCAAAGACCTTGGCAAATGGTTAGTGACCATTAACCCTGATAGCGTGCCTAAGTTGAAAGTGAATCAGCAGTACGCTGATCTGGGCAGTAAAGGCAACAGCGCCGACAATCAATACATCCGCTCAAATTTGCAAGAAGCAAAGTGGTTAATTAAAAGCCTAGAGAGCCGAAATGAGACGCTACTCAAAGTTGCGCGATGCATTGTTGAACATCAGCGTGATTTCTTCGAACATGGCGAAGAAGCGATGAAGCCAATGGTTCTTAATGATGTTGCGTTAGCTGTTGATATGCACGAATCCACGATCTCTCGTGTGACGACTCAAAAATTCATGCATACGCCACGTGGCATCTTCGAGCTCAAATACTTTTTCTCAAGCCATGTCAGCACTGACAATGGCGGTGAATGTTCATCTACAGCAATTCGCGCACTCATCAAGAAGCTTGTCGCAGCGGAAAATACCGCGAAGCCTCTAAGTGATAGTAAGATTGCTGCTTTACTGGCTGACCAAGGAATTCAGGTAGCTAGACGTACCATAGCGAAATACCGTGAGTCTCTGGGCATTGCCCCATCGAGTCAGCGTAAACGCCTGCTATAAGCTCATTTAGTCGCTAGTTACTTAGCAACTATGATCAGGCAACCAACTGAAAAGGAAAGTCTATGCAAATCAATATTCAAGGCCATCACGTTGATCTTACCGATTCAATGCAAGACTATGTTCACACCAAATTCGACAAACTTGAGCGCTTCTTTGATCATATCAATAGCGTTCAGGTTGTTTTAAAAGTTGAGAAAATCAATCAAATCGCAGAAGCTACCCTGCATATAAATCAGGGGGAAATCCATGCGACAGCAACAGATGAAAGCATGTATGCCGCGATTGATTCATTGGTTGATAAACTCGTCCGCCAACTCAACAAGCACAAAGAAAAGCTAAGTAGTCACTAACATGCAATTAAGCGAAGTACTTTCATTGGACTGCACCAAAAGTGCAGTCCAATGCACAAGCAAAAAAAGAGCCCTTGAGCTCATCAGCCAGATAGCAGCTGAGAGCTGCGGTCAAGATTCAACAGAGCTATTTGAGTGTATGTTGAGCCGTGAGAAGATGGGCAGTACCGGTATTGGTAATGGTATCGCGATTCCCCATGCTCGTATGAATGTCAGTGATAAAGCGATAGCTGTATTACTGCAATGCCAAGATCCTATCGAATTTGATGCGATTGATAATCGTCCTGTCGACCTACTATTTGCCCTGCTTGTTCCTAGCGAACAATGCAAAGAGCATCTAAAAACCCTTTCTTGTATGGCAGAACGACTAAACGACAAGCAGACTCTTAAACAGCTGCGTAATGCTCAGAGCGATCAAGAGCTTTACGACATCATGATTCAAGTGCCAACTTGCGAGCAATAACATGCGATTAATCGTGGTTAGTGGCCAATCAGGGGCCGGTAAAAGTGTTGCGTTACGAGTCCTAGAAGACTTGGGGTATTACTGTGTCGATAATCTACCAGTAAACCTGCTCAACAACTTTGTCGAATCGGTACGCGAAAGCAACCAAAACGTTGCGGTAAGTATTGATATACGTAACCTACCGAAAGAGCCTCAGTTAGTCACCGACACGCTCGAGCAACTCGAGTCAGCTACAAACATCGATGTTGATGTATTGTTCCTCGATGCCAGCAAGCAGACACTCCTTAAGCGCTACAGCGAAACCCGCAGAATCCACCCTTTATCAATTGGCCAAGAAAAGCTCTCTCTTGAGCAAGCGATTGATTTAGAAAAGACACTTCTCAGTCCTCTAGCAGAGCAAGCCAGCATTGTGATTGATAGCAGTGACTGCAACCTCTACGAGTTGAGTGAAAAAGTGCGCTTTAAAGTCGAAGGCAAAGAGAAGCAAGAACTAATCATTGTCTTTCAATCTTTCGGCTTTAAATTTGGTCTGCCAAGCGATGCCGACTACGTGTTTGATGTTCGCTTCTTACCAAACCCTCACTGGGAACCTGACTTACGACCAATGACAGGCCTTGATGCTCCGATTCACTCCTTCCTAGAGCAGCATCAAGAAGTGATTGAACTCAAACAACAGATTCAAGGCTTTGTTGAGCAGTGGCTACCAATGTTAGAGAAAAACAATCGCAGTTACCTAACGGTAGCCATTGGTTGTACTGGTGGTAAGCACCGCTCGGTCTATCTAACCCAGAAAATTGGTGAGTACTTCGAACAACTTGGTCATCAAGTTCAAATCAGACATGTCTCTTTAGAGACGCACCAACAGGGCTAACCATGGAATTAACTCGAACTGTACTGATCCAAAACCGTTTGGGTCTTCACGCTAGAGCGGCCGTAAAGTTGGTTGAGCTTGCACAAAGCTTTGATGCCACTATCACAATTCATAGTGAAGAAGATAAAAGTGCCACCGCAGACAGCGTAATGGGACTATTGATGCTGGAGTCAGCCCAAGGCCAACACATCACGATTCAAGCTTCGGGTACTGATTCACAACAAGCACTTGATGCCGTTTGCCACCTTATCGAAGATAAATTTGATGAGGGTGAGTAGCTAAGACGCTTTACTCACAACACCGCAAACTCAAACGGTGAACCAACCTATATTAAATCTTAGTTCTACCTAAGTTTATGATTTAAATAAGCCCTAGAATTAAGTTACTATTCCAAGCATTGTAAGAATAATGAGATAGGAGGAAAATATGGCAGAGCAATTAGAATTCGACCAAGCTCACCAAACCCTCCAAGAAGTCAGCGAAGCCCTAGAAAACGGCCGATTTGTTCACGTACGCCGACAACTTCAGGACATGGAACCTGAGGATATTGCACACCTTTTAGAAGCCTCCCCTCGCAAAAGTCGTGACGTACTCTGGCAACTCACCGATCCTGAAGACTACGGTGAAATTCTTGATGAACTAAACGAAGACGTCAAAGATGCTCTTGTGTCGAAAATGGCACCTGAGACCTTGGCAGAAGCAACCGAAGGTATGGAAACCGATGACGTCGCGTACGTACTTCGAAGCCTACCCGACGATGTTTCTCGCGAAGTCCTTTCTCAAATGGACTCCGTCGATCGTGCATTAGTTGAAACTGCCCTGTCGTACCCTGAAGATTCAGCGGGTGCGATCATGAACACCGACGTAATCACGATTCGTGGTGATGTCGATGTTGACGTTGTATTGCGCTACATGCGTATGCGTGGCGAACTGCCGGATGCAACTGATGCTCTGTATGTTATTGATGAAGAAGAACGTCTTATCGGTAACCTATCACTTACCACGCTAGTAACGACTCAACCTGATGTCCCTGTTTCAGAAGTGATGGATGATGCCGACGAAGCGATCGCGGTAGAAACCAGTGCGTCAGATATCGCGAGCCTGTTTGAACGTCGTAACTGGGTTTCTGCGCCTGTCATCGATAGTAACCAGCACCTTGTTGGTCGTATCACCATCGATGACGTGGTTGATGTTATCCGTGAAGATGCCGAACACTCAATGATGAGTATGGCGGGTATGGACGATGACGAAGATACCTTCGCACCGGTCGTAAAATCTGCTCGTCGTCGTAGTGTGTGGCTTGGTGCTAACGTACTCGCAGCACTGGCGGCAGCATCTGTATCAAACATGTTTGAAGCAACGCTCGATCAAATGGCAGCGATTGCGGTTCTGATGACTATCGTGCCTTCGATGGGGGGTGTTGCGGGTAACCAAACCGTTGCTCTGGTGATTCGTGGTTTGGCACTCGGTCATATCGGTGACAGTAACAAACGCGAACTGCTACTCAAAGAGGCAGCCATCGGCTTCCTAAACGGCGTTCTATGGGCCGTTATCATTGGTGGTATCGTGGTGGCTTGGAAAGGTAACTGGATACTGGGAGGCATCATCTCAGCGGCGATGATGACCAACTTGATTGTCGCAGGTATTGCTGGTGTAACTATCCCAGTGATGTTGAAGAAGATGAATATCGATCCAGCCCTTGCTGGCGGTATGGCACTGACCACAGTAACCGATGTTATTGGCCTATCGGTGTTCCTAGGCTTAGCGACCATACTGATCTAGTTAGCATAAGCAGTTAGCCAATTTTTGGCGAAATACAGAAAACAAAAAGGGAGCCACGGCTCCCTTTTTTAATTCATCAGATTCGCTTTAATTGAATTACTCACCCGCGACTTTCATCGACTCAAGCAGGATAGAACCCGTTTGAATTTGCGAACGTGTTTCTACGTCGTTACCCACAGCAACAATCTGAGTAAACATGTCTTTTAGGTTACCTGCGATTGTTACTTCTGATACTGGGTATTGGATCTCTCCGTTTTCAACCCAGAAACCTGCAGCGCCACGTGAATAATCACCCGTTACGGTGTTTACGCCTTGGCCCATCACTTCAGTGACTAGGAAGCCAGTACCCAACTCTTTTAGCATCTGCTCAAAGTTTTGACCGGTCGATTTAACGAACCAGTTATGAATACCACCAGCATGACCGGTTGGCGTCATATCCATCTTACGTGCGGCATAGCTCGTTAGTAGGTAAGTTGCTAGCACACCGTCAGTGATGATTTCACGATCTTGAGTGAACACACCTTCGCTATCAAATGGGCTTGAAGCCAAACCACGTAGGATGTGAGGACGCTCAGAGATATTGAACCAATCAGGTAGGATTTTCTGACCTAAATGATCCAATAAGAAAGATGACTTACGGTAAAGGTTGCCGCCACTGATCGCCATCACAAGGTGACCGATAAGACCTGTCGCAACATCGTTAGCGAACATAATTGGGTATTGGCCTGTTGGTAGCTTTTTCGCATCCAAACGGCTAATGGTCTTTTCTGCAGCTTCTTGACCTACACGCTCAGGCGTCCACAGCTCGTCACGGTGACGTGCAACGGTGTAGCTGTAGTCACGCTCCATCTCACCGTTAGCGCCTTGTCCAATTACACAGCAGCTCGTGCTATGACGACTAGAAGCATAGCTTGCTAGTAAGCCATGGCTGTTACCATAAACCTTAACGCCATAGTGGCTGTCGTAGCTTGCGCCATCACTCTGTTTGATCTTATCGCTATAAGCTAACGCTTGCTTCTCAGCAGCAATCGCAATCTCAGCGGCATAGTCAGGGTTTGGTTCATCAGGGTGAAAAAGATCCAAATCTGGAATTTCTTTTACCATGTATTCTTTTGCCGCAGGACCGGCAAATGGGTCTTCAGAAGTGTACTGAGCGATATCAAGTGCGGCCGCGACGGTTTGAGCAATCGCCTTTTCACTCAGATCAGATGTAGATGCGCTGCCTTTTTTCTGGCCGCGATAAACAGTAATACCTAGCGCACCATCACTATTAAATTCAACGTTTTCCACTTCACACATACGTGTTGAAACACTTAAACCCGTTGACTTAGTAATAGCGACCTCAGCTGCGTCTGCACTCACTGATGCCATATCCAACGCTTTAGCTACTGCGGCTTCTAGCTCAACTCTTTGCTGGGCGACTTGCTGTTTTACATCCATATCTATTCTAATTTTTTAGGTCAATATTACGTAGGATAACAAGAATTTCGCTTTCTCCCCAAGATTCTTGCTAAAATAGGCAATATATTCGTTTGAGATAGTGACATAGGCAGAAAAGATGGCTCGCAAAAACCAAAAAGCCCCATGGGAACCAGAAGAAGAAATCATCTGGGTAAGTAAGACAGAAATGAAAACGGACATGGATGCCCTGCAAAAGCTGGGAGAAGAGCTTGTTGGTCTAAAGCCTTCTGTATTAGATAAATTTCCGCTGTCTGAAGATTTGGCACAAGCGATTAAAGATGCACAACGCTTTAAAAATGAAGCGAAGCGTCGTCAACTTCAATACATTGGTAAAGTAATGCGTAATGTCGATCCTGAGCCAATTCAAGCGGCTTTGGATAAAGTACGTAACAAGCACTCACAAGCAACAGCTGAACTACATAAGCTTGAGCAACTGCGTGATCGTGTTGTTGCTGAAGGTGATGCGGCTATTTCAGAAGTAATGGAAATGTACCCTGAAGCAGACCGTCAGCGTCTTCGTCAGCTAGCTCGCCAAGCTAACAAAGAGAAATCAGCGAACAAGCCTGCAAAGTCTTCTCGTGAGATCTTCCAAATCTTAAAAGAGCTAAAGCTAGAAGACTAATCGTTATCTCGCTTTACTCATAGAGTGAATAAAAGACCTAGCACATGCTAGGTCTTTTTGTTTTTGACGCACTCGATATCAAGAAGCACTCAATATCAATAAATACTCACAGGAGTGATGAGTCGTCACTCACCCGCTTTAACAAATGAGCTTAATTCTGTCTGTGGATGATCCGCCGTCAGTGCCTCTATCGAGTCTTCAACCAACACCTTACCTAGCGCCACAAACACAAACTTATTCGCGATACTGCGTGCGTCACCTAAATGGTGAGTCACCATCAAGACCGTAATATTTCGCTCTGCCGCTAATCGCTTCACTAAACTAAGCATCTCTTCACGCAGCAAAGGGTCAAGCGCAGAGAAAGGTTCATCAAGCAGCCAAATATCATGAGGTTGGACAAAACAACGCGCTAACGCGACACGCTGGCGTTGACCACCGGATAAGTGCTCAGGCAATCTATCCAAATACTCTGCAACACCTACTTGTGCGGCTGCTTGCTCAACTTTGAGCTTTTGGGTTGCCGTAAGCTTTAATCCCGGGTGCAGACCTAAACCAATATTTTCACGTACCGTGAGATGGGCAAACAGGTTGTGCTCTTGAAACAACATCGCCAACGGACGCTGATGTGCTTCTTTACCAATAAGCGACTGCCCAGCCACTGATATCTCACCCGATGTAGGCTCGATGAAACCAGCAACTAGCGCCAACAGTGTAGACTTACCCGCACCACTCGGCCCCATAAGCGCAACAATATCGCCCTGCTCAGCTTGAAAATCAAAGCTAAACAACTCTCTGTGATAATGGTAATCCACATCTTTCATCACTAACATCATCGGTTCCTTAATTCTTTAGCATCGAGCTTAGATCTTCGAGTAAATAAGAATTCTATTAAGCTAAAACTGCCGACACTCAGTAACAGTAAGCTCACAGAAACTACCGCCGCCGCTTCCATTTGATAGCTGCCTAACAATTGGAATAGGTACAAAGGCAGAGTTCTAAAATCTTGGCTACCAAACAAAGCAATCGCGCTTAAATCACCCATCGCCAACATAAAGCTGATCGAGAAGGCTTGCGCCATCGGCTTACGCAATGCGCGCCATTCCACGAGCCTGAATCGAGTGAAGCCAGTCATCCCTAAACTCGCACACACATACTGATACTGCTGAGACAGGTGCAGCATAGGTTGAGCCAAGGTTTTAATTACGTAAGGCAGCGCCATTAAGCTGTTGACGGCAATCACGATAAAGAAAGCTAAACTGAATACATCGGTGAATGAACGCAGTAATAAGAAGATACCCGTACTGATCACCAGCCCCGGAGTCACCAAGATAATAGTGCCAATCAGCTCGATTTTATCGGCTCGAAAATTCTTGTTCTGTAAACGCCATGCTCGGCTAGTCAGTAGTATGGCGATACCAATACCAACTGCGATAACACTTGCTAATGACGCGACTTTAACCGAGGTCATTAACGCCGCCCAAAACGGCTCGCTGCTGAGTACGGTTAATGCCTGCGAGTTAATTCCACTGACGATAACCATAGCTAATGGCGGCAATACCAGCATTGAGACTATGATGATCCAAAAGCTATCCCAAGCTTTTGACCACCAGCTGTCCTTAACCAAATATTTCTCTTCAGACAACTGACTGGCCGTCACTGAAATAGGCTTCGATAGGCGTTGAATGCTCACCGCTAGCACACCACACAGCAGCATTTGCCATATCGCGAGCAAGGCACCAGCTTGAAGGTCAAAGTCGAATTTAATCGCCTGATAAATAGCGAGCTCGATAGTGGTTGATTTAGGTCCACCGCCTAGCGCCATCACGGTAGCAAAGCTGGTAAAACACAACATGAAGACTAAGCCACACACATGTGGTAATTGCTGTCTTAAGCGAGGCCATTCAACCCATCTGAATTTGTTCCAATGACTCATACCCAAGTGAGCACAAAGCTTGTGTTGCTCGGCAGGCACGGTATCTAACGCTTGCAGAAGTAAGCGACTGGCATAAGGCAAGTTGAAGAAAACGTGCGCCAGCAAAATACCATTCAATCCGTATATGGAAAATGGCAATTCAATATCGAAGTTCGCCAAAAACTTAGCTAACCAACCACTATTGCCATAGATCGCAAGTAAGCCAAATACACCCACTAACACTGGCAGGACTAAGGTCGACGCGAACAGCCTTAACAACAAAGCGCGTCCAAAAAATTGTCTACGACACAGCGCATGAGCAATAGGTATAGCAAAGCCAACACTCAGCACCGTTGAGAGTGTCGCCTGATAAAAACTGAATTTCGTTACATGCCAATAGTAGGGATCGGACCATACTTGGCTGATATCAAGAGAAGGGGCATTGCTAAGCAATGCCCCAACTGCTGAAACCACGAAGGCGGTAATGAGTATCGCTACCCAAATCCCAACCTTAGGTGTTTTCTTTATCATAGATTGATTTTTTACCGTAAATGGTTCGCTCAGTTAACATCGAACAAACCTTTAAATACAGAAAGTTAGAAAGCTAATTTTTTAAAAGCAAATTAAAAAGTAAGTGCACTCTGCCATTCACGAATCCATGGCTTACGCTTAGCTGCAATTTCTTCGGGCGTAAAGCTTAGCGCTTTCTGAGGAACCGTAAGTTGCTCGAACCCTTTTGGAAGCTCAATATCGGTCACTGGGTACATCCAGTTGCCTGTTGGCATCGCCGATTGGAATTCATCACTTAGGATAAACGCCATAAACTCATCAGCAAGCTTTTCGTTCTTGCTGCCTTTAACCTTAGCGGCCACTTCCACTTGAGTGTAATGCCCTTCTTCGAAGCTTGCTGCTGCATACTTAGAATCGCTTTCAGCAATAATGTGGTAAGCCGGAGACGTTGTATAAGACAACACTAAATCCGACTCGCCTTCTAGGAACATAGAGTAAGCTTCAGACCAGCCTTTGGTTACAGTCACTGTTTTCTGAGCAAGCTTCTTCCATGCTGCTGTCGCTTCATCACCGTATACTGATTTCATCCAAAGCATCATGCCTTGGCCTGGTGTTGATGTACGTGGATCTTGGTAGATGACCTTAAGATCATCACGCTGCTCAACCAGTTCTTTCAAGCTCTTCGGCGGGTTTTCCAGTTTCTCTTTATTGTAAACAAAAGCAAAGTAGCCAAAGTCATAGGGTACAAAAGTGCTGTCGTTCCAACCATTAGGAAGCGTTACCGATGACGTATCAACATTATGCTCAGCCAATAAGCCCGTCGCTTTCGCTTCAGCCATCAGGTTGTTGTCGAGACCTAGCAAGATATCGGCTTTGCTGTTGCCGCCCTCAAGACGTAAACGGTTCAGAATAGACACGCCATCTTCTAGAGCGACAAAATTCACATCACAACCACACTTCTCTTCGAATGCTTTTTCAACGGCAGGACGAGGGCCCCAATCCGCAGCAAAAGAGTCATAGGTGTATATAGTCAAAGTGTTGTCTGCAGCAAAGGCAGAAAAAGAAATAGCTGTAGTAACAGCAAGGGTAGTTAATGTGAATTTCACTGGACGCTCTCCATGGTCTGAGCGGCACAGGTTTGAGGGAGGAGAACGGTAGAGGTTGTTCCTAACTCAATTCCTACGCCAGCATTATCTGGTTCAGGTTTACGGGTCCCAAGCACCTGCTTGATCTCAGCTCGCATTCATTATTTGAATGGTTCGCTCCCCGATGAGTGTTCAGAATTGTAATTTGATTTTTAACAATAAGCTATCAAGTTTGGATCAATTACGTTGATCGTAACCCCAACGTGGCACTAAACCTTGTTCGATACCAAGGTGATCTAGAATACGCGCCACCATAAAGTCGACCAGTTCTTCAATTGACTTAGGTTGATGATAAAAACCCGGGGCTGCAGGCATGATCGTCACGCCCATGGTCGAAAGCTTATGCATATTCTCTAGATGAAGCGTCGAAAATGGCGTCTCACGAACCACCAACAACAGCTGTCCTCGCTCTTTCATGACTACGTCTGCTGCTCGCTCAATCAGGTTATCCGACAATCCATGTGCAATCGAAGCCAAGCTTCCCGCGGAACATGGGCAAACGACCATCTGCTTCGGTGCAGCTGAACCAGAGGCAACCGGCGAGAACCAATCATCTTTGCCACACACCACCAGCTTTTCAGGGGCGCAGCCAAGATGTTTAACCAAAGCTTGTTTCGCCGCATCTGGCCCAGCAGGTAACTTAAGTTCATGCTCGGTCGCCAATACCACTCGCGCTGCCGATGAAATCAGCAAGTAGACCTGATAGTCGGCTGCCAAAAGGCATTCAAGTAAACGCAGGCCATAAGGCGCACCAGATGCGCCAGTGAAAGCAAGGGTTATCGCTTTATCGTGTTTTGTCATGTTCTCAATTACTTCAAATTATAAGGTCGTGGATGCCGTTAGCCTTTGAGTGCCAATCCATCCAACAGTTTTTGATGAATGCCACCAAAGCCACCATTACTCATTACCAAAATTTGGTCGCCAGCTTGTGCCTCTGAGACAATTTTAGCAACGAATGCATCCATGTCATCACTCACGTGTGCCGGTTGGTGACAAGCGTCTGCAACATCTTGAACTGACCAATCAATGTTATCCGGTTGGAATAAGTAGGTAGAATCCGCCTGCTTCAACGAATCAGCCAGTATTTCTTTGTGCACACCACGTTTCATGGTGGCAGAACGAGGCTCTAAAACGGCAATGATTTTCTTAGTGTCGACCTTATTACGTAATCCCCCGAGCGTAAGTTCAATCGCCGTTGGATGATGAGCAAAATCGTCATAAACAGACACACCTGCCACCTCGCCTTTAAACTCCAAACGGCGCTTAGTATTAATAAAGGTAGCTAGTGATTCACAAGCAAGGTCAGGTGTCACGCCCACATGACGTGCAGCTGCAATCGCCATCAAAGCATTATTTACGTTGTGGTCGCCCACTAAATCCCAATTTACGGTTCCAACACATTCATTTTGGAAGTAAACCTCAAATTGAGAGCCATCTTTGACCAGTTTCTTGGCATCCCAGTCGCCTTGCTCGCCACTCGATTCAGTTTCACTCCAGCAACCGCGAGCTAGAACATCTTCAATAGCGCTGTCTTGCTTAGGTGAGAAAATGCGACCATTGCTTGGCACAGTACGCACCAAATGATGAAATTGTCGCTTAATCGCTTCAAGATCGTCAAAGATGTCCGCATGATCGAACTCTAGGTTATTCATCACTAAGGTTCTTGGGTGGTAATGAACGAACTTAGATCGTTTATCGAAAAAAGCACTGTCGTATTCGTCGGCTTCTACCACGAAGAACATGCTTTCACCAAGGCGAGCAGAGATACCAAAGTTACCCAACACTCCGCCAACTAAGAAGCCCGGTGCATAGCCACAGTCTTCCAAGATCCAAGCCAACATGCTTGATGTCGTGGTCTTACCGTGCGTTCCCGATACCGCTAACACCCAACGGTCATGCAGTAAGAACTCTTGCAACCACTGAGGACCAGAGGTGTATCTAAGGTTGTTATCCAACACATACTCAACACACGGATTACCGCGGCTCATTGCGTTACCGATAACCACGAGATCTGGCCTTGGTTCTAATTGGCTAGGGTCGAACCCTTCAATAATTTCAATCCCTTGTGATTCCAACAAGGTGCTCATTGGTGGGTAAACATTCGCGTCACTACCCGTAACCTTGTGACCTAATTGACGAGCCAATACCGCAGCACCACCCATGAAGGTGCCACAAATTCCTAAGATATGAATATGCATAAATTGCTTCCAAACGCTTGGCTAAATAAACAGTGCCTAATTAAAACGGCTTGAACTCATTATCATTAAATGGCGATTAAAAGCGAGCGGCAATGCAAAACAAATTGAGTCGACATAGTAAGTGAGATCTGTGTCGCTTAGTTCATTACCATTAAAAAGATCTAACCTTTAGAATTTAGGTAAGCGTCTAGATGAATAAAGCCCACTCAAGAGGCCGAATCTACAGTGCTCAAATCCCCCCTAATATTGAGAGAAGTTTAAGGAAATAACATGTCTGAGATGCGCACCCTTGGTGAGTTCATTGTTGAGAAACAGAGTGACTTCCCCCATGCAAGCGGTGATCTATCATCCCTTTTGTCGTCTATTCGACTTGCTGCAAAAATTGTTAACCGTGAGATCAACAAGGCTGGCCTAGTCGACATCACTGGCGCTGTTGGTACAGACAACGTGCAAGGTGAAGAGCAGCAAAAGCTAGACCTTTACGCGAACGACAAATTTAAAGCGGCTCTAGAAGCCCGTGACCAAGTTTGTGGTGTTGCAAGTGAAGAAGAAGACGAAGCTGTCGCCTTCAATAAAGAGCTCAACAAAAACGCAAAATACGTTGTACTGATGGATCCACTAGATGGCTCATCAAACATCGATGTAAATGTATCGGTTGGTACAATTTTCTCTATCTACCGTCGAGTATCACCGATCGGTACACCACCAACACAAGAAGATTTCTTACAGCCCGGACACAAGCAAGTAGCCGCGGGTTACGTGATTTACGGTTCTTCAACCATGCTTGTATACACAACAGGTGCTGGCGTAAATGGTTTCACCTACGATCCATCTCTGGGTACTTTCTGTCTATCTCATGAAAACATGATGATTCCAGACGAAGGCAAGATCTACTCGATCAACGAAGGTAACTACATCCGCTTCCCAACCGGTGTTAAGAAGTACATCAAATACTGTCAGGAAAGCGAGCCAAGCGATAACCGCCCTTACACGTCACGTTACATTGGTTCTCTTGTGTCTGATTTCCACCGTAACTTGCTAAAAGGCGGCATCTACTTATACCCAAGTACAGAGAGCCACCCTCAAGGTAAATTGCGTTTGCTTTATGAATGCAACCCTATTGCTTTCCTTATGGAGCAAGCTGGCGGTATTGCATCAGACGGTGCACAGCGTATCATGGATATCAAACCAACTGAGCTACACCAACGTGTGCCTTTCTTCGTTGGTTCAACAAAAATGGTACGTAAAGTAGAAGAGTTTCTTGAGCTGAACCCTGAGTAACCCTCTCATTTCATTCTCAAACTAACGCTATTAAAAAGCCAGCACCTCAGTGCTGGCTTTTTGTTGTCTCGTAAGGTGATTAACTAGTTAGGAATCATTGTTCCGCTGACACCAGTTACCCGAAAGTATTTCTTTATTAGCTGTTATATCAAGCTGATACAAATATACCCATGCTAATCCAAATATAGTCTCTATTTGCTCGCGACGATACTCAACAGGAACATCTTCTAGCCGATCGAGCGACTCTAAAATTTCGTCGTTAATGATATAGACCTCACCAGCGACACTTTTCTTTCCCAAAATCATCGCCGGATAGGCACCTAAATCAAAAAGTGCGTATTCCTTAGGTGTATCAAACTGCCCTAATAAATCGCAGCCCTGCAAATAATGGTGATTGGACTGACCTTGCCTCAAGGTTCCATAGACAAAAACAAGATGCTGCATATGCCCTCCCATACGGCTCTACTCGAACTCAAATTGATAGAGAAGATCCACAGCACTGTCTAGGCCAGAAACAGCTTCAACATAGAGATCCTGCATCAATCTATAACGAACGGTAAACTCACCTAACGAGTTAAAGATACCCACACCATACTTCACCTGTAAGCCAGGCAGGATGTAACCACTTACCGTCACTTGAGAGTCATCGCCAGAGCCTGCAGTATCCAGTTGCAAGTCCTTTACACCAAAGGCTTCACCGATTTCACCAACAACCTTACCACTCTTCGCTAAACTCAAACCGATTAAAGTCGTTGTCATCGAACCGCTCGACTCACCGTCGATATCTTGGCCACGCAAAATATAAGACAGTGCGTTCGCTTGTGGCATCGCTGGGTCAGAATAAATCTCGATGGTAGGCTCTGTCGCAGGGCCAGTCACTCGAATACCAGCGGTCACGTCATCCTGAGTATTATCAGGATTACGAATCGCGTTGATGGCTACGTATGGCTGATCCGGTGGTCCATTCATTAGGATCTTACCCTCTTCGATCAAGAGGTCTTGCCCGAATGATTGATAAGTACCATCGACGATGTTCACTTCACCTGTAATAAATGGACCTTGGTCTTTTTGAGCCACGTTGAGCTTACCGACCAAATCACCTTCAAGACCGAAGGCAGACAGTTTAAAGTCATCACCAATGGAGATATTAATATTCGTCATCACATTGAATGGATTCGTATCTTCGTTTTCTGGCTCTAGATCTTTATTCAAAATAACCTGATCAGAAGAGACGCCAACCGCTGACGGTGGTAAATCTTCAACAACAATTCGTCCCCATGGTAATGCAATATCACCGGTGATTTTCGCCAGATCTGGTGTGACATCAATAGTCATATCAGGTACGACCTTCACCTTAACCATCGGTGGGATATCAACCATCAACTCATCAGCGAAAACTCTAACGTTCGAATGCCATGCTTTAAGATCTTGCCAATCTCCGGTTCCCTCAATATCAAGGTGACCATCAGGTGTTTCGACATTCGCATCCAGTTTTGCACTATAACCATCAAAGTCGAGGTCGATGCGGCCATCTTTCACATCAACAGGCGTAACATCGCCTTTGACTTGAATACCATCAACAGAGAATTGACCAAAGACTTGAGGGTGCATCAGAGAGCCTTTAACTTGAAGATCACTCTCAAGGTCGGCTTTCAATAAGCTGTATTCACCTAGAATGGGTTGTAAGAAATCAAGATGGAACGTGGTCAGCTTAATTGCCGCATCGACCATTTTGTCTTCGGCAAGAATATCCGGTAACGACACCGTGCCAGACAGGTCACCATTGTCGGAAACATCCAACTTAAAATCGGCATCCAGTTTGTTGTCTTTCAGTTGGGCATTCAATGCAACGCTTTCCCAACCCAGTGTGATTGGCTCACCCACTTGTTGAACAACCTGACCTTTCGGCATATCAACGCTTACCGTGACTTCAGGCTCATCTTGTTCAGACCACTTTGCATGAGCAGTCGCATTGACTAAGCCCTGTAATTGCGTCTCTTTAGGCACAAAGGCTTTAATCTGCTCGAAATCGAATTGATTGATGGCTACCTTGGCCTCACCCGATTTTCCGACACGAACGTCTTCATCCAAACACACGCTCGAACCCGATTGTTTCCAACAGTGCGCTTGAACATCGGCAAACTGTTTATCAACATCCGCATTTATCGCGACAGGTTGATCTAACACCCAAGGGCCTTGCTGAGTGGTGATTTTGACTCTGTCTAACGATCCATACCAAATAAGAGAAGGCTTTTGAATCAACTCTCCGGAAATAGCTAAGCTTGTAGACACGATGTCGGATATCACATCAAGTGTCACTGTGTGTTTCTTCTCACCACCACTCACCGTGAGATCAATGCTTTTTACGCTCTGATCTTGATAGGTTAGGTTGTTAGCTTTTAATTCAAGATCAGCTTGAGCTTCAGGCAATGGCAGAGGAACCACAGAGCCATTAAGCGACAAGGATTCTAGTGTTGCTTCGTTATTCCAATCTACCTTATCCACATTTAGAGCGAGATCGACTTCAGGCTTTTTCGTTGGACCACTGAGCTGGATGTTACCAATCACTTTACCTTTCAAATCAGGGACGCTTTTTACAAGCTCAGGGAAGTGAATCTCAACACCCATGTCCCATTTCTTATCAAGCTCACCCTGAGCCTTAATCGAGTTAACACCGTGAGCTAAGCTCAAACCACTGGTTTTCAGTTTTGGTTCACCGCTCGCGCTGCGATCCGACGCTGACAACTGACCTTCGATATCCAGAGGGTATTCTCGCAAGATCCCTTCAATATCCAATTTAGGCAGTTCAATCGCCCAGCCGCCCGCTTCAGTCAACTCACCTGAGGTGACGATGTTTCCACTAATGTTGCCCTCAGCTTCTGGCCACTGCAGACCCGGTTGAATATCTTTGAGTGTCACGTCAGCTTGCCAGTTAATGAGACTCTTCCAGTTCGCTTTAACGACACCGTTAAGCTCACCGCCTAGCGTGTTGAGCTTTAGACGCTCGAGAACAATTTGTTCCGTCGTGCCTTTACCCTGTAGATCGATGGCTAATTCAGGGATTTCCTTACCATCGGCTTCACCTTTAAGAAGAACATTAAAACCATCTAGTGAGCCATCAGCTTTAAATTGCTCAATTGTCGCTTGGTAATCGCTTTTTCCGGTAAGGGGCCACTGTGCTTGTCCGCCCTCTAAAAGAAGGTCAAATGGCAGAGTCGGTTCTAAGGGTTGAATATCCCCAGACAACTTTGCCTCAATCAGCTCAGAAAATTGGGAGTCTAGGTTTAGCTTAGCCACGCTGCCTTGTGCTTTCAGAGACAACTTCTGCCCAACAAGGTCGGTTTCTTTCACCAACGCATCCAAAGAAAGTTCTAGCGGGTAACCGCCCTTGAGCTCAACCTTCGTGGTTAGATTGGCGCTTGCTTGTGGCATATCGAGTTCGAGAGTTGAAACATCAACCGTGTGTTTGCCCGCGCGAGCTTCTAGCCCAAGGTGGTTAACAACGATTGGTGTTTCTTGTTCTAAGGTGAAACGGTTGAGGTCAAAACGCTCCAACACAACCTGCAGAGGAATCCAGACTTCCGGCAATTCGATAGCCGTTTTAACGGCAGCTTTTGGCTCAACCTTTTCTGCTTGCGGTTCTTCTGTCGACTCAGCGAGTTTAACCTTAAGATCATTGAATAAGGTTGGCGATACAGTTAGCTTTTCGCCCTGCATACTCAAAGCCGTAGAGAACAAGCTCCATTCAATTTCATGCCCTAAGATATTCAACTTGATATCAGACAAAGCGATACGGTTGATTACGATTGGCAACGGTGTTTTTACCGATGTTACGGGCGGAGTAGGTTCTGTTTCTTCTGTAGAGGCCGGAGGCAGTTCAGTAAATGCGAAGTCCAATCCTTGAATCGCTAAACGATCGACACACAACTTAGGGTCGAGCAGACAGCGAGGATTAATCGCCAAGTTCAGCTTTTGAACTTTGGTGTCTATATGCAGGCTGTCATCTTTAAACTGAACATTATTAAGCGTAAAGCTCGGGAACAGAGCCCCTTTAGTGCTTTCCACTTTAAGCTGTGGCAACGCTTTTTCAGCGCCCCACAACACAGTGTTCAACCCTGGATTGGTGAACAAAACAAAACCTAGCAAGGCTATCAACAACAGCAAAATAGACGTCAATGAGATCGACGTCCACTTGATGCACTTGCCCATAACTTTGATCATAATTCTGGCCCTAAACTAAAGTGTAACTGGAACTCATCACCTTTTGCTGCATCTAGACCCCAAGCAAAATCTAAGCTCACAGGGCCGACGGGCGACGCCCAACGAACCCCGACGCCGGTACCATGTTTCCATTCAGGTTTATCATTGAAGGCATCACCAATGTCGTAGAATGCTGCGCCCCACCAGTTTCCAACCAAGCGGTATTGGTATTCAAACGAGCTGGTTGCAATGAATTTGGCACCCGTTAGTGCGCCACTTTCATCTCGAGGAGAGATCGACTCATAACCATAACCACGAATGCTATTGTCACCACCAGCAAAGAATCTTAGGGAGGGAGATAGCTTATCAAACTCGTCGGCAAAGTTGCCGCCAAATTGAAGTCGAGTTAAGCCTCGGTGATTGTCGCCAATGCTTCGAATCCAAGCGGTTTGACCTTGAAAACGAACAACCTTAGTTTCAGATAACAAGGTATCATCACCCGCTTCAACCATAATGGTTTGTTTATCGCCCCACATCGGCATCGAACCGCCTCGCGTTCGAGTGCGTGAGAAAGAGATACCCGGCAGCACAAATTGCGCTAAATCATCCTGCAAACCTTGCTCATAGTTTTCGACCAAGTATCGAATGAAGACCGTGCGTTGCCAACCGTTATCCAGTCGCCAATATCTTTCTAGCGCTAAGTTTGACTCCAAACTCTTGGTATCACGATTATCCAAGTTTTTCATACCGTACTTAACTTGATAGTAGTCGTTCAGCACGTCATCCAGAGGGATTTTATAGGTAGCGGTAATCGTCTGTTCAGGTTTAGAAATCGACAGGCTGCTATTGAAGCTATGGCCTTGTTCATTAACCCAAGGTTTTTTCCACTTCAGAGTGCCTTTTACGCCAAGGTCGGTGGATACACCGATACCCGTTTCGATTTGGTTACGAGCTTGCGGAGCAAGGCTAACCTTCATCGGGATCTCTCGGCCTTCGCCTAACTGGCTTAAATCTGGTTCAACAAATACCGAGGAGAACCAATCCGTATTGGACAGGTTTTGGTTGTACTCACCGACTTTGGTGATTGAGTAAGGTTCGCCATCCTCAAATGGTTTAAGTGACTGCACCTTATCTTCTTCTATCTGGCTACCAGTAACCTGAGTAGTACCAAAGTGATAGCGGATACCACTGTTATAATGAAGACGAACATAAGCGCGGTTCAATTCAGGAGCGACTTCTAGCTTACTAAGATCATAAGCACCATCGAAGTAGCCTTTCGCTAAGCCAAGGTTGCGGATCGACGATTTCAAAGAGTCATAATTACCATGATTCAGAGTCGAACCTTTAGACAAGCTACTCTTCGCTATCAAGGCTAAAAAGTCTGGGTCATCCTTGGCTTCACCAGTTAGAACGATATCTGAAGTATAAATAACAACAGGCTCTCCCGGCTCAACCGTAACGGTCATTTCGGTATCATCTTCGGAGTGAGTAAATGTGATTTTAGGGTGGTAGTAGCCTAACGCATTCAGGGCTTCTTTAATCATAGATTCCAAGCGGGATTGGAATCTTAGTGAAACCGAATACTCTTCTTCAGGGATCGCACTCAGATAAGCATCAACATTATCCTCAAGCGCTCCATCTAGCCCTTTGATTTCAAGGGAAACGTCAGCGAAAGCGAGCGTCGATGACAATAGAGTGCCAATCAGAACTGGTAAAGTTTTTCTTATCATGTTTAATTGGTGAAGAAGTTATCAATACGTTAATAAGTGAAAAGAAATAATACCGCTAAATAGGCATTGAGTCTGTAATAAATCCTGGAATAACACGGTCTAATTTAAAGACTTATTCAATATTGACCAACAGTTAATATGAACCCACGTTAAATAAAAGCCAGCGCGGTAAACGTATGCGAAAAGGAATATAACATGCTAAACAAACAACAACTGGTTTCTGCAGCAACCGCACTACCGGGAAATGCTGACCCAATTCGAATCACTGAGCGCCATTTCGTCAATCAAACCGACCTGCTCGATGCACCCACGGGCTCTCAACAAGAAGTCCTGTTTGGTATGGGGTGCTTCTGGGGAGCTGAGCGTTTGTTTTGGCAATTGGATGGCGTTATTTCAACATCCGTTGGTTACGCTGGCGGATACACAGTTAATCCCACTTATGAACAAGTATGTACTGGGCAAACCGGCCATACCGAGGTCGTTCGTGTCATATTTGATAGTGAACAAACCTCTCTAGCTCGAATACTTGAAACCTTTTGGGAGCGTCATGACCCAACTCAAGGGATGCGCCAAGGCAACGATTTAGGGACTCAGTACCGTTCTGCGATTTACACCTTCAGTGAAGAACAACAATCTATCGCTGAGCACTCTAAACGTGAATATCAACGAGCAATGACTGAATCTTTAGGCAACGAGATCACGACGGAAGTTCTGCCTGCTGGAAAATATTTTTTCGCAGAAACCTACCACCAGCAATACCTAGCTAAAAATCCGAATGGGTATTGCGGGTTGGGTGGAACAGGTGTGTGCTTCCCTCCACAATAAAGTGCCGTTCGGCATACCATCGTGAACGACACGCATTAAAAAAGGGCTTCCATCAGGAAGCCCTTTTCATTGTTAATCTATTCGGTGCAAGACAAATCGATAAAGCTCAGTTACACCGGCAACGCTGCAATGGTGCCGTTAACTTCTTTAAAAATAGTGAGCTTTTGTTTGTCTGAAACTTCAGGAAGTAGCACCTTGCCTTGGTCGAAGCGAAACTCTCCAACACCTTCAATAGCAAATTGGCCTTTGAACAGGACTTTAACGAAACGCGCCACCTGACGTGGACGGTAAGTAGAAAATTTTCTTAACATAATACAACCTCAATTCCATTTGAGTACTACAGTCACATACCTGAACAGCGTCGCTGTTCAAAGCACATTTAATCGCTAATTCCTTTAGCAAACAGCAAGATAATCTATTGTTCATCTTGATATTGATGCATTATACCTTTTGGTAACAAGCCTGCAACTTCTTTCCACGTCGTACGATAAAAAAGTTAAAGAGGCATTTTTCAAATTTCATATTATACTTCCTGTGCAAACCAATAAGCGGAACAAAAATATAATGAAAAACAAAACTCTACTGGCTTTTCTAGCCGCAGCCTCTCCACTCTTCGCCAATGCTCACAACCTATCAGTAGGCGCTACCCTGCCTGCCGTCGATGTGAGTAACTATGGTGAGATTGTTCTAAACGACGGAAATACTGGATATCAAGCTTGGGCAACCAATGATCTTCTAGGTAAAGTTCGCGTCGTTCAAGCTATCGCTGGCCGCAGCAGCTCTAAAGAGCTCAACGCACCACTGATGGCAGCCATTACCGCATCGAAATTCTCAGAAGACAGCTACCAAACCACCACTATCATCAACCAAGATGATGCGATTTGGGGTACTGGGTCTTTTGTTAAGTCCTCTGCCGAAAGCAGCAAAGAAGAATTTCCATGGTCTTCTATGGTCCTAGATGAAGACGGCGCCGTTGCGTCAACATGGGCTCTAAAAGAAGAAAGCTCAGCGATTATCGTTCAAGACAATCAAGGTAAAATCTTGTTTGTAAAAGAAGGTGCATTAAACGAATCAGAAGTCACTCAAGTCATTGAGTTGATTAAAGCGAGCCTTTAATAAGATATTCGCGTCTTTTTCGAGACCTAACCAAAGGATATTGTTATATTATAACAGTATCCTTTTTTTAATTCTGTGGTTAATCATCCTGATGTGGCAAAACACACCCAACAATGTGAAACGCAAAACAGGCTTCTTGCTTGGGCTTATGCTCATGTTAAGCGTGTTAGCCGCAACACACATTGTGGATATCGCACCAGAGCACCACACCTCACACCATTGTGAGCTGTTTTCGCTTAATCAGTTCATCACAGCGCACTCACTACCACAGATTCCAGAGTTCCATTCGGAATTTACTGTCGCTATCACAGAGTCAGTAACTTCACTACAGCGGCTATATTTCGCTTATTTGGCACGCTCACCTCCTGTAAATATCGCTTAATTACCACTACTTTTTAATTAACCTTTATTCAGGAAAAAACATGAAACCTACTTTTTTAGCCGTTGTTATCGGCATGACTGTCTCTACAAATGTTCTAGCTAACGAAGAATTCCGCTCTCATGATGCACACGTACATGGCCAAGTTGAAGTAAACATCGCGCAAGATGGGCAAGAATTGCTTGTTGAAGTAACAGCTCCAGGCGCAGATGTGGTTGGGTTTGAACATGCTCCAAAAACTGCAGAACAGAAGAAAGTGTTTGAACAGGCTATCGCACAATTAAACAAGCCAGAAGAGCTGTTTAGTTTTAACAATGCGAGTTGTACTCTGAAGTTCAAGTCAGTAGCAAACACCTTAGAAGGCGGTCATGACGACCATGAAGGCCATGACCATGCGGAACACGGTCATGGCGACCACAAAGACCATGATCACGCTGAACACGATCATGACGACCACAAAGACCATGACCACGCTGAACACGATCATGATGACCACAAAGACCATGACCACGCTGAGCACGATCATGATGACCACGAAGGTCACGACCACCACGATCATGAAGGCCACGATCACTCAGAAGGTGGCCACGGTGAGTTCACTGTTGAGTACCACTATGAATGTTCAGATGTTGCTAAGCTAGACACAGTTAGCACTCAGTGGTTCTCTAAGTTCAGCAACACTGAAAAAATGACGGTGAACCTACTAACAGACACAGCTCAAGTACAAGAAGTGCTTAACGCAGAGCGTATTAGTTTCCGATTCTAATCACTCCTAGATCGGATTAAACGTAAAATAAACAGCCAGGTAAGTCATCGCTTACTTGGCTGTTCAAATCGGTGTGTTCCTGGGAATTTATGTTTCAAATTACTGTCCAGTAGATACACCGCTTTAATTATTGGAGCTAGCATGTCTTCTGACAGTTCATCACTTGTGGTCAAACTCGAAAATATCAGCTTTCGTTGGAAGCCTGAATTACCACCAACGTTAGAGATCCCCTCTCTTCACATCCAAGCCCAAGAGCACCTTTTTATTAAAGGGCCAAGTGGTTGTGGAAAATCAACTTTGTTAGGGCTACTGACCGGAATCAACCAAGCTGAGCAAGGAGAAGTCTCTATCCTTGATCAAGACCTCACTCAGCTTACACCTCGTCAAAGAGATAAATTCAGAGCCGATCATATTGGTTATATTTTCCAACAATTTAACCTGCTTCCTTATCTATCAGTTATCGATAACGTGACGCTTCCTTGCCAGTTTTCACAGATACGTAAACAGCAAGTCGCTGAAAGCCAGAAAAGCTTACAAGAGACGGCTCGAGAGTTGTTACTCAGATTAAAACTACCTCAAGCTTTAATGGACAAGCCCGTTACCGAGTTAAGCATCGGTCAACAACAACGTGTTGCTGCCGCTCGTGCTTTGATCGGCCAACCCAAAATCATTATTGCCGACGAGCCAACCTCGGCTTTGGATCATGACAACCGAGAAGCTTTTATCGAACTGTTGTTAGAACAAGCCAACCAGGCAGGTTCTACTCTTATCTTTGTTAGCCATGATCCAACACTAGAAAAGTTGTTCACTCGAACCATAGATTTAAAAACCGTTAACCAAGCTAAGGTTGTCGTATGAAAGTAATTACTCACTTAGCCTTAAAAAGCGTACTCAACCGTAAAGCCACAGCCATTCTAACTATTCTCACTGTGGCTGTATCCGTCATTCTATTACTCGGTGTGGAACGTGTAAGAACCGAAGCTAAGAGCAGCTTCGCCAATACGATTTCAGGTACTGACCTTATCGTCGGTGGCCGCTCTGGTCAGGTAAACCTGCTGCTTTATTCCGTATTTAGAATCGGTAATGCGACCAACAACATCGACTGGAAAAGCTATGAAGAATTTAGCCAGCACAACGCTGTAAAGTGGGCGATCCCAATCTCATTGGGTGATTCACATAAAGGCTTCCGCGTAATGGGCACGAACCATAGCTACTTCGAGAATTATCGCTATGGAAGTAAGCAACCACTTACTTTTCAGCAAGGCAAAGAGTTTAATCAGCTATTTGACGTAGTGATTGGTGCCGACGTCGCGAAGAAGCTAGATTACAAAATAGGTGATCAAATCATTCTTGCGCACGGTATCAGTGATGTTGCGTTTAGCCGTCACGATAATCTGCCCTTCAAGATTGTGGGAATACTCGCGCCAACAGGAACACCAGTAGACAAAACCGTACACGTATCGCTAGAGGCAATCGAAGCAATTCATGTTGGCTGGGAATCAGGTGCCAACCTCGGGCACACACCGAATGCTGAAGCGCTAAAGCAACGTGACTTCCAACCGAAGCAGATTACCGCGATGATGGTTGGCCTTAAATCGAAGATCCAAACCTTCGCACTGCAACGAGAAATCAATAACTACCGCCAAGAACCTTTAAGCGCCATTATGCCGGGCATTGCGCTTCACGAATTGTGGGGAATGATGGCTGTAGCAGAACAAGCACTACTGATTGTTTCAGGGTTTGTTGTTGTCGCCGGATTATTGGGTATGCTCAGTAGCCTACTCACTAGCTTGCAAGAAAGGCGTCGAGAGATGGCTATCCTACGTGCGATGGGCGCAAGACCTCGTCATGTGTTTGGTTTACTGATCAGTGAAGCCAGTGCACTAACCTTCCTTGGCATTACATTAGGTGTTGCAGTGCTGTTTGCGCTGATCGCAGTGGTTGCTCCTATTGTGCAACAAAGTTATGGTATCAACATATCGATATCCGCAATCACACCGCATGAGTGGAAACTGCTTATGCTGGTACAAGTTGCCGGAATCATTATCGGCTTTATTCCCGCTTTCAGGGCTTACCGCCAGTCATTGTCTGATGGCATGACGATTCGAATCTAAAATAGGAACCTACGATGCAACGCAAATTCCTACTGATACTTGGGCTACTTCTGTTCCCATTTATCAGTACAGCTCACGCTGAAACCACTCAGAATGACGAATCGGTATTAACACTTGAATGGATTGATTTGATTCCAGAATCAGAACGTGCTCAGCTAGATTCATTTGGTATGCCGATGGTTGACCACAATAGTATGGACAAACCTCAACAATCGACACTTGGTGCTGTTCGCCCAGAGCTGAATGGCAGCACAGTGAAGATTCCTGGCTTTGTGATTCCATTGGAAGGTGATGAGAATATGATCACTGAGTTTCTGCTGGTACCGTACTTTGGCGCATGTATCCACGTGCCACCGCCGCCACCGAACCAAATCATCTACGTGAAGTTCCCGAAAGGTGCACCAATACAGCAGTTATGGGATGTGATCTATTTGGTCGGAACGCTGAAAACTGAGTCAATCAGCCATGACTTAGCGCAAACCGGTTATCTTATTGAAGGTACTGCGATTGAAGAGTATGACGACATGTAGTCATTAGAAGGGTGGCTCAAGGATGAGCTGCCGTCACTGAACGAGTGTGATCATTCAATAACAGTTTAATAACGATAATTTTCTTCTGAATTACGCGATGTAATTAGATAAGTAAGCTAGAACAGCGACATAAGTCGCGAGTAATAACCCTATACTAAGCTGTTTCTTCAGCTTGTTATCATTGGCTTGATTCATAACTCCTCCTTGAGAATTACAACAAATTTAACATTTTATTATCACTAGCAAAAGTAAAATTTTGTTGAAACCTTCAACTCTGCACGCAAAATCTAGCCACCAATAAGATAAAGAGTTACATTTTAGACAGTTATACCAATCACAATAAGTAAGTGTTCAGAAATAGCGTAGAAAAAAGGCTTGAGAACCAGGCGGAGCTTTTTGATAAGTGGTTATTCTACAATCAAAAGTTCTAACGCCGTTATCGAGCGTTTTAACAAGCTAGAGCGAGCAATTATTTACTACGATTGGTCTTGAGTCGTCTCCTAACGGTACTCTTATGTCAGAAACCAAACAGCCAGTGATCATTGAGCATGCTAGCGATACACAGCAAAAGCATGAGAAAAAGCCTCATATTGCCGACAGTGCCAGCAGAATGCTGCACATCGCACAAAGCTTCGGCCTCGATTTCTTAATTAGTCATAGTGCCAAGCCAAAGGATAAAGCTGAGAGTACGCTTATCGAACGGGCACTATTGCGAGAGAAAAAACGTAGAGAGCTTCGCCAAAAGAACCTAGAACAGATTCTAAAGTTGGCGCACTCTTCATGTAAGGATGAAGCGGCTGGAGACCCGGATCAGGACTGGCTATACCGTTTCTTCGACATGGCACAAGAGATCCACAATACATCGATGCAGAGGCTATGGGCTCAAGTACTGAAACGAGAAGTCACCAACCCAGGCTCGACGTCGATGAAGGCACTGCAAATCTTAAAAGACATGACGCCAAAGGAAGCACTGACCTTACAAAGAGCAGCTTCATTAGGCTGCAGTTTTGGTAGCGATAACAGCAGAAAGCTCTTACTCGGCTTTAAATCTCATGCTGGGCTATTCAACTTTGGCAAAAGGGACACCACCAACACCATCAACCTTGGTGGGCACAACCTGCCCTACTCCAGCTTGCTCCACTTGATAGAGCTCGGGATTATTCTGGGCACAGAATTAGAATCCGGAGAGATTGATTTCGATCCAGCCCTGCACCTAACCTATCAAGGTAAGAGCATGTCACTGGCACCATTATCAAAAGGCGTGAAGCTGGTTTACTACCGATTCAGCCCTACAGGCAATGAGCTTTGTACCTTGCTCGGTAACAAGCCAAACACGCAGTATTACGATCAACTGATTGCACTATTGAGCCAGAAATTCACAGTACAGACAGAAGTGAAAAGCAGCGTGAATTACACCGTCTAGACACTCTACGGAGCTAAAATAGACGATGTAAGAAGTGAAGTATTAAGAGGAATAAAGAGAATCTAGGGGATAGGTTTCTTGTCTCGGTAAACCAAGGCTGTACTACTTATCAGTCATGAATAAGTCGATAAGTAAGTGAACAGCCTTAGTCGTACCAACGATCTCAATTGGCTAAAATATTTCGCTTCTCCAACGCATCAATACACAGTTCGACCAATTCATCGAGTGTCTTCTCACCTGCAGGTAGATCAATCTCAGGGTTCTGAGGCGCTTCGTACACTGAACTAATACCTGTAAAGTTCGGGATCTCTCCGGCACGTGCTTTCTTATACAGACCTTTAGGATCACGCTGTTCGCAAACCTCTAATGGCGTATTGACGAACACCTCAAGAAACTCACCTTCCGGCAATAAATCTCTCACGAGTTGCCTTTCAGCTTGATGCGGAGAAATAAAGGCTGACAACACGATCAAGCCTGCATCTGCCATCAATTTAGCAAGCTCACCAATACGACGGATGTTCTCTCGACGATCTTGCTCAGAGAAGCCAAGGTCACTACATAATCCATGACGCACATTGTCGCCATCCAATAAATAAGTATGGTAACCAATCTGTGCCAAGCGATTTTCTAATGCTCCAGCGACTGTCGATTTACCAGAACCAGACAACCCCGTGAACCAGAGCACGGCTGGCTTTTGTGATTTCAGATCCGCGCGAAATGTTTTATCAATCGAGTGTTGATGCCACACAACATTCTCATCTTTGGGTTTGAGTACTGCGGTCATAATTAGTCCTTTAAATAAACAGCATTAAAATGGGAAAAAATAAGGAATTAGGGTCAGCACCAAGCCCGAATATACAATCGAGATTGGTATGCCGATACGTAGGTAATCCGTTAAATGGTAATTACCTACGCTATAAACAAGTAAGTTGGTTTGATAACCGTATGGAGATATAAAACTGGCACTGGCACCAAACAGTACCGCCATGATGAACGGCATAGGGTCAACGCCATAACCTACTGCCATACTGTAGCCAATCGGAAATGAGAGTGCTGCAGCCGCATTATTGGTCACCAGCTCTGTCAAAACCAAAGTCATAAAGTAGGTAGCAACTAACGCACCGAATACGCCCCAGCCATTAAACGCCTCCATAAACATCAGCCCCATCCGCTCAGATAAACCCGATGAAATCATCAGTTGAGCAATAGAAAGTGCAGAGCCCACGATCACCACAATGTCGACTGGGAAACGGCGGCGGAGCTCACCCAGTTGCACCACGCCAAATGCCACCAGCAACAGTAGAAAACCAGCTAAGCCTTTGATAATAGGTACTGCATCGATAAGGGCTAAACCAATCACGCTAGCAAAGCCGAGCAACACGAACGTCGATTTGTCGGCATCAAGCTTGGCACTCGAATCTAAGTCATTCATCAACACAAACTCTTTGTTGTGTTGTTGGCGCTGTTCTTCAAAGCGTTTACCTGGAACCAAAATCAAGGTATCACCAGCGGTCAATGTGATATTCCCTAGCCCACCTTCTAGGCGTTCATGGCCACGACGAATAGCAACCACAACCGCATCGAAACGATCTCTAAATTGGCTGGTTTTCAGGGTTTTGTTACAGAAGCTTGCCGACGAACTCACCACCACTTCAACAAAGCTCTGGCCATTCAAATGATGCTGACCAAACAGGGTTAAACCTTGGATTTCTTGCAGTGTTGCAACACTCTCTACATCACCACAAAACAGCAATCGGTCGCGAGCTTGAAGAATAAAATCAGGGTCAATAGATGCGGTGGTCTTACCGTCTCGAATCACTTCCGCTAAGAACAGTTTTCTCAATGCTCTGAGGTTGTTTTCACTTACGCTGCGACCAACTAACGGTGAGCCCGGCTCCACTCTGGCTTCTAAAAAGTAAGGCAGATCATCTTGAGAACCATCATCGTAGCTGGGTAAAAAATAGCTAAGAGGAATAAGGATCAACACGCCGCCGATCAAAACAGCTAAACCGATCAAGGTGGGTGTGAAAAAGTTTAAGCTCGGCAATCCGGCATCTTCAACAAAGCTATTGATGATCAAGTTGGTTGATGTGCCGATCAATGTCAGGGTGCCACCTAAAATGGCAGCGTATGACAAAGGGATAAGTAACTTAGATGGCGCGTGCTGTTGATTACGTTTGATCGCACCGATCAAAGAAACCACCACTGCCGTGTTATTGGTAAAAGAAGAAAGTAACGCTGTGGAAATACCCAACTTCGCAACCACGGTGCCTAGCCTACCTTCAGAGATATTGCGGCTAACCCAACTGATTAAGCGAGTTTTCTCCAACGCACTTGATGCGAGGATAAGAAGAATTAAAGTCAGTAACGAGGAGTTAGTGAAGTTATTGGCTAAGCTCGACAAGTCGATCATGCCAGCCATAAAAGCAATAAACGCCGCGCCAGCAAATATAAAGCTTGGCTTAATACGGGTAACGAGCAGGCAAGTAATGATGCCGAGCAAAATCGCTAATACAAATCCTTGTTGCCACATATACCCGTCCTTTATGGCGGAAACGATCGGTTTCCGCCTAATTCAATAAGCTGTTACTTGGTCGTTTATGACTTCAGTAGTTGGCTTAGATCTTTGGCATCCCAATGAGGGAAATGTTTGCGAACCAATGCGTTGAACTCAAGTTCAAATGCAGAGAAGTTACCGACTTGCTGTTCAACAGAGTCCAAACGGTCTCGAATCAAACCCGCACCAACCGTCACGTTGGTTAGACGGTCGATAACGATGAAGCCACCGGTATCCGCACTCTCACGGTATTTATCCAATGCAACAGTCTCGTTCAAAGACCATTCACACAAGCCAATACCATTCAGTGGTAACTCATCGACAGCGTGGGTCGACAGGTTGTTGATGTCATATTGGTGGCGAACTGTTTCAACCTGACCGACGGTTTTCTTGCCTGCGATCTTGATGTCGTAAGCTTTGCCCGGTTGCAATGGTTGCTCTGTCATCCACACGATGTCAGCCAATACGTGGTTAGTGGATTCAATCTGCGCGTTTTCTAGCACAATCAAATCACCACGACTGATATCAATCTCATCTTCAAGGGTCAGTGTTACTGCCAAGCCCGCTTGCGCAGACTCCAAATCACCATCAAAAGTTACAATGCGTGCAACCTTAGAGGTTTTACCCGACGGCAGCGCCTTGATTTCATCACCGACACTGACACGGCCAGAGGCAACGGTGCCAGCAAAACCGCGGAAGTCTAAGTTAGGACGATTGACGTACTGAACTGGGAATCGGAATTCACCTGCCGAACGCTTTTGGTCAATGTCGACGTTCTCTAACACTTCTAGCAGAGATGGGCCTTCGAACCATGCAAGCTCTTTACTTGGTGCAGCAACGTTGATGCCTTCAAGCGCCGATACTGGCAAGATCTGAATATTGGTTTCGCCTTCTAGGTTTTCTGCAAACTCTAGATACTGATCGCGAATCTCTTCAAAACGATCTTGTGAATACTCCACAAGATCCATCTTGTTTACAGCAACGATGAAATGCTTCAAACCAAGCAGGTTAGAGATAAACGAGTGACGACGTGTTTGATCCAGAACGCCCTTACGAGCATCAATCAAGATCACCGCCAGATCACACGTTGAAGCGCCTGTTGCCATGTTGCGCGTATACTGCTCATGCCCAGGAGTATCAGCAATAATGAACTTACGTTTTTGAGTCGAGAAGTAGCGGTAAGCCACATCGATCGTGATCCCTTGCTCACGCTCAGCCTGCAGACCATCAACAAGCAGTGCCAAATCAGGTTTCTCACCTGTCGTTCCCACTCGTTGGCTATCCGAGTGAACCGCCGCTAGCTGATCTTCATAAATCTGTTTTGTATCATGGAGTAAGCGACCGATTAGCGTACTTTTACCGTCATCTACCGAGCCACAAGTTAAAAATCTAAGCATAGATTTATGCTGATGCTGACTTAGATAACCTTCAATCCCTAGTTCAGCCAATTCGGCTTCTACTGCACTATTCATTTTTCTTTCCTTAGATTCTTAGAAATAACCTTGGCGCTTTTTCAGCTCCATAGAGCCCGACTGATCATGGTCAATCGCTCGACCTTGACGCTCACTAGACGTCGCCACCAGCATCTCTTCAATAATGCCCGTTAGCGTATTCGCCTCAGATTCAACCGCTCCGGTTAATGGGTAACAGCCTAAAGTACGAAAACGAACGCTTTTCTCTTCAATCACTTCACCTTCTTGCAGCTCCATACGGTCATCATCAACCATGATCAGCATGCCATCACGCTCAACTACAGGGCGTTTGTCTGAAAGGTAAAGTGGAACAATATCGATGCTCTCTAGATAGATGTATTGCCAGATATCGAGCTCAGTCCAATTAGATAGCGGGAAGACACGAATGCTTTCGCCCTTATTAACCTGACCGTTGTAGGTGTGCCAAAGCTCTGGACGCTGGTTTTTTGGATCCCACGTATGGTTCTTATCACGGAAAGAATAAACACGTTCTTTCGCACGAGATTTTTCTTCATCACGACGCGCACCACCAAAAGCCGCATCGAACCCATACTTGTTTAACGCCTGCTTAAGGCCCTGTGTTTTCATGATGTCAGTGTGCTTCGAAGAACCATGTACAAATGGGCTACAACCCATCTCAATACCTTCTGGGTTCTTATGTACTAAAAGGTCGAAGCCGTACTTTTTAGCCGTACGATCACGAAACTCAATCATCTCGCGGAATTTCCAATCCGTATCTACATGCAATAACGGGAATGGAATCTTGCCTGGATAAAACGCTTTGCGAGCTAAATGAAGCATCACAGAAGAATCTTTTCCGATGGAGTACATCATCACTGGGTTATCAAACTCAGCCGCTACTTCACGGATAATATGAATACTTTCCGCTTCGAGCTGTTTTAGGTGGGTTAAACGTTCTTGGTCCATTTCAGTGCTTCCTTTAAGGCTCGCGTTACGAGCAATTCATTACTTGGTCTTGCCAAGCAAGGGATTTAACTCATCCACTTGAGTGAATGGGAGTATTGGCACTAGAAGAAAACAGAAGCTTCGTTTTGAGCTATCCTTGCTATTCATCTGCCTGATACGTCCTTGATATAGGCATTATGACGAGCCTCTCATATTACTGGAAATTCTAAAATTTCATTTTTTATTCGAAAAGCTGATAAGGGATTGAATTTACCGATAAGCAGGTGAAATGAATGGACTAATATTATCGATATCAGTTGCACATCGATTAATCAGGTTTGGGAGGCGTCTTGCAGAACACCATAAAGTAATCGATCTAAGTCACGAATTGACATTCGTTGTAATCATTGTTTCATTCGGTTTTGTTACATTACGCAACGAATTTTCTACTATCCACTTTGGAGCTACAAAATGAAAGTTGCAATGAAACCTTTGTCATTGGCTGTACTTGCGGGTCTTGGTTTGACTTTAGCAGGCTGCACAACAACACCAGATACCGATGAAGTGATTAAATTACGTGTCGTAGAAACGACGGATATCCATACCAACCTAATGGATTACGACTACTACAAAGACAAGCCATCGAAAAAAATTGGCTTAGCACGTACTGCAACTCTAGTAAAAGAAGCTCAAAGCGAAGTAACCAACAGCGTATTAGTTGATAACGGTGACTTGCTGCAAGGTAGCCCAATGGGTGACTACATGGCAGACAAAGGCATCGAAGTAGGCGAAGTTCACCCTGCATACAAAGCTATGAACCAGCTAAGCTACGACGCTGCAAACCTAGGTAACCACGAATTCAACTACGGTCTTGATTTCCTAGAAGAGTCAATCAACGACGCTGATTTCCCGTACATCAGTGCTAACGTTTACGACGCAAAAACCAAAGAACACTACTTCACACCTTACATCATCAAGACGCACACGTTAGAAGATACTGCAGGCGTAGAGCATGAAGTAAAAGTCGGCTACATCGGTTTCGTTCCACCACAAATCATGACGTGGGATAAGAAGAACCTTGAAGGTAAAGTAATCGCTCGCGATATCATTGAGACAGCTAACGAGTTAGTGCCTCAAATGAAAGCGGAAGGCGCTGAAGTTATCGTTGCTATCCCTCACTCAGGCGTATCAACGGACCCATACAGAAATGGCGAAGAGAACTCAACGTTCTACCTATCTGAAGTAGACGGCATAGATGCAATCGCATTCGGCCACTCTCACGCAGTGTTCCCAGGTAAAGGTTTTGATGACATTCAAGGCATCGACAACGAAACTGGCACAATGAACGGCGTTGCAGCAGTAATGCCAGGTCGTTGGGGTAGCCACGTTGGTGTTATGGACCTAACACTTGCACAAAAAGACGGTAAGTGGGAAGTAGTAAAAGGCCAATCAGAAGCACGCCCTATCTACGACAAGATCGAGAAGAAATCACTTGCAGATGCTGATGAAGGCATCGTAACAGCACTAGAAAAAGACCACGCAGGTACTCGTGAGTTTGTTAACCAACCAATTGGTAAAGCAGACGACGTGATGTACAGCTTCCTGTCTCTAGTACAAGACGATCCAACAGTGCAGATTGTTAACCTTGCACAGAAAGATTACGTTGAACAGTTCATCCAAGGTGACCCAGACCTAGACGGTACACCAGTACTTTCTGCTGCTGCGCCATTCAAAGCCGGTGGCCGTAAGAATGACCCAGCGAACTTCACTGAGGTTGAATCTGGCCAACTGACATTCCGTAACGCGGCTGACTTATACCTTTACCCGAACACGCTAGTTGCAATGAAGGTAACAGGTCACGAAGTAAAAGAGTGGCTTGAGTGTTCTGCTGGCCAATTCAACCAAATCGATGTGAACTCAACAGCACCACAACAGCTGATTGAGTGGGATAACTTCCGTACTTACAACTTCGATGTTATCGACGGTGTGGATTACCAAATCGACGTAACTCAGCCTGCGAAATACGATGCAAACTGTAAAGTCGTTAACCCTGATTCTCAGCGTATTGTTGGCCTAACTTACCAAGGTAAGCCAATCGACATGAAGCAAGACTTCCTGATCGCAACCAACAACTACCGAGCTTACAGCGCTAAATTCCCAGGCACAGGTGAAGACTTCATCGCATTTGATGCACCAGATGAGAACCGTACTGTACTGGCGAACTACATCTCTCGCGTAAGCAAAGAGCAAGGCCAAGTGAGCCCAACAGCTGACAACAACTGGTCATTCGCACCAATCAAAACGGATAAAAAGCTAGATATCCGCTTTGAAACGTCGCCAAGTGAGAAAGCGGTACAGTTCATTAAAGAGAAGGGTCAATACCCAATGAAACGTGTTGCCACTGACGATGTTGGTTTCGGCGTTTACCAAATTGATCTAACTAAATAGATTACTCTAGTAATCAATAGTTAACCTTCTAAAAGGCTGAGTTTAACGACTCAGCCTTTTTCTTTTCTTATCTAAATTCTTAGTGTAAGGCCTCAGCTTTCGAAGCTTAAACTCCTGCTCATTCTTCGCCTAATATCGCACACCTCAAATCACCTATTGAATCCAATCAACGTAAAAAAGCAGCAATTCGCTGTAAGTTTTTCTGAGCTCCTCCTGTCTATTTAATTTACTACACTCAATGAATGGCCGGTAAGCCATTCATCTATAGGATAGATAAGGACATTTGATGGGCACCGTCGAGAGCATTCAAGCATGGTTACATTCAGGGGAGGAGTCGCTGCTATGGCTGATGCTTGGCATTATCGCGCTTTCTTACCTGCTTGAAGATCTGGCAATCGTGACGGCCGCTGGTTTAGCGACTCAAGCACTCATCCCACCGCAATATGCGTTACTTGCAATTTTCATTGGCATTGCCACTGGTGATCTTGGTCTTTATTACCTTGGTAAATCAGGACGTTACTTCCGAGGCGTTCGATATAAAGCCCTCACCAATAAGTACTTTCGTTCGCTTCGTACCAAATTACGCCAAAACGCATTCAGCAGCCTTTTTGTTATCCGCTTTATTCCTGGGCTACGCACCGTTGGTTTTACTCTGAGTGGCTTTTTCGCCATCCCACTGCCTACTTTCTTATTTGCCGTCATCGGCGCAACTGCGCTCTGGACTGGCATTGTCTTCTCTGCCATCTACTATTTAGGGACATCAGCCTGGCTGCAAGCCTCTGAATATCAATGGATCATCATCCCGTGTGCCATCGTTTTGCTGTTTATCGGCAATCGATTAATGAATAAAACCTACTCTAGAGGGCTATCATGAGTTCACCGCAAGATATTCGCATCATTCCCGCACATCAAATTAATGCAGGTATGCCTCTGCTTGAAAAAGATACCGTGCGAAGTGTCTCTCCTTATGAGTTTCTTCCGACTTGGTTCTTCTACACGCCAGTGGTCATTCAAAGCCTGATGCAAGGGTTACGGCACTTTGACTGGGCGCTGCCGCTCATCGCCAATCCAAGCATTAAGTTAAGCGGCATGGTAGGCGAATCAAAACATGAGATATTGAGCCTTGCCGGATCTTCAAGTCAGCGTTGGATCTCACCGTTTATAACCCTAACCAAAACGGATCTCGGCAGTAAAAAACAAGCCGAAGACGCACGCAGCGCACTCATACAAACGGATCTTGATTTCCCTATCGTGGCTAAGCCGGATCTTGGCTGTCGAGGTGTTGGCGTTAAGCTGATCAACAACCAAGTTCAACTTGAGCAATATGTCGAATCTTTCCCAAATAATGCTCGCTTTCTACTGCAAAAAAAGGCGCCTTATCAAGCCGAAGCGGGTGTTTTCTACGTTCGTTACCCAAATAAAAAGCAAGGTGAGATCATCTCGATCACACTCAAATATGCGCCAATGGTGATGGGTGATGGCAAGTCGACACTCAAGCAGTTAATTGAAAACAGCCCGCGCGCTGGGCAACTCAGCCACCTGTATCTACCAAGGCATGAAGATAAATTGGATCAAGTGCTCGCAGAGGGTGAAGAGTTCCAACTCGCGTTTGCAGGCAGCCATAGCCGTGGCTGTATCTTCCGAGACGGTAATCAATACATCACTCAGGCTCTAACAGAACGCTTAGACGAGATATTCGACGACTTCGATGGCTTTCACTTTGGTCGACTCGACGTCAAGTTTAAAGACATGTACAGCCTAATGAACGGTGAGGATTTCACGATTCTTGAGGTCAATGGCGCAAGCAGTGAGGCTGGACATATCTGGGATCGCAACACCCCATTACGAGAGATATTTTCTACGCTACTCCTGCAATATCGCATTCTTTTTGATATTGGCGCTCAGCAAAAACAACGAGGCCACCAATCCCCTTCTTTCAAGAGCTTATTTGCGGCGTGGCAAGAAGAGCGACGTCTTGTTCAACAATATCCGACTACCGACTAACTTTGCACGAGGATCATGAATGAACCCCATAGCCCAACCGAGCGCCCTTACTTCTTTCTCTCCTAGTATCAAGGGAGCGGTAGAGATATTGAATCAGGGTCTAGAGTTTTTGTTAGCGATTTCTGACAGCGATTACCTGACACGAGCAAAGCCACACGTTACAAGCTCTATCGGTGAACATACTCGTCACACACTGGATCTTTTTCACGCCTTGATTTTAAAAGAGGATGAGACCGTTGATTACAACACTCGTCGTCGTGGTCATCCTGTCGAATACGACCGCTCTATTGCAGTCAAAGAGATCCACTATGTGATCAACTGGCTTGAACGATTAGACCGTCGAGATCTCGAAGCGCCTATCATGATCCAAACCGAGGTTTCGATGGATGCTCAAGTGTTCGCAAGCCTGCCTTCAACGCTCGAAAGAGAGGTCACCTTTGCCGCACTGCATGCCAATCATCATTACGCGATGATCAAGGTGATCACCACCTTCCTAGACGTCGAGACCTGCAACACCTTGGGTTATGCCCCAACCACCAACAGCTATCTGAGGGAGCAATAATCATGTGTTCAGTATCTTGGCTGCTTGAAGAGAATGGTTATCAGGTCTTTTTTAATCGTGATGAACAAAAGACGCGAGCACTGGCAATGCCACCCAGACAATATCGAGTCAACGGTGTCGATATCATTATGCCACTCGACCCAACTGGCGGCGGTAGCTGGATAAGTATTAATGAGTTCGGGCTTTCGCTATGCCTACTCAATAACTATCAAGGCACAGTGCCCGTTGGTCCTTTAGTAAGCCGCGGTTTGCTACTTAAAAACCTATCATCGAGTCGTAATATCAGTCAGCTATCTGAAGCGTTTCACAAGCTAGACCTACACTCTTTTGCCCCATTTACCTTGCTAGCTTTCGCGCCCAATCTAACCCAACACAATGGTCTGGTTATCGCCTACATGTGGGATGGTATTCAACAGAAAATAGTCGACACTGATTCTCCACTCTTCTCATCCGGTGTTGATTTAGAGCGAGTGCAAGCCTACCGACAAGCAAAATATGATCAGCTCATGGCGGCAGGTAAGAATCAACAGAACTTACTGATGTTCCACTCTCACCATCACAATGAGCAACCTCATTTAGCGACCTGTATGCATCGCGAAGACGCACATACCGTGAGCTTTACACACTTACGTAACCTGCATGGTCAAGCCTCTATGTTTTATGCACCCGGCTCACCATGCGAACCCATTAAACCATGTCAGATAAATCAGCAGCGCTTTACCTTTGATTTATCACCCGCAATCAATCTATAGATGGAGTCCATCATGAGAAAACTATTCACCATGGTTCTGCTACTTGTTAGCCCGTACGTATTTGCCGCCGATGAAATCTATACCGGCTTCTTTAGCAGTAAGGCACTCGATGGCTACGATACCGTGGCTTATTTCACGTCTGGGAAGCCTGTTGAAGGGAGCAAGAAGTTCAGCACAGAGTACAAAGGCGCGGACTGGTATTTCTCTTCTGAAAAGAATCTGACTTTATTTGTTAATAATCCTGAAAAATATGCCCCTCAATATGGTGGTTATTGCGCATGGGCCGTTTCTGCCAAAAACGACTTCGCACCAGGTGACCCACAGTATTGGACCATAGTTGATGACAAACTTTATCTTAACTACGACCAAGAGATTAAGCAGCGCTGGGAACAAGACCAAGCACAGCATATTCAACAAGCCGATAAAGTTTGGCCGCAACTGATTAAGTAAGGTAATTTCATTATGATTGATAGTCCTTTTCGTTTACCACGTTACACGCCTTTTGGTTTAGGTGAGTCTGTTGTCGAGTGGGCAACTGGGCTATCTAAGCTAGACCGACTCTACCAAGATCGTAAAAACGAGTTATCTAGCTTCGAATTCATGAATTACACTCTGTCGGCGCTCAATATCGACTACTCGGTTGCATCGGGAAGCACGGAAAACATCCCGGAAGAAGGGCCTGTCGTGATTGTGGCGAACCACCCGCTTGGCGCCATCGAAGGCGTGATCCTTGCCGATCTCGTAGGATCAGTAAGAAAGGATGTGAAGGTGCTGGCCAATGAGTTACTTAAGCGCCTGCCTGAACTGGATGATCTTTTCATCGGTGTCGATGTCTTTAACAGTAAAGAATCGAAACGCACCAATGCCAAAGCGATTCGAGATGCCAATCGTCATTTGGCTGATGGTGGACTATTGATTGTATTCCCAGCAGGTGAAGTATCAAGCTACCGTAAAGGGGCAAAAACACTGACAGACATCGAGTGGAGCAAGTCGGTAGCGAAATTCGTCAAACGTCACCAAGCCACCACGGTACCTATCTTTATCAATGGCAAGAACAGTGAGCTTTTCTATCAAGCGGGTCGTGTTCATCCACTGTTGAGAACCGCTCTACTCGGGCGTGAACTTCTTAATAAACAAGCGACAACTATCTCTATCTCGATTGGCTCATCGATTCCGTATTCAGAGATAAAATCGTTTGAAAAAGAGATGGATATCGTCAACTACCTACGACTTAATACCTATCTAATGAGTCAACAAGATAGTCCGAACACGCCAATCCACGCGCCCTCTTTCGATACCCAAGTGATAGCGCCTATTCCACCAGAAGTCTTATCAATAGAGATAGACTCACTCCCTGAAGAGATGAAACTGCTCGAGCAAGGGAACTTTGAGGTCTACTGCACACCAAGCCAATCCATTCCTAACTTAATGCGCGAGATTGGTCGAGTAAGAGAAGAAAGCTTTAGAGAAGTCGGAGAAGGCAGCGGGCTGGCCTGTGATTTAGATGAGTATGACCTTTACTACCATCAACTGTTTGTGTGGAATAAAACCAAGGCAGAACTGGTTGGCGCGTATCGACTCGGTATGGTCGACAAACTCATCGCTGAGCACGGGCTTGATCAGCTTTACTCTCGTAGCCTGTTTAACTACAACCAAGAATTCATTGATACTCTAGAAAACAGCATTGAGCTTGGGCGATCGGTAGTAAGTAAACCTTACCAAAAGAGCCTGAACTCACTGTTACTATTGTGGAAAGGCATTGCGACCTTTGTGTCTCGTCACCCTCAATATACCCATCTGTTCGGCCCAGTCAGTATCAGCAATGATTACAGCCACAATGCGCGTCTGTTGATCGCGACCACGTTATCAATCCACCATTATGATGAGGAAAAGGCGAATTTGGTTTCACCTTCGTCACCACTCAATACCAGCAGTCATGTGTTCTGGCAAAATCACCTGCTCTCTTCACTGGCGAGTGTGCCTCTGCTCTCTAAAGTGTTAGCACGCATGGAGCAAGGTAAAGGCCTGCCGGTACTGCTGCGCCAATATCTAGGGATGAACGGTAAACTGGTGTGTTTTAATGTCGACCCATCGTTTAATGATGCCTTGGATGGCTTGATTGTGGTGAACCTTAAAAAGGTACCACTGAAGACTCTGGGTAAATACATGGGCAGAGAGCTTGCTCAAGATTACCTAGAGCAACACGCACGCCGCTGATTTATCCCGCTCTGTACCTCTCTCCAAATAAGTGCGATGATTTCGGCACTTATTTGGGTTAGGTTATTTTCATGCACACCTCTTTTATCGAACAACTACAAAGCTTCGACTTCTCTGAAAGCCAGATTGAATCTCTAGTTGCTGTCGCCAAGCCACTTGAGTTGCCAACCAGACACATCTTGATCAATCAAGGTGAGATGGCGAGTTCAATCTACTTTGTACTTGAAGGCTTGTGCCATGCCTGCTACCTCACTGATGATGGTAAGCAATACAGTAAAGAGTTCTATTGGGAACAAGATTGGATCATCGGCTTTGAGAGTCTGATAAAAAGCCAAGCGTCCCCTTACCTATTAGAAACGCTGACTCCCATCACCATGTTAGAGCTGCCAATGAATGCGGTTATCGAGTGGCGTGCATCAAATAATCCTTTGTATTTAAAGCTGTTAGAAACACAGCTGATGCATAAGGAAAACAAAGAACGCTTCATGCTGCTCTATACACCAGAGCAACGTTATCAGCTGTTCTGCGAGCACTATCCCGACCTTGAGCAGCGCTTAAATGACAATCAAATTGCCGCTTATCTAGGAATCACCGCAATCAGCCTGAGCAGAATTAAAGGTCGAATTAACAATAGTTAATGCCAACAATCATCACGCATAGTACATTCAGAGCATCGATAATCTCTGGATGTAAACATGATCACTTGGCACTCAATTCCTTTTTCTGAACTCTCAACACAACAGCTTTATCAACTACTTAAATTAAGAGTCGATGTATTTGTGGTCGAGCAGACTTGTCCTTATCCAGAGCTGGACGGTAAAGATACACTCGCGGGTGTTGAGCACCTGCTTGGCTATGCTGATGAAGAGTTGGTAGCGTGTGCACGTTTATTACCACCAGGTACCTCTTACGACAACACCAGCATCGGTCGAGTCGCAACCAAGCAATCGGCAAGAGGTGGTGGCTTGGGGCATCAATTAATCAAAGAAGCATTAACACGCTGCGAGGCTCTTTGGCCAAATACGGCCATTGATATTGGCGCGCAGCAACACCTAGAAAACTTCTATGCGAGCCACGGCTTCAACACCATCTCGGATATGTATCTCGAAGATGACATTCCTCATATAGACATGAGATTAGAAAAATAATGACGAATATCACTGCCGGTATTCTATTGTTGGTTGCAGGTAACTTGTTTGCCTCGCTTTCCGACGTAGCGGTAAAGCTGTTAAATGGCGAAGTACCGCCCTTACAGTATATTTTTTTCCGACAGTTGATATCTCTGGTCATCATCACCCCTTTGTGGCTACAGCAGAAAAAAGAACAACGGCGCTTACAGCAGGCTAAGGTAACCTTCATTCGAGGTCAGTTAATTCTGATCGGCAGTGGGTGCATGGTGGTCGCGATCACTCACTTGTCTTTGGCAACCGCCAACGCAGTATTTTATGTCGCGCCTTTACTGATGTTGCCGCTCTCAATGTTGCTATTGAAAGAGCAACCGGCACTCGGCAAGGTTATCGGCACAACCATAGGTTTTATTGGTGCATTGATTGTCTTGAGGCCATCACAATTTCATTGGGCGGCACTGTTTGCTTTGGGGACAGCACTCACCCTAGCACTATTTAATGTACTCGTAAGAAAGCTTCCTAGTGAGCAAACGGTGGTCACTACGCTGTGGTGGACAACCTTATTCTCTATTCCAGCCTCATTAGTACTGTGCTTCTTATACTGGCAGCCAGTGTCTGTGGAGCATTTGGGATACATAGCCCTGAGTGCGACGCTAATCTTAAGTTACAACGGCCTTGCGGTTGCTGCCTATCAAAAAGCACACTCTAGCCAAATTGCCTTGGCTGAGTATTCAGGATTGGTGTTTGTCGCGCTAATAGGTGCAATATGGTTCGATGAGATTCCGGATACATTAACCTTTATCGGAATCATGCTTATCATCTTGCCACTCGCCCCTTTCAAGCGACCAAAAAAAAGAGCTAATGCTTAGCTCTTTTCTATCGTTTATCTGTGTCTGGTGAAGCGCTTTAACTCAGGCTCACTATTCATCTACTTACTGCGACCAAAGCCACCATCGGATAAGCGGAAGAACATCACCGAAGTGTCGCCTTTCTCTAGCTGAAGAATGTCCAACTGCCCAGTTTCAGCAAGTTTGAAACGAACCAGCTGGCCTTTACGAATCTGACTGAGCGGCTTATCTGCACCTTCAATTCGCACTAACGCATTCAAGTCAGACAATGGCAAATCGTTGTTTCGAAAAACCTGCGCTAACGTATCCCCTTGCTTAACAAGGTACTCCTGCCAATTTTTGTTACTCGGTTCTAATGAGCTGTTCTTGGCATTTTGCTGTTCGCTTAAGCCGACGGTGTTTATTTCAAGCTCAACGCGCGATGTTGTTGGAGCTGTGTCTACTTTAGGTTCTGGTAGCGGCACAAAAAGTAATATCAGTACGATCGGAGAAATCACCATCAACAGTCTTTGGTGTAACTTCGGCAATGAACCCCAAGTTTGCGCTGTCGAGGTTTTCATTTTCTTCACATCGATCGAACTCAATTTCTCTTTGACCTGATTCAGTCGATCCTTGAATTCTGCTAAGTGGTCAACTTTCTGTTTTTTCTTTTGACGACGATTCATACCACTGCGTCCTATACATTGAATAACTACAGTATAAAAACCAAAGTACCAACAGTATAGATCTTTCCGTCACAACAAGGCCCAAAGCGAGAAAATTGACATGGCTGTGATTTGGGCACGGTAAAGCGCAAGTGATCAGGGACTAGCCGTTTCTTCACGCTGCTAATACTGGTATTCTTACCCTTTTCGTACTGACAAAAAGAGTGACTTTTCATGTCTGAAGTAAAATTTGAAACTGTAGAGCAAAAAGCTAGCTACGGTATCGGTCTACAAATGGGCCAACAACTTGCTGGTTCTGGTCTTGAAGGCCTAAACGTTGACGCAATCGCTGCTGGTATCGCAACAGCTCTAGTTGGCGACATGCCAGCTATCGAAGTTGACGAAATCAACAACGCACTACAAGAGCTACACACTCGTGGTGAAGCTGCACGTCAAGAACTAGCTAAAGCTGCTGCTGCTGACGGCGAAGCTTTCCTAGCTGACAACGCTCTTCGTTCAGAAGTAACGGTTCTTGAGTCTGGTCTTCAGTACGAAGTACTAACTGAAGGTACTGGCGAAATCCCAACTGCAGACAAGCAAGTACGTGTTCACTACCACGGCGAACTAACTGACGGTACTGTTTTCGACAGCTCTGTATCTCGCGGTCAACCTGCTGAATTCCCAGTAACTGGCGTAATTCAAGGTTGGGTACAAGCTCTACAAATGATGCCTGTTGGCTCTAAGTGGAAGCTATACATCCCTCAAGATCTAGCATACGGTGAGCGTGGCGCAGGTGCTGCAATCCCACCATTTGCTGCTCTAGTATTTGAAGTAGAACTTCTAGCAATTCTTTAATTTTTATAAAAACCTTTAGTAAAACAAAATACTATAGGTAAATAAAATTGAAATAATCCAACGGCGATGTGACTACATCGCCGTTTTTCGTTTATAGTGAAAGAGTAAATTACTTTATTACTTAAGGACGAATAATGAAGAAAGTACTCATCACAGTTTTAAGCAGCCTAGCTGTTGTCTCTTGCGCTAGCACTAGCGACTCTGAACAAACCAGTTCATCATCAGATACCAACTATTCCCAACTATCCCAAACTGCACTGATGGCTGCAGTGAATATGTGGTCTCAGCAGAACGAAACAACACCGCTTGTGGATACGGTAGCTGACCAAGCTTCTGTTACCAGCGACCAAGCAGTTGGCGGTATTGGTTCAATGTTAGCCCTTGCACAAAACTCTCTTGGCACAGCCGACAACAAAGAACTCGCGACACTTATTCCGGGTATGTCGAGCCTTGAGTCTACTGGTCTATCATCGCTACTAAGCTCACAAGGTGCCGTTGAAAGTGCGTTTTCTGGATTAGGTATGGATCCATCAATGGTTACAACATTTGCACCCATCATTCTTCAAGCACTGCAGTCACAAGGTGCAACGAGCGGCCTGATGGATTCACTTTCAGCTATATGGCAATAATCGTTAGTTATTAATAGCTAGCTTAAAATCTAATAAGGGCACTTCGGTGCTCTTTTTTGTGCGTGGAAGAAAAGATATTTGAGATACGAGATACGAGATACGAGACACGAGACACGAGACACGAGACA
>NZ_JBFRVD010000026.1:0-14437 GCF_041474985.1 Vibrio sp. 10N.222.49.C9 | reverse complement strand
GAGACACGAGACACGAGACATTTTTGAAAATTGGAGCAGATAAGACAAGCAAAAAGTGCCAAACATCATGGTGCAATTTCTATTATCTTTTCCTTGTTCTACAGACACAAAAAAGCCGAGCTAATGCTCGGCTTTTGTATTAAGAATCTAGTATAGATTACTCAGCAGCTTCTTCAGCAGCTGGGCGGTCTACAAGCTCAATGTAAGCCATTGGAGCTTTATCACCAGTACGGAAACCACATTTAAGAATGCGAGTGTAACCACCTTGGCGAGCCGCGAAACGCGGGCCTAGTTCATTAAATAGTTTTGCCACAACTTCGTTATCACGAGTGCGAGCAAATGCAAGACGACGGTTAGCAACACTGTCTGTCTTAGCTAGGGTAATCAATGGCTCAATTACGCGACGTAGTTCTTTTGCTTTAGGCACGGTAGTTTTAATAACTTCGTGACGAACAAGAGAGCTAGCCATGTTGCTGAACATCGCTTTGCGATGACTGCTGTTGCGGTTGAGTTGACGACCACTTTTACGATGGCGCATGACCTAATCCTTCTAACTTTTCGATTAATCTTCAGCGATTGACGCTGGTGGCCAGTTTTCTAGACGCATGCCTAGAGAAAGACCACGTGAAGCAAGCACATCTTTAATCTCTGTAAGAGATTTCTTACCAAGGTTTGGCGTTTTAAGTAGCTCAACCTCAGTGCGCTGTACAAGATCACCGATGTAGTGAATCGCTTCTGCTTTCAAACAGTTAGCAGAGCGAACTGTTAGTTCAAGATCGTCTACAGGACGTAGTAGGATAGGATCGAATTCTGGCTTCTCTTCCTTCTCCTCAGGTACACGTACATCACGAAGATCTACGAACGCATCCAATTGTTCAGCTAAAATAGTAGCTGCACGACGGATTGCTTCCTCAGGTTCTAGAGTACCGTTCGTTTCCATATCGATAACAAGCTTGTCTAAATCAGTACGTTGTTCTACACGTGCCGCTTCTACAGCGTAAGCGATTTTATCAACCGGGCTGTAAGTAGCGTCAACTAGTAGACGACCGATAGGACGCTCATCTTCTTCAGTATGGATACGAGCTGAAGCTGGAACGTAACCACGACCACGTTCTACTTTGATACGCATAGCGATCTCAGCGTTGTCATCCGTTAGGTGACAAATTACGTGCTCAGGGTTAGCGATCTCTACATCACCATCGTGGGTGATGTCACCTGCAACAACAGGGCCTGAGCCTGATTTGTTCAGTGTAATAAACACTTCATCTTTGCCTTCAGCAACGCGTACAGCCAAACCTTTAAGGTTTAGAAGGATTTCCAGGATATCTTCCTGAACGCCTTCTTTAGTGCTGTATTCGTGTAGCACACCTTCAATTTCAACTTCTGTTACGGCACAACCCGGCATAGAAGATAGAAGAATGCGGCGAAGAGCATTACCTAGAGTGTGGCCGAAACCGCGCTCTAATGGCTCAAGAGTTACTTTCGCGTGTGTCGTATTGATCTGTTCAATGTCAACAAGACGCGGCTTAAGAAATTCTGTTACAGAACCCTGCATTGTGTCCTCTCTTTTTTTAACCTTACTTAGAGTAAAGTTCGACGATCAAGTGTTCATTGATGTCAGCTGATAGGTCAGAACGCTCAGGCATACGCTTGAATGTACCTTCCATTTTGCCAGCATCTACTTCAATCCAAGTTGGCTTTTCACGTTGTTCAGCAACTTCTAGAGCCGCTTTAATACGAGATTGCTGTTTAGCTTTCTCGCGGATAGAAACAACGTCGTTTGCCGCTACTTTGAAAGAAGGAACGTTTACAACTTTACCGTTAACTAGAATAGACTTGTGGCTAACTAGTTGACGAGATTCAGCACGAGTGGCGCCAAAGCCCATACGGTAAACTACGTTATCAAGACGACCTTCAAGAAGCTGAAGCAGGTTTGCACCTGTGTTGCCTTTAAGACGTGCAGCTTCTTTGTAGTAGTTGCGGAATTGTTTTTCTAGAACGCCGTAGATACGACGAACTTTTTGCTTCTCACGAAGCTGAACGCCATACTCAGATAGACGACCGCGACGAGCGCCGTGTACACCTGGTGCGTTATCAATTTTACACTTGGTATCGATCGCACGGACACCAGACTTAAGGAATAAGTCAGTACCTTCGCGACGGCTAAGCTTAAGCTTAGGACCCAAATATCTTGCCATGATCTTTCTCCAATATTCCTAGAAACGAAACTTAAACGCGACGTTTCTTAGGTGGACGACAACCGTTATGAGGGATTGGTGTCGCATCAACAATGTTAGTGATACGGAAACCAGCAGCGTTCAGTGCACGAACAGTAGATTCGCGACCTGGACCTGGACCCTTAACCATAACTTCCAAGTTCTTTAGGCCATATTCTTTAGCCATTTCACCACAACGCTCAGCTGCAACTTGTGCTGCGAACGGAGTAGATTTACGAGAACCACGGAAACCTGAACCACCTGCTGTAGCCCATGCAAGAGCGTTGCCTTGACGGTCAGTGATAGTTACGATTGTGTTGTTGAAAGAAGCATGAATGTGCGCTACGCCATCAGCTACTTGCTTGCGTACGCGCTTACGCGCGCGAGTTGGTTGTTTTGCCATTGTACTCTACCTTATCCGACTATTTCTTGATCGGCTTGCGCGGACCCTTACGGGTGCGAGCGTTGGTTTTAGTACGCTGTCCACGTAGTGGTAGACTGCGACGATGACGAAGACCGCGGTAACAGCCAAGGTCCATAAGACGCTTGATGTTCATCGATACTTCACGACGTAGATCACCTTCTACAGTGTACTTAGCTACACCATCACGCAGTTGATCGATCTGCTCTTCAGTTAGTTCACTGATCTTAGCATCTTCAGCAATACCCACTTCAGCTAGAATAGCTTGAGAGCGAGTTTTACCGATACCGTAGATTGCAGTAAGTGCAATTACAGAATGCTTATGATCAGGAATGTTAATGCCGGCTATACGGGCCATTATTCACTCCTAAGGGGTTCATAAAAGAATTATCCGCAGCAAAGCCCGTTATGGATACGCTGCGGCATACTACTTCTTTTGCACGCAAAAGGTAGGCCGAGGAATATACTCGACTCTACCTTGTATTTCAAGTAAAAATTTCTGCTAATTAGCCTTGGCGTTGCTTATGCTTTGGCTCACTGCAAATCACGCGAACGACACCGTTACGCTTGATAACTTTACAGTTACGGCAGATTTTTTTAACGGAAGCACGAACTTTCATTGCTAAACTCCGTAAATGGAATCGAAATTGTTACCACCGAATTAACGGCCGTAACCCTTCAGATTCGCTTTCTTTAACACAGAATCATACTGTTGTGACATCAGATGAGTCTGTACCTGTGCCATGAAATCCATGATAACTACCACTACGATTAGTAGTGATGTGCCGCCAAAGTAGAAACGAACGTTCCACGCGACCATCATGAACTCAGGAATCAGACATATAAAAGTAATGTATAGAGCGCCCGCAAGGGTTAGTCTAGTCATCACTTTATCGATATATTTCGCTGTCTGCTCACCTGGGCGGATACCGGGTACGAATGCACCAGACTTCTTCAAGTTATCAGCTGTTTCACGTGGGTTAAACACCAACGCTGTATAGAAGAAACAGAAGAAGATTATAGCTGCTGCATAAAGCATTACATACAAAGGTTGACCTGGGCTAAGAGCTAATGACACGTCAGTTAACCAACCGAACGCGCTGCTTTCACCATTTTGACCAAACCACTGCGCTAATGTTCCTGGGAACAAAATAATACTTGATGCGAAAATCGCTGGAATAACACCTGCCATATTAATCTTAAGAGGCAAGTGAGAGCTTTGTGCTGCAAAAACTTTACGACCTTGTTGACGTTTCGCATAGTTAACGACGATACGACGTTGACCACGTTCCATGAAAACTACGAAGTAAATAACAGCAAAAGACAATACAGCAATCAACAGCAGAAGAAGCACATGCAATTCACCTTGACGCGCTTGCTCGATTGTTTGACCGATTGCAGAAGGCAATCCAGCAACAATACCTGCAAAAATCAGAATGGAAATACCATTACCGATTCCTCGCTCAGTGATTTGTTCACCTAACCACATTAAGAACATGGTACCAGTTACTAAACTCACGGTAGCAATAAGCGTAAACATGGTTTGGTTGATAACAACCAGATTGTCGACCATGTTTGGTAAGCCTGTTGCGATACCAATAGCTTGGAATGTTGCAAGTACAAGCGTGCCGTAGCGTGTATATTGGCTTATCTTACGACGGCCTGCTTCACCCTCTTTCTTGAGTTCCGCTAACGCTGGATGAACTACAGTTAGCAATTGGACTACGATCGATGCCGAAATGTACGGCATGATACCCAATGCTAATATAGATGCACGCTCAAGAGCACCACCGGAGAACATGTTAAACATTTCTACGATGGTACCTTTTTGCTGATCGAACAAATCGGCAAGTACAGCTGCGTCAATACCAGGGATCGGCACAAAAGAGCCGGCTCGGAATACTAAAAGTGCACCAATTACGAATAATAAGCGCGACTTTAGTTCACTTAAGCCGCTCTGAGCACTACGAAAATCTTGTCCTGGTTTCTTAGCCATCTGTACCTCGTTCCTCGAGATTATTCCTCGATTTTACCGCCTGCAGCTTCGATTGCAGCTTTAGCGCCTTTAGTCACGCGTAGACCTTTAACAGTCACAGCTTTGCTTAGGTCACCAGAAAGAACAATCTTAACAAACTCGATGTTCTTAGTGATAACGTTAGCAGCTTTAAGGCTGTTAAGATCAACTACGTCACCTGTTACTTTCGCTAGCTCAGCTAGACGAACTTCAGCAGACACTAGGCTCTTACGAGAAGTGAAACCGAATTTAGGTAGACGTTGTTTTAGAGGCATTTGACCGCCTTCAAAACCTGGACGAACAGAGCCGCCAGAACGTGACTTTTGACCTTTGTGACCGCGGCCACCTGTTTTACCAAGGCCAGAACCGATACCACGACCTACACGCTTCTTAGAAGGTTTAGAGCCAGCAGCCGGTGATAGAGTATTCAAACGCATTCTGATTACTCCTCAATCTTAACCATGTAGTAAACCTTGTTGATCATACCGCGTACGCACGGTGTATCTTCAAGTTCTACTGTATGGTTGATGCGACGAAGACCTAGACCTTTAAGACACGCTTTGTGCTTAGGTAGGCGACCAATTGAGCTTTTAGTTTGAGTTACTTTAATAGTTGCCATCGTGTGCTTACTCCGAAATAGATTCAACAGTTAGACCACGTTTAGCAGCAACCATTTCTGGTGACTTAACGTCTACTAGAGCACCAATCGTTGCACGAACGATGTTGATCGGGTTCGTTGAACCGTATGCTTTAGAAAGTACGTTATGTACGCCCGCAACTTCAAGTACAGCACGCATTGCACCGCCGGCAATAACACCTGTACCTTCTGCAGCTGGCTGCATGTAAACTTTAGAGCCCGAATGACGACCTTTCACCGGGTGGTGAAGAGTGCCTTCGTTAAGCGATACTGTAACCATGTTACGGCGCGCTTTTTCCATTGCTTTTTGAATCGCAGCAGGTACTTCACGAGCTTTGCCGTAACCGAAACCTACGCGACCGTTACCGTCACCAACTACTGTTAGTGCAGTAAAGCTCATGATTCGACCACCTTTAACCGTCTTAGATACACGGTTAACTGCGATCAGCTTTTCTTGCAAATCATTAGCTTGTTGTTGTTCTTTAGCCATCTTCCAACCCTACCTTAGAATTTCAGACCAGCTTCGCGAGCAGATTCTGCTAGCGCCGCTACTCGACCGTGGTATTGGAAACCAGAACGATCAAATGCAACTGAAGCTACGCCTTTTTCAAGAGCGCGCTCAGCAACAGCTTTACCAACTGCTTTAGCTGCATCAACGTTACCAGTGTTCTTAACTTGCTCACGGATCGCTTTTTCTACAGTAGAAGCAGCTGCGATAACCTCAGAGCCGTTTGCCGCGATAACTTGTGCGTAAACATGGCGAGGAGTACGGTGTACTACCAGGCGAGTTGCACCAAGTTCTGCAATCTTACGACGTGCACGTGTAGCACGACGGATGCGAGATGCTTTCTTATCCATAGTGATACCTTACTTCTTCTTAGCTTCTTTAGTACGCACATTTTCATCTGCGTAACGAACACCTTTGCCTTTGTAAGGCTCAGGAGCACGGTAAGAACGAATGTCAGCCGCAACTTGACCTACTACTTGCTTATCGCAACCAGTAATGATGATCTCAGTTTGGCTAGGGCACTCAGCTTTAATACCTTCAGGTAGAGCGTGCTCTACTGGGTGAGAAAAACCAAGAGTTAGAGCTACAGAGTTGCCTTTCATAGCAGCACGGTAACCAACACCCTTAAGAGTTAGCTTCTTAGTGAAGCCCTCAGTAACACCCACAACCATGTTATTAACTAGAGCGCGAGCTGTACCAGCTTGTGCCCATGCGTTAGTAACACCTTCTTTCGGACCGAAAGTTAGGTTGGTTTCTTCCTGTGCAATAACTACGGCGCTGTTAAGAACGCGAGTAAGCTCACCTTTGCTACCTTTTACAGTAACTTCTTGGCCGTTTAGTTTCACCTCTACGCCAGCTGGAATAGCGACAGGTGCTTTAGCAACACGAGACATAATCTACTCCTTAAGCTACGTAACAGATGATTTCACCGCCAAGACCTGCTTTACGAGCAGCACGGTCAGACATCAGACCCTTGGAAGTAGAAACAACTGCAATACCAAGACCACCCATCACTGTAGGTAAAGAGTCTTTATTTTTATAAACTCTTAGACCAGGACGTGATACACGCTTGATTTGCTCGATTACAGGTTTAGCTTGGAAGTACTTAAGAGTAACTTCTAGCTCAGGTTTTGCTTCGCTGTTAACAGCGAAGTCTACGATGTAACCTTCAGCTTTAAGTAATGCAGCAATTGCAACTTTAAGCTTTGAAGAAGGCATTTTTACAGCAACTTTGTTTGCTGCCTGACCGTTACGAACTCGGGTCAGCATATCCGAAATCGGATCTTGCATGCTCATAAGATTTACTCCAAATGATTAAGTGGCAATTACCAGCTAGCCTTACGAAGACCCGGAATCTCGCCTTTCATGCAAGCTTCACGAACCTTAATGCGGCTTAGACCGAATTTACGTAGGTAACCGTGTGGACGACCAGTTTGGTTGCAACGGTTGCGCTGACGTGATGCACTTGAATCACGTGGAAGAGATTGCAGTTTAAGAACCGCATTCCAACGATCTTCTTCAGATGCGTTTACATCGCTAATGATAACTTTTAGCGCAGAACGCTTTTCAGCGAACTTAGCTACTAGTTTTGCACGTTTAGCTTCACGTGCTTTCATTGATTGTTTAGCCATAACAGTAACCCTACCCTTACTTACGGAATGGGAAGTTAAAGGCAGCCAGCAGAGCTCGGCCTTCCTCATCGGAACCCGCAGAAGTCGTGATAGTGATATCAAGACCGCGGACACGATCGACTTTATCGTAGTCGATTTCCGGAAAGATGATTTGCTCGCGAACGCCCATGCTGTAGTTACCGCGACCGTCAAAAGACTTAGCGCTAACACCACGGAAATCACGTACACGTGGAAGTGCGATAGAGATTAAACGCTCTAAAAATTCCCACATGCGCTCACCACGCAAGGTTACTTTACAACCAATTGGGTAGCCTTCACGAATTTTGAAACCAGCTACAGATTTACGCGCTTTAGTGATAAGTGGCTTTTGACCAGAGATCGTTGCCATATCAGCTGCTGCGTTTTCTAGCAGTTTCTTATCGTTGATTGCTTCACCAACGCCCATATTTAGGGTGATTTTCTCAATCCTAGGGACTTGCATGACGCTTGTGTAGCTGAACTCTTTGGTAAGCTCAGCGACTACAGACGACTTGTAGTAATCATGCAGTTTCGCCATAGTAGAACTCCAAATTACTTCTAATTAGTTAGAAACAGTTTCGCCGTTAGATTTGAAGAAACGAACTTTCTTGCCATCTTCGATACGGAAACCGATACGGTCTGCTTTACCAGTAGCCGCGTTAAAAACAGCAACGTTAGAAGCATCAATAGCTGCTTCTTGTTCAACGATGCCACCTTGTTGACCTAGAGCCGGAACCGGCTTTTGGTGTTTCTTAACAAGGTTGATGCCTTCAACGATAACTTTACCAGTTGTCAGAACCTTAGTTACTTTACCTTTCTTGCCTTTATCTTTACCAGCAAGAATGATTACTTCGTCATTACGACGGATTTTAGCTGCCATATTGCCGCTCCTTACAGAACTTCAGGTGCTAGTGATACAATCTTCATGAATTTCGCGTTACGAAGTTCACGAGTCACAGGACCAAAGATACGTGTGCCGACTGGTTGCTCAGTAGTGTCATTTAACAATACACAAGCATTACTGTCGAAGCGAATGACAGAACCGTCTGGGCGACGAACGCCTTTACGGGTGCGCACTACTACCGCCTTCAGAACATCACCTTTCTTTACTTTACCGCGAGGAATCGCTTCCTTCACTGTAACCTTGATGACGTCACCGATATGTGCATAACGGCGGTGAGAGCCACCCAGAACCTTAATACACATTACCTTGCGCGCGCCAGAGTTATCTGCTGCGTCAAGTGTACTTTGCATCTGGATCATTGTTAGTGCTCCGCTAAATATTAAAACTAGACCCTCTCGGGTCGGGCTGCCTCTTTAAAAGGGACGCGAATTGTACCACCCTTTTTTTAAATTGGGTAGACAAAAAACAAGCGGCTCCAAAAAATAATTTGGAGCCGCTTATAAGTTATAGAATTACAAAGATTAAATCTTCGCTTTTTCTAGAACTTTAACCAATGTCCAAGACTTAGTCTTAGACAGAGGACGACACTCAGCGATTTCAACTTTGTCGCCTAGGCCACAAGTGTTGTCTTCGTCGTGTGCGTGTACTTTAGTCGTGCGTTTGATGAACTTGCCGTAAATCGGGTGTTTTACAGTACGTTCAATAGCAACAACGATAGACTTGTCCATCTTGTCACTTACTACACGGCCTTGCTGGATGCGGTTAGTTTCGCTCATTATGCGCCTGCCTTTTCAGTCAAAACAGTTTTCACACGTGCGATGTCACGGCGTACAGCTTTTAGAGTATGAGTTTGCTGAAGTTGACCAGTTGCAGCTTGCATGCGCAAGTTGAACTGTTCACGTAGCAAATTCAATAGCTCAGCGTTAAGCTCTTCAACGTTCTTTTCGCGTAGATCTTGTGCTTTCATCACATCACCTGCTTAGTTACAAAAGTAGTTTTAACAGGCAGTTTACGTGCCGCTAGGCGGAACGCTTCACGTGCCAACTCTTCAGGTACGCCATTCATCTCGTACATAACTTTGCCTGGTTGGATTTGAGCAACCCAGTACGCAACTGAACCTTTACCTTTACCTTGACGAACTTCAAGAGGCTTTTCAGTAATCGGTTTGTCTGGGAAAACACGGATCCAGATTTGACCTTGACGCTTAATGTGACGTGTCATAGCACGACGTGCCGCTTCGATTTGACGTGCAGTCAGACGACCACGGCCAACAGCTTTAAGACCGAATTCGCCGAAGCTTACTTCAGTACCTTTAGCTAGACCACGGTTACGACCAGTCATAACCTTGCGGAACTTAGTACGTTTTGGTTGTAGCATCGTTCGACTCCTTACTTACGGCCTTTACGCTGCTTCTTAGGCTTATCGCCTTTTGGCTCTACTGCGTTAGCAGCTGGCATACCGCCTAGAATCTCACCTTTGAAGATCCAAACTTTAATGCCGATCACACCGTATTGAGTGTGAGCCGAAGAAGTTGCGTAATCAATGTCTGCACGTAGAGTGTGTAGAGGCACACGGCCTTCACGGTACCACTCTGAACGTGCGATTTCAGCACCGCCAAGACGGCCGCCTACTTGTACTTTGATGCCTTTAGCGCCTAGACGCATAGCATTTTGTACCGCACGCTTCATTGCACGACGGAACATAACACGACGCTCTAGTTGAGACGCGATGCTATCAGCTACAAGCTGACCATCTAGCTCAGGCTTACGTACTTCAGCGATGTTAATTTGCGCTGGTACACCTGCGATTTTAGCTACAGCTGCGCGTAGCTTCTCTACGTCTTCACCTTTCTTACCGATAACAACGCCAGGGCGAGCAGTGTGAATAGTCACACGGATGCTCTTAGCTGGACGCTCGATAACGATACGAGATAATGATGCTTTTTGTAGTTCCTTTGTAAGGAACTGACGTACCTTGAAGTCGCCGTCTAGGTTGTCAGCGAATTCGTTGGTATTAGCAAACCATGTAGCATTCCAAGGCTTAACGATGCCAAGACGAATACCATTAGGATGTACTTTCTGACCCATTGCTTACTCTCCTAGTCTTTAGCGATCTGCTACAACAATAGTGATGTGGCTTGAACGCTTCAAGATACGATCCGCACGACCTTTAGCACGAGGCATAATACGCTTCATGATAGGGCCCTCATCTACGAAGATTTTAGCGACATTTAGATCGTCGATATCTGCACCTTCGTTATGTTCCGCGTTAGCGATAGCTGACTCAAGAACCTTCTTAACTAATACAGCAGCTTTTTTGTTGCTGAAAGTTAGAATTTCTAGAGCTTGGTCTACCGACTTACCGCGAATTTGGTCTGCAACTAAGCGAGCTTTCTGTGGAGAAATACGAGCAAAGTTATGTTTAGCTAAAGCTTCCATCATCTACTCCTTATTTCTTCTTAGCTTTCTTATCTGCAGCATGACCGCGATAAGTACGAGTTGGTGCAAATTCGCCCAGTTTGTGACCGATCATTTCTTCGGTAACGAAAACTGGAACGTGCTGACGACCATTATGGACAGCGATGGTCAAACCAATCATTGTTGGGATGATCATTGAGCGACGGGACCAAGTCTTAATAGGCTTTTTGTCTCCGCTTTCCACCGCTTTCTCTACCTTCTTCAGCAAGTGTAGGTCAATAAAAGGACCTTTCTTGAGAGAACGTGGCATGGCGATTCCTCTTTATAAATTATTTAGTGCGACGACGTACGATGTACTTGTCAGTGCGCTTGTTCTTACGAGTCTTGAAGCCCTTAGTAGGAACGCCCCAAGGAGAAACTGGGTGACGACCACCAGATGTGCGGCCTTCACCACCACCATGTGGGTGATCCACCGGGTTCATTACTACACCACGTACGGTTGGACGTACGCCGCGCCAGCGTGAAGCACCAGCTTTACCAAGTTCACGTAGCATATGCTCAGAGTTACCAACTTCACCGATCGTTGCACGACCTTCAGAAAGAACTTTGCGCATCTCACCAGAACGTAGACGGATAGTTACGTATGCACCATCGCGAGCGATGATTTGAGCATAAGCACCAGCCGAACGAGCTAGTTGAGCACCTTTACCAGGCTTAAGTTCAACACAGTGTACAGTAGAACCTACTGGGATGTTGCGCATCGGCAGAGTGTTACCTGCTTTGATTGCAGCATCTACGCCAGATTGAATCTGGTCGCCTGCGTTAACACCTTTAGGTGCAATGATGTAACGACGCTCACCGTCTGCGTACAGAACTAGAGCGATGTTAGCACTACGGTTTGGATCGTATTCTAGACGCTCAACTTTCGCTGGGATGCCATCTTTAGTACGTTTGAAGTCAATTACACGGTAATGGTGCTTATGACCACCACCGATGTGACGTACTGTAATACGACCGTTGTTGTTACGACCACCGTTCTTAGAGTTTTTCTCTAGAAGTGGTGCGTATGGCTTACCCTTGTGTAGGTCAGCGTTAACAACTTTAACGACGTGACGACGACCAGGGGAAGTCGGCTTACATTTAACAATAGCCATTTTTACTACTCCTGTTATTCCGCGCCGCCAACGAAGTCAAGATCTTGACCTTCTTTCAAAGTAACGTAGGCTTTCTTAACGTCTGAACGACGGCCTTCACGCATACCTTGACGTTTGGTCTTACCCTTTAATACAAGAGTATTTACAGACTTAACTTCAACTTCAAATAGCTTTTCTACAGCTGCTTTGATCTCTTTCTTAGTTGCATCTTTAGCTACTTTGAAAACGATAGTGTTCGCTTTCTCAGCTGCCATAGTTGCTTTTTCAGAGATGTGCGGAGCACGTAGAACTTTTAAGATACGCTCTTCAGTGATCATGCTAGCATCTCCTCAACTTGCTTAACTGCGTCAGCAGTCATTAGAACCTTGTCGAAAGCGATTAGTGATACTGGATCAACACCAGCAACATCACGTGCATCTACTTTGTATAGGTTACGAGCAGCTAAGAATAGATTTTCATCTACTTCGCCAGTCACAATCAGAACGTCGCTTAGCTCAAGCTCTTTAAGCTTAACTACAAGTTCTTTTGTTTTTGGTGCTTCTACAGAGAAGTTATCAACAACGATTAAACGCTCTTGACGAACTAGCTCAGAAAGAATGCTCTTCATAGCACCGCGGTACATTTTTTTGTTTACTTTTTGGCTGTGATCTTGTGGTTTCGCAGCAAAAGTAACACCACCTGTACGCCAGATTGGGCTACGAATTGTACCAGCACGTGCGCGGCCAGTACCTTTTTGACGCCATGGCTTAGCGCCACCGCCAGATACTTCAGAACGAGTCTTTTGAGCACGAGTACCTTGACGAGCACCTGCTGCATATGCAACAACTACTTGGTGTACAAGAGCTTCGTTGAAGTCACGTCCGAAAGTAGTCTCGGAAACAGTTAGTGCATCAGCACCTTTAACCATCAATTCCATTACTTACTCCTAGACGTTATGCTTTAACAGCAGGTTTTACGATCACGTTTCCGCCTGTTGAGCCCGGTACTGCACCTTTAATAAGGAGTAGATTGCGCTCAGCGTCAACACGTACGATCTCTAGGTTTTGAGTCGTTACACGCTCAGCACCCATGTGACCTGCCATTTTCTTGCCTTTAAACACGCGGCCTGGAGTTTGACATTGGCCAATTGAACCCGGTGCGCGGTGAGACAAAGAGTTACCGTGAGTCATATCTTGAGTAGAGAAGTTCCAACGCTTGATAGCGCCTTGGAAGCCTTTACCTTTAGATGTACCAGTAACGTCTACTTTTTTAATTTCGTTGAAAAGTTCTACGTTTAGCTCAGCGCCAACTTCAAACTCTTCGCCGTTTTCTAAACGGAATTCCCAAAGACCGCGACCTGCTTCTACACCCGCTTTCGCGAAGTGACCAGCTTCAGGTTTAGTTACACGGTTAGCTTTCTTAGCACCAGTAGTTACTTGGATTGCTGCGTAGCCGTCTGTCTCAAGAGTTTTAACTTGAGAAATACGGTTCGCTTCAACCTCAACAACAGTTACTGGGATAGAAACGCCTTCTTCAGTAAATACGCGGGTCATACCCACTTTACGTCCGACTAGACCAATCATTATTCTTATCTCCCTTAACCTAGGCTGATTTGAACATCAACGCCAGCTGCAAGATCAAGACGCATTAGAGCATCAACAGTTTTATCTGTTGGCTCAACGATGTCGATCAAACGCTTGTGAGTACGGATTTCGTACTGATCACGTGCATCTTTGTTGACGTGTGGAGAGGTAAGAACAGTGAAACGCTCTTTACGAGTAGGAAGTGGAATAGGACCACGAACCTGTGCGCCAGTACGTTTTGCTGTTTCAACGATTTCCGCAGTTGAAGCATCGATTAGCTTGTAATCAAACGCTTTAAGGCGGATACGAATACGTTGGTTCTGCATGAGACAGAGCTCCAATTATTAAAAATTACACAAACAATATCGCCACTCAAACCCGATAAAACGAGAGAATGCCGATTGATTTATGTGAAACCGTAGCACCCAAAATTAGGACGCATTGTCAGTTAACTTTTGAAGTAAACAAGAAGTTTACTATTTTTATTAACCGCGAACATAAGCTGAGTATACATTACTAGGTAAGACCTACTCCTCAGTGCTCATTGGTTCACAACCAGCGTTAGCCAGTGCGATGCATTATACAGATCACACTTTAGTATGCAAGTAGTGTTGGAAAAATAATCGCAATTTATTGGAAGTTGGTTTTGTATCGAGAGGGAAGAAGATAGATGGAAGGTAATATTTCTTTTGAGAAAACAAAAGGGAAGCCGAAGCTCCCCTTTTCAGATGCGTGCTCTTCTAATGAAGAGAGTGCAAAAATCTAAATGCTATTAAGCGAAGATTTTAGCTACAACACCAGCACCAACTGTACGGCCACCTTCGCGGATTGCGAAACGTAGACCTTCGTCCATTGCGATTGGAGCGATTAGCTCAACAGTCATTTGAACGTTGTCACCTGGCATTACCATTTCTACGCCTTCTGGTAGAGTGATGTCGCCTGTTACGTCAGTTGT
>NZ_JBFRVD010000025.1:0-150360 GCF_041474985.1 Vibrio sp. 10N.222.49.C9 | reverse complement strand
GCCGCGATGAACCTTTTTTTTAGCCCAACTTTCTGCTCTTAAACCTTATCGACTGTATCCGCCCCATGAACCCACGGGACGATATTGTTAATACGTGAGCGCCGCAATCACACTGTTAGCGCTAAGGAACCTTTGAAACCGTCATCAAAGCTCACTCATAATAAGCTATTATTTACAGTAGATTTCGGTTAATTTTCCAAAGGCCATTATGAAAAACAAACTGAGTTTAGCAATTCAAGCATACTGCAACTGGATTGATTCAAACATTATTGAAATTGCTTATGTCGGTTCCATTCTAGTTGTGATTCTAACGCTCATCATCAATCTTATTTAGGCTTCCATTTCCTAAATATTAGTTTCCTTTACTCATTACCGAGCTTTTCTAAAAGCCTCAGAGTTAAATCAATCACCTCATGGATTTGGAGTTTTACGCCTTCAAATAGCTGCGTGAGCGGATCTATTTTTGAGGTTGCAGCTTCAACAATGACTGATTTACCTCAACGATAAACTGATAACCTCTCATTCAATGAATCCTATCTTTTTAACCATTGCCTTGTTCGTTTGTAGGGGCCCGTCCTCTATACACGACTATTGGTTACGCTTGAATGAGGATACTATTGAATTAGAATGCCCCTCAAACATATATCGCCTTGGTTATTGAGAAACAAACAGAATGAAACAAACAAATCATATCGAACAATGCCAGCAAGAAATTTTGAGCTTTTCGGACCGATTACATCAATCTGGTTGTGCGCCTTACTCGGTAGCTCAATACACTCAAGCTTATGCAAAACGCCAGAACATTGATGTCTCTATTGATGTGACCCCGACAAAAGTCATCACTATTTTTGAGCAACCCACGCAAAAAGTCGTGATGGAAAACAAAAAACCACCCTCGGTTAACTTACGTGATTTAGTCGCAACGCTTAAAGGGTTTTCGACTCATTCCCATTACGAAGGTTCAGAAACCTACTCGAATCGTACCTTGTGCTTTGCCAATTTATTGCTTCCGCCATGTTATTTAATGTTAGTTGGCAGTACTTATCTGGCGGTCGGTTTATCCATTATTCTGGGCGCTATAGCCTGGCTAGCACAAATTTTCCTGACTGGGCCAAGAAGCATTCTTGTCGAGTTCTTTGTCGCCTTAGTAGCCAGTTTTTTAACCGGTATGATAGCGGCACAGGTTCCCGGCTTACCAACATTGGCACTGTGCATTTCTTCCATTGTCCTTTTTATTCCTGGGTTAACCGTCACCAACGGCTTAGCCAGTCTTGCTCTCAATGACTTTCGGTCAGGTATCGAACTGCTTGCACAAAGCACACTCATAGTAATGAAAATATTCATCGGCATTGTTATGGGGTTAGGCTTAGCCAACATAATCAATCAACCATTATCGGTACCGGTATTTATTGATGAAATCCCATTCGTTCTTCATGTCACCGCACTGATCGGGATTTCTGTCGCTATTGGCCTTATTTTCAACGCAAGTATGACAGAAATTCTCTTAGGCCTTCCTGTCGCGGCAATTGGCATGTGGGGGCCACATTGGTTTACTTCCGATTGGGTTGTAGGTACATGGGTAAGCACAATACTCATTACGCTTTACGGGTTGGGGATGGGAAAATTGCGTCACGTTCCACCACTCATATACATTATTCAAGGGATCATCATTCTTGTCCCCGGTAGTCGAATCATTGTCGGAGCAAGTGAGTCCTTCTTTGCGACCTCCATTTTACCCATTCCGAATATTGGTCTGTCCGCCTTGCTGATGTTTGGCGCGATTATGGCGGGACAAATCATGGTTTATTCTATATTTAGTCGTCATTTTGATTCCATCATTGAGGACTAACCATCGAGCTAACAATCGCTGATCAACACGCCCCAATAACCCACGATTGAGTCTTTATCTGCTTTTTGACGTTAACCGATTCTGAGAAGGTACTGATGAACAGAGTCTCGAAAATCGATAAGACTATTTTGTTTCAGATGGCGAGGGGAATGAGCAATATGGATTTGGAAAAACCGAATAGAATCGAAATTAGCCAATAATTCAATAAGATAAGGATGCTTAGGATGAGTCAATGCAAAGTAGGCAGAGGTAAGCTAGGTATAGGCAAGCGCTAGGTTGATAGGCTTGCCATCTACTCCATTTCCGTTCTAACTACGCCACCAGTGCGTTCAGTTTTTTACGCATACTCTCTTTATCAAGGCCACCTTTAGGTCCAATGAAGACTAACCGTGACGAACGAGATTCATCATCTTCCCATGCATCTCCAACCGTCACATTGGCTCGCTGGCCCGTGCACTGAAATACACAGCGATGATCAGGACGATCGGTTAAATTTAAAATACCTTTCATGCGATAAGCATCAATTGAAAACTGTTGCAGTAGAGGATACAAACTTTGTAGATTAAGCGGTTGATCAGTTTCAAAGCTGAATGTTTCGAAATCATGGTTCACGTGATGACAGTGCTCATCATGACAATCATGGTGCTGGCATTCCTTTTGATCAGCCGCTATTTTGTTAGTGACAAAGCGCGTACTTTCAGGGGCATCAAATAAGATAGGTAAATCCACTTCGCCGAATGAAATATCAATCAATTTAGCAAACGGAGCTTGTACTCGGCACCATGCTTTGACTTGCTCTAGTTTATCAGCATCGACTAGGTCAACTTTATTAACCAGAACAATGTCAGCCACTTGAATTTGCTGCTTCGACAACGTCTCCATTGGGCCTTCTAGCCCTAAAATGTTTTCCGCATCGATCGTCGTCACGATTGCATTTAAAGGTGCGTGTGCTTGCAGTTCCGGATCTTCAAATTGAAGTGCCACTTCTTTGGGTTCTGCGATACCTGAAGTTTCAACAATAATATGGTCTGGGCGTTCCTCTAATGCGAGTAAACGCATTACCGAAACGACTAGTCCTTCTGCAAGGTTACAACAGATACAGCCATTCTCTAGGCTGATCATATTTTCACTTTCAGATTTAACTAACTCCGCATCAACATTGATTGATCCAAAATCATTGACGATCACAGCCATGCGCATTCCATTTGCATTGGTTAATATATGGTTTAGTAGGGTCGTTTTCCCTGCTCCTAAAAATCCGGCTAAAATTGTTACTGGAATAGGCTTCTTGCTCATAGCATGCTCTCTTTCGATTTTCGTTGTCTATATTTACTCGGTAAGCAATAAAAAAGGTTGAGCTAATGCCCAACCTTTTAAGTCAGGATAACTTAGCCAGTAACTTTGTTGCGAACCGCTTCACCTGGGTTTGAATCTAACAACATTTCACCAGCTTCAATGATAGGTGTCCCGTTTACAAGTACGTATTTCATGCCTGTAGAAAGGGCATTTGGTTTATCAAATGTTGCAACGGCCTTTACTTCATCAAGTTTGAAAATAGCTAAATCAGCATCTTTACCTACTTGAATACGACCTTTATTTGCCATTTGTGGCACAGCATCCTCAAGAATACGACATGCGTTTAAGCTAGTTCTTTCCATCGCTTCTACTAGTGTTACCGCTTTGTATTCCTCGACATATTTTTCAATAAAACGAGAGAAACAAGCAAGTGAGCGAGGGTGAGCTATTGCGTTGCTTGGAAGTGGCCATACATCACCTTCAATTAATACGCCTTTATCATCCATCCAAGGCATTGCATCTGAAGCGATAGCTGCACCTGGGAACAATACTGAACGGTCCATTTTAGCGCGATCTTCTTTGTTCTCATCGGGTTTTAAGAAGTGCATGACAACCACGGTACCGGGCGCTGATGCTTGTAGTTCAGTGACTTTTTCTTGGTTTAGTGCTTTACCATTCGCTTCCATGTAGCTAGCGCTTGGTACACCCCAACGTTGTAACCAATCGTCACCACGGAAAACTTCTGCGCCAATAACGGAAGAGCCAGCACCATAAGGATAAGCTTCAGTAGTAACGGCTAAACCTTGATCAATGGCGGATTGAACTAAATCGGCACAATCTTCGATATCTTGTACTGACGTGCTGTTGAGGTGACAAATGTGCATGTGTGCACCCGTTGTCGCCGACAGGCTAATGAGTTCTTGGTATGCTTCAAAGCTTGATTGTGGCTCTGCGCTGTTTAGGTAACGAACGTGAGTGTAGGTTGGTACTTCATAGCGTTTTGCTAGTTTAGCAAGATCATAGTACTCTTTGTGGCCATAACCTGGTGCGTAACCCGCGTTAATACCAATGCCTAAGCCCCCCTCTTTAAGACCTTGCTCAACCGAGCCCAGAATTTGTTTTAATTCATCTGGGGTTGCTAGGGTATTTTGCCAATTGTTTTTAGAAAAAGCTTTCTGGAACCAAACAATCGTACCATCAGGAGCTGGCATCGTAGGTTCTTTTGCTTGAATACGAGCGTAAGTCCATGCTACAGAAGCGCCGTAATTAATCGGGCGACCTTCAGCAGCAGTAATATCGTAGTACGTTCCGATTGGGAATAGACCAGATTCCATCTCAAGAGCGGTGGTTACGCCATCGAATGCTTGAGCACGGGCAGCAGGAAGTTGTTGTCCGTGAGCGTGCATATCGATAAAGCCAGGTGCAACCACGAGACCTTCAGCATCGATGATTGTTTTGCCTTGCAGCTTTTTGTCTGAGATTGCAGCAATACGCTTACCTTTAATACCGACGTGACGAATTGCGTCGAGTCCAGTTTCAGGATCAACAACACGGCCATTTTCGATAACGATATCAAATGGCCCTTTCTCGTTAGGCATCAGTTTGATGTTTTGGCCAACCAGTTTTTCAGGGGCTGCATGTAAAACAGAGGCAAAAGGCAGTGCCGCAGCCCCAACCGCTAACTTAGTCAAAGTCGAACGTTTATCTGTATCGACACCATCAAGTAATACTTGCGTAGCGTCCAATTCATTTGGGTCGTAATTTTTCATATTGATACCTGTTATGTTTGTTGTAAAAGAATATTAGTTCATGATTGCTATGAAAACTATGCTGCATGTAGAAAAATCAATCGATTGACTAACACCCACCTTTCCATCATTAGAATCCACTGCCAACCGTTATATAAAACGCGCTGTCAACGTCACTAAAAGCGAGGTCTACCCCCATGTGTAACCCATATCGGCAAGCTATCTGATAGCGAAATCCAGCACCATACGCATCGACACTTTCATCGTCTGACAGACTGCCCTCTACTGTCGCTTTACCCAGGCCATAAAACGCAGAAACGGTCCAACGATTATCAATCGCATTATCGTATTCCGCGACAACACCCAGCCCAGAGGTCACCGAGCTTTCGCCCATAAAATATTGAATAACGCCATTGATAGCGTTATTCACATCTTCATTACTGGTCTCAAACTCTACCGAGCTCTGGCCAATAATATGTTTCACACCCAGCATCAATGGTGTGTTTGCCACTCGAAACTGGAGCTGCTGAAGCGCAGCGACTCCCGAGTTTTTTGTGCCGAATTGAATCGTTTTGTTGTACGACGCACCTATACTGAACTCTTTGAAAATATCGAGGTTCGCCTTTCCAGCGCCAACGCCACCCGTATATCGAATGGTATCTTTTAGCCACGACGGTATCACCGTTAATGTCGGTATCAGAACCTGCGCCATATTCAAAGTCCCCACCATGAATAAAGACATACACGGGTAATGACTCTGAACCATTGATCTCCGAAGGACGCCAAATATTAAAATTCAAGCAATCTTCAGATTGCTCTTGCTGGGTTATTTTAAGCTGTGGGCACACGGCGCCAAATTGTGTCGCATCTATAGCGCTATCAGCATTGTGTTCTAATTGACGGAGTGACTGTGCTGAAAACGTTGTTGATCGGCGTAAGTGATTCCTTTAAACGCTTCAATGGATACGCGTTGCTCGTCACCTGCTAAGGTATTGATCACAACAGACTCTCTATTTGCGAAAAGAGTCGCGTCCCCGATGGATACTGAAACCTGCTCTGTTGGTAATGTCTGAAGCGGTTCTGGCTTAATAGGACGTGAGCTGGTTTCATCACTACCCCACGCAGAAAGAGCAACAGTGATAGCGATAACCAGATGCGTTAAATTCATGGTTGTACCCATAAATGTGTTCGGCCATCTGACCTGATATTGGTATCATCAAACCTGAGAATCCCTATGCTCAGCCATGCTCATTTCTGGAGTATTTGAAGTATTTTTTCTTTATGGTGCGATATTAATTCACTCTTTAAATTTGAATAAATCGCTTATGCAGGACGTGATCCTACATATATTCACTACCGTGAGTGGATGTCGCTTTTTATTTATCACAAAGACTTCTTGTTGTACCTTCTTTGGCTGACTATCTAGGGTTGATAAAATTTCAACGGGTTCTTGAAACAGCTCTATAGGGGGTTGCTGTGACTCTCCTTCTGAAGCTTCAAACTCATCAAAGAACCCAAATATGTTATTAGAGTCCGATGGCATAGTTAGCACCAAACGTAAGTTTCGAGGCCAAAGCCAATATTGTTGAGGTCTGTTTTGACTTGACCCGAAGAGGTCCAAGGTAGAAGTGCGTCGATATCAGGCTCTGCTTTCGCGAGCTCTTTCATGCACTTGACCATGTAGTCTTAGAGGATAAGACCGTTGGCTTTTGCAGTCTCGACGATACTGTAAAGCATCGCGCTCGCCTCAGCACCGTTTGTGTGTTGGAGAATAGCCAATTTTCCCTGCCAATAACCAGCGGTTTAATTGCGCGTTCAGCGCGATTATTATCGATAGATAAGTGACCATCGTCGATATAACGAATGAGTTTAGGCCATTGCCCGAGCTAGTACTTTATTGCTTTGCCTAGTGGGCTAGAGCCTATCACCTTCTGGGTTGTCATCCATTGGTAAAGCTCATCCAGTATCGGCTTGGCATACGCTTAACGCTCTGCTTTGCGTTCTTCGGCAGGCGCACCTTTTAAGCGTGATTCTATCCCGTAGAGCTTTTGGGGTTTAGCCAGCACTTTATCAGCCTTGCCCGATTTACCTTCCCCTTGAAGCTTCTTCGCGTCCATGAACTTGCGTTAAGCACCCCACATTAGTGACGTGATGCAGACCATGATAAGCCGTGTAGCCATCGGTTTGTAGATAACCGTTGTAGTCACCTAAAAAGTCCACGGGGCACACCCTCGCGCGACTGTTTTGATAGTCGTACAAGGCGATTTTTTCACATTCGGCAGTGCCGCTTCGGGTGAGTCAGCGCCTGAGCAGTAGAGCCACATATAACACTGCTTCTCTTCTTTGAGCACATTGAGCGGCGTTTCATCCGCCTGAACCACCACTTGTTGAAGTAGGTTCTCCTTCAAGGCCGCATACAGCGGGGCGAACTTCTCACTGACTTGGATAACCCACCTTGCCATGGTGGCGCGTGATAGCTCGATACCCGACTGGGTAAACAGCGATCATCAATCAATGCATTGGGTGCTAACTCTTGTCCTCCACCCGCTAAGCGACCATTACAAAAAGCACCCACAAGGATCTCGCCGGTAAAGCTGCCTTTGTCTATGGGCAACGTGCCACTGTAGGGCTTAAAGCCAAGTGCTTTCACCACACCTGTTAGTGTATACGCACCGCCACCGAGAAAATCTTTAAGCTCGACTGGCGTTTCAGCTGTGACTTCAGCACCAAAACCCGCCGCAGCGACATTCATAAAATAGCGGTCATTCGCACGCACGCTATCCACCGCAAACGCCTTGCCTTCCAGCGCTAGTTCAAAAGCACCCGAAATATCGTTAGGTATTCCCGTTGCGGTAGCAAAATCATTCGCAGTGCCCATTGGGACAAGCGCCAGTTGTGGTCTTTCACTGGCACGGAACAGGTTGAGCGCGTTAACGGCTTCATTCACCGTTCCATCGCCACCGACAACAATCAGACGCTTAACACCATCGCATATTGCCTCGCTTACCAAACGAAACATGTCCGACGATTCCCAAGTCACTCTAACTTGCAGGTCAATATCATTGTCCCTCGCCGCAAAGATGGCTTGCCTTAATTCCGGGATATTGGCTTTCTTTCCGTTTAAAATCACGCGAATGCTGTCCATGGCTATGTCCTTGTATAGGCTAACTTGATAACTCTTTTGCTGCCGCTTTGATCTTAGCTCGTAACCACTTATGGCTTGGTTCATTAGTACGGCTTGGATGCCAAATCATACACATATCGAGGTCTTCCAACTCGAAGGGCAATGGCAGTGTTTTTACCGCGTACTTTTCAGCAAAACAATGCACTGATGAAATAGGCATTACTCCGATGTACTCAGAGCCTTCGATAACAGGAAGCATCTCTACAACGCCCGCTGCGCGATACACGATTCTACGTTTCTCAAGGTCACTATAGTGCTCAGAGCTTAATAAGCTTTTGCGCGCATGCCACCTAGAGACCACCACATGCTCGAGTGCTAAGAACTGTTCCATATCGATGGTATCGCCAACCGTAGGATGATCACTACTACACACCACCACCAGCTCTTCTGTAGAAATCACCTCGTGCTTAAGCATGGTTCTTCCTTTAGGCGTCATATCAACAATCACGTCGTGTCTTTGCAGCCTTAAATCAGACTCATAGTCTTCGGTAAACAGAGGATGAACCTCTAACGCGATACCTGGTGCGACTTGGCTGATTAACCGCATGACTTTTGGCATCATTTCGTAGCTCGCCGCCGAGACGCAGGCAATGGAAAACACGCGGCCTGAGGTTTTAGGATCGAAGTCTCTTGATGCGGATAAGGTAGAAGTAAAGTTTTTAAGTGCAGCGGCCATTGCAGGATAGATATCAATAGCGAATGTGGTTGGCTCTACGCCTGATGTGGTGCGATGAAACAGTGGCTCATCATAGATATCTCTCAACCTTGCAAGTGCTTTACTCACTGCTGGTTGGCTTATATCCATGCGATTAGCAGCTCTAGATAAGTTCTGCTCTTCATAGATAGCAACAAATATAGGAATTAGATTTAGTTCGGTACTTTTCATACAGTTCCATATTAAAGAAGCAGGTTCCCCATAGTAGAGAACCTGCCGATTATGTTCGATGCGAATAACTAAAGTTTGCTACTTAGTTCTATCTTTTAAGTTTGGCAAGGCTTTAGGGATTTTCAAGCGAGCGGCAATTGAACGAGATTGACTCTGGCTTGATTTCTCGTTGGGCAAGTTACGTAACCCTTTCCATAAACGAGTGAATACGTTTTTATCTTCACATCCTTGTTGAAGGGCTTCGCTATCCTCTAGCCAACGCTTTTGCCCATTTGATTTACCATTTTTCGCTTTATCATGTTGCGCTTTATTCAGTTCTAACTGAGAGGTTTCGTTTCGCAATTGACGGTAGATAAAGGTTCTTAATGCAGCCCAATTACCTTGCTTGAGTAAACGACGTAATACCAACCAACTTGGTATTGGACGATTTGCGTAGTAACGCTTAACGGAAATAATCAACGCAATGCAGACTAATAACGCCAAACCAACAGTAATAAACACCGACATGTAGGCTTTGATGAAAGATTGGACTGTGTGTTTGGCTTCAAACACTTCTCCTTTTATCACCACGTTTTCAAGGCGTTGATTTTTGCTGTCCCACCACTGAAATGAAAACTCTGGCAGCGTAAACTCACCACCCTTCTGAATCACATATACAGTCTGTTCAACTCGGCTTGAGCGATAATCACCACGTTCTTGAGTGTCATCCAAACGGTTGGGCTGTGGGTAAGCTTGGAACTGCTTAGTGGACTTATTGGTTAGCACATCTGGCAGCAACACAGAAAAGCTGTCTTTTGCCTTAATCGTGATAGTTCGAGTAATAGCATCGCCAACTTTTAGCTCTTCACTTGAGCGTTGCCATTGCTGCTCTATATCTACTTCTGTCGCAGAAAACCAAGGCGTTTCATTATCGAGTAAACCTGAAGGCAACGAAGCTTCAAACTTAATCGGCTGCGTGTAAAGCGTACCGCCCACGTTTGAACCATCAGGAGCAGAAACTTGGATACGAACCGGTACGGTTGGAATAACAAACTCACCGGAAGTCATCGGATAAAGCGTCACTTCCCAACGCTGACGTGACCATGTAGTACCACCGACTCTTTCTGTGTAGTTCGTCGCGAGTTGGTTACGCTGCTTAGCGATAACGTTAGGGATTTCGATACTGCCGATTCGAGTGCCGCCCGTTAACCAGCGCGGTGTCGCCACCTCAATGTTCAGAATGACCTGCTCATTTACGCTGACTTTGCCCGGCGTTATTTTGTCGCCTGACTTGGGTTTCTCGCCAATCCAAGCGATAAGCTCAACGTCACCACTTTTTTGCAGATCGAAGATATCGGCAGCAGAAGCAACAGCAGGAAAAAACCAACTCAACATAAGAGTCATCGACAACAACCACGTGCGGGCTGTGAATCGCGCTCGCTTTGATTGAATCGCTTCAAGAGCTAAATCATATCGACTCATTGCGTTTGCTCCTGTTTTGACGCTTGTTCGATGGAAGGCGCAGGATCTCTTAACTGAATTTGGAATTTGGATTTCAAGAAGAACTTAGGATCGGCTTCTACTCGCTTTAACCACTTGTCGGCAAGCTCTTGGCTGCCCAAAATCTCATTCGCGTTAAGTGTTTCCTTAAGCATCAATTCCGCTACCGTTTCTTCTTCAGCGCCATCACCCGTTCGCGGCTGATCGTCTTCGAGTTCTAAAGATTCTTCAGGGCCATCTGTGGTTCCAGACTGGCTTTCACTGGTTCGGTTTACCTCTTCGACAATTCCACTAAGCACAGCAAGATTGTTCTCCACATCCGTTCTTAGTTCTGGTGACAGATCCTCTTTCTCACTTAATGATTTCAAGAGGTCTCGTGCGGCAAGGTATTCACGCTGCCTAGCTAACGCACTCGCTGCATTGTACAAACCAAGGTCAGTTTTGGTTTGCAAAAACGCACTGTGAGCGAGCTTAAAATCACGAGCATAGTAATAAGCCGCGCCCTTTCGCATTGGGTCAGTAAAATGTTTGGCAGCTTGAAGATATTCTTTCTGATTCAACAGGCGTTGACCTTGCTGATCGGGCGTTAACCATAAGTCCCACCACCATTGAGCTGTTTTGTCCCAAGTAGTAACCGACTCCACCACAACTGGTTTCTCAGCGGTTAAGTTGACTGTTTTCGCCAAAGTGTCTGGTGAATACATGCTGCTTGTGATCATCAAACCAACGACACACCACTGCACCAACCACCCTTTTCTGAACCATAGCAACATAATGAAAGCCATTGGAATAAGCAGTCCATAGCCCATGTCTTTCCAAGGCATTGAAGATTCGCCGTTGAGCTGCATGTTTCTTTCAACCGCTCTGTTCAGTTGTTGGATATCCGAATCATCAACGGTCACTTCAATCACTCGTCCACCCGTCTTACTCGCTAAGTTACGCAGTGAATCTAGGTCGACAGGGTTATCGCTCACCACATCGCTATTTCCGGCAGCCAAAATCAGCAGCTGATATGGGTTTTCGTTAAAGAAAGTTTCAAAAGCTCGTGTGGTACTTGGATTCACACCATCTGATACCAACAACACTGACGAACCTAACTCACCAGACAATTGCTGATTGATGAGCGGCAACGCTTCCTCTGCTGACTTACCTGAAACAGGCATGATATCGGGTGTGATAGCCGCTAGAAACGGTTCAAACACCTTGCTGTCTTGCGTGACGGGCATCGCCACGTGTGCGCTGCCTGCATAAACCACTAAGCCCGTATTACCGCCTTTGCGAGCTGCCAATAAGTCTCTAATTTTCTGCTTAGATCGTTCCAAGCGACTTGGAGGCAAATCTTTAGCAAGCATAGATTCACTATTATCAAGCACAACCAACATCGACGCTTTGTCTTCACCAAAAGGCGAAGCCTCACGCTGCCATGTTGGGCCAGAACAGATAATGATGGCGATAGTCACAATCACCACCAATAGCTTCAACGGCAGTTGCTTGCGCCAGCCTGTTTCGCCAATCGTCAATGCATCACGTAAATGTGTAGGTAAAATGTCTTTCCACGTTGGTTTGGTCTCTTCTCTCCAACGAACCCATAACAGGAAGAACATCGGAATAAAGGCCAACAACCACAAAGGTCGGATAAAATGAAACTGGGTAAAGAACTGTTGTATCGTGAGAGAATCAGGCATCACTCTCTCCTTTCAAATTCTTAGCCGAAGAAGCGAGCAGCGATCTTCGGCGTATCGTTGCTAAGCTGAATGCGGTCAAATACATCACTACAACAATCGCCATCAAATAGTGGTGCAGCCCCTGTTTAGGGCGATAAGTGGTACTTTCATATAACTGAGGTTCAAGCTCACCAATCTGAGCATAGGCTTTGGTCAGTTCGTCGCGGTTAAGTGCTTCAAAGGCTTCGCCACCTGACTCTTGAGCGACACGCTTGATGGTTTCCATATCCAGAGCAACCTCTCCAACGGTTTGCGGATCGCCCATCGCAATAACGTGAATTCGAACGCCTTTAGCCTTGGCGACTTTTGCGGCATCGATAGGCTCAACAAAACTTCCTGTATCATTACCGTCTGTTAATACGATCACGACTTTCTCTTTTTCGTTGGTGTCGACGTTTGAATCTTGAACGGCAGCACTTTGCTTTTCACTTTGTTCAAACACCTTGATCGCCAAGCCAATTGCATCGCCCAAGTGCGTACTTTGCCCTGCCATCGCGACATCGGTTTGATTAAGCAGTTCAAGCCATACATCTTGGTCCGCGGTAAATGGAGTTTGTACAAACGCTGCATCACCAAACAAGATCAAACCGAGTCGGTCACCTTTTCTGGTTTTCGCAAAATCAGCCAGCACCTCTTTGGTCGCATCTAAACGAGAGATTTTATCGCCTTGTTTAGAAGTGAAATCTTGCTCCGCCATTGAGCCAGACAAATCGACCACCACCATCACATCACGACCCAATTGTTCGCGAACCTGTGGCTCACCAAGAATGGTTGGTTTCGCTAACGCACACACGACCAATACCCAAGTAATAATGAGCGTGGTTCGTTGCCACCAGCTTGGAGTTAACTGGCTTGCACCTTCTGACGGTGCTTCCCCAATCGCTTCTACCAATTCTCGAAAAAATGGCACCTTAATCGCCATTTGCTTAGTTCGATAAGCTGGCACCGCAAAGTAGACCAACAACGGTAAAGGCAGCGCAATAAACCACAGCGGATGCGCAAATTCAAAACTGGCAGATAAAACATCAAACATTGTCTTGCCCCTCAACCGTTACCTGTACATTCGGCTTGTGAAGTTTTAGCCACATCATCGCGGTTTGAATTACCTCTAAACGCTGTTCAAAGCTCAAACGCGCATTAGAGTCAATTAGGCTTTGCATCCATAATTCCGAAACTTCATCGGCAAAGAACGCATTGCTGTTTTCACTTGTGTTAGCGCTACCAGGCAGATAAGCGTTTAGACGGTTTACATAGGCTTGTCCAAACAGCTTTGCATTACTACTGTCTAGGTAACGAAGTACCACTTTCAGTACTTTGAAGGTTCGTTCTGTTGAATTTTTGTCTCGTGCATCCAATACCATGAGCTCTTGAAGCGCTTCTTTGCGATAACGGTTATTCCACCATTTCTGCGCTAAACGATAAGCCAGATAGATAGCGACCAATAACAGAATAACGCCAAGGATCTTCCACCCGATCGTTTGAGGAGCCCAACTCACACTGTCAGGAATCGCTACATCGTGTAGTTCGCGGAGGATATAAGTACTTGGGGGAGTATGTTCAACAGCCATTTAGCGCCCTCCCACTAGCTTCTGCAGCTGTGATATGTGATTGCCCGACGTGTCTAATTCTATATAAGGGAGGTTTTTCATCGCCATCAATTTAGCAAGGGACAGTTTCTGAAGTGCCGCTTTTTGGGCAAGGCTTTCACTTGCGAGGTTAACCTTAGATTGGCTATCCAGATTAAGTTGAAAGCGACCATCACCCACCACCCAGTTTGCGCTTGCCAGATCTTGAGGCAATGACTGTTCTAATGAATCGGTGACCATAATGGCCAAGATATCGTTGTGTTGCTGTAACTGCTTTAGTCGATCGAGATGTTGTTCTCGGCAGTCTCGCCAGTCACTAATGAATATCAAGGTTGATTGCTTGAGTCTCATTCGTTTGATCAGTTCAATCCACTGGCTAAAACCAACATTATCGCCATCACTTACATTGACGCCTAAGCTTTGATTGGCTTTGGTAAGATGTTTTAGCTGAGCCAACAAATCAGATTGAGAACGTTGAGCTTTGGTATGAAACAGTTTTTGGTGCGAGGCCAAAACGAAGCCGACACGATCACCATCTTTCAGCACTCGCCATCCACACAATGCCGCCACTTCGGCAGCCACAACAGATTTCATGGTGTTTTGAGACGCAAAGAACATCGAACTGCGCTGATCGACACAGATCATCACATTACGGTCTTTCTCTTCGGTATAGCTACGAACATGAGGCTTACCCGTTCGCATCGTAACTTTCCAATCGAGATTACGGATATCATCACCCAATTGGTAATGACGTAATTCTTCGAAGTTCAAACCACGACCACGGAACAAAGAGTTATGTCTGCCCGAAAGTACGCTGCCCGCTTTTAAATGAGGTAACAGTGAAAACGACTCAGCTTGAGCCTGAATTCGCACTAACCTTGAATAATCACAATACAGTCGTGGATCAAGGCCTTGCGATTTGGGAGCTTGTGTTGGCTTCGCCATGACGCCCCCTAGTTATCCAATCTCAACATTATCGAGCAGTTCTTCAACCACTCTTTGATGGTCAACACCATCGGCCAATGCGTCGTAAGACAACGAGAATCGGTGACCTAATACGGTTGGTAACATGGCACGCACATCGTCCAACGTGACATGGTCACGTCCTTGCAACCATGCATAAGCGCGAGCACATTTATCCAACGCGATGGAAGCACGCGGACTTGAACCAATCTCAATCCATTTAGACAAGTTTGATTCTGGGTAACGCTCTGGCTTACGAGTTGCCATCACCAAGGCCACAATGTAGTTCTCAACTAAATCAGAAACGGCAATGTCTGGAAGTTGGCGCCGAGCTTCAAGTACCAACTCAGGTTCAATATGTTGTGGCGTGACTAATTCTGAACTGGTCTCGCTACCGAGTTCCTCACTGCGCACAAGTCGAATGATGTCGCGTTCAGCTTCATCTTCTGGATAGTCGACTGTCACTTTCATAATGAAACGGTCCATTTGTGCTTCAGGCAGTGGATACGTACCTTCTTGCTCAACTGGGTTTTGTGTGGCTAGCACCATGAACAAATCTGGCAGGATGTGAGTTTGACCACCCACCGTAATCGTCCCTTCCGCCATCGCTTCAAGCAGAGCAGCCTGTACTTTTGCAGGCGCGCGGTTCACTTCATCGGCTAATACAATGCTGTTGAAAATAGGACCCGGTTGGAAATGCAACTGAGGCTTTCCATCAAGCTCTTGATACACCTCCGTGCCCGTCACATCAGATGGCAGCAGGTCTGGCGTAAATTGAATTCGACCAAAACTGGTGTTCAGTAGATTCGCCAGCGATTTTACTGAGCGAGTTTTCGCTGTACCGGGAAGTCCCTCTAAAAGCACATGGCCATTAGTCAATAACCCTATCACCAGAGCCCGAACGACGTGGCTCTGACCGATAACACTTTTCTCTGTTTGTTCAATCAGTTGGTTTATTGCTTGTTGCGCATGGTTCATAGGTCTTCCCTTAATTCAATCTGGCTGCGTACATCCTACTCACAAGCTCCATAACTATTAGTTATAAACGCGATAATTGGTTACAAGCGGAATAAGCAGCAAGCTCGATAGCCAAGCTCACCTCATCGCTTTATTTAAACCTAGCTTTCAATTGGTTAATGGCTTCCGGCGGTGCCACTTTGCTCAATGATGAAATACATTGCTCAAACGCCTTTGGTACGCCCGGTATATGACTGTTTCGCGCCAACACTTCACACTGGGCATACAGGTGCTGTGGGTTGCGGCTAAATTGGTAAGCCTTATGCAGTGATTGACTTGCCGCAAGCACATCCGATTTTTCCAAAGCCAATCCGTACACATACCAATATTGAGGGTCGGTTTGCGCAGTTTCAGCGGCTTGTTTAAGGTAGTCCGTTGCTTGTTCGTAATCTTTCACACGAAGCAGAGACAATCCTGTGCTGTATGGCAAAACACTCGATTTAGGCTGAGCTTCAATACCTTGCTTCAAGGTCGACAACGCTTTTGCCTCGTTACCTTGCGCTCGATACAAATCCGCTAAATTGGCGTAGCTGTTTTCGAAATAAGGCTCAATCTCGATAGCGCCTAGATAAAACTCAATCGCTTTGTCGTGCTGGCCTAAATCTCGGTAAACGTTGCCTAGGTTAGTACGTCCAAATCCTCTGTCGGCATTAAATTGCTGTATTTCAATGTACTCTTCTAATGCAGGCTTGATTTGGTCTTTCTGCAGAGGGTTCATTTCTCCCCAATAACGCACTAATGCGCCTGCGGTTTCTGAACGAATCGACAATACAGGGTCTTTCAGTAGCGGCTCTAGAATTTGCCAACGGTCAGTGAATGGGAAACCAGACGAGCCTTGTACCACACCCAAACGGATCATTTCATCATCATGTTTCACCGCTCTTGCCAGCGAAATAAGCGTATTCTTACCCGTATTACCGCCCAAACGTTCTAAGCTCGATGCACGAATGATATTGCTTAAGCTAGAGTCCTGAGCCGAGTATGCCAACGCATCCTCTGCACCTCTGTGCCCTATCGAGTCAGCATAAAAGGCAACGGCAAAGTGCTGCTGATTACGATACTTAGAATCTGGGAACCACTCACCGATTTGCTTATCTGCCCACTGGTCGGTTTGATCTGCATGACAGCTAGTGCACACGTTCGGCGTTTTAATGTGTTGGCTAATATCAGGACGTGGGATATGCCAACTGTGGTCACGCCTTGGGTCGACCTCCATGTAAGTCGTCTCTGGCATGTGACAAGTCGTGCATTGTGAAGCTTCAGTATTCGCTTCGTGGAATGTGTGCTTTTCAGGCGTGTATTCTGATGCAATATGACATTGGCTACACACGGCTTCTTCCGCAATTTTTAGTTCAGCGGTATGAGGATCGTGGCAGTTGGTACATGTGACGCCTTTTTCAGCCATCACGGATTGAAGGAAAGATCCGTAAACGTAATCTTCATCGTAGATTTGACCATCGTTGTGGTAAAGCTCTGGGGTAATCAAGCTCAAGCGATACTTATCAAAGAAAGACCCGTTAACGTGATCACCCGTTTCATTTAACTGAGTACGACGGCTGTGGCATTGAGCACAGGTTTGAACTTGATTGGTATGGATGATGTCTTTTGGTTGCAGGGTTGAATTACCCTCTTGATAGATCCACTCTTTGACCGACTTCGACAAGTCGCGGTCAAAACCATAATGCGCCGAGACTGGAGCATCCTTTCCACCGTTAGCTTTTGCTAGCTGAGCCTTTTCAACGTGCTCACTCGCAGGGCCATGACACGCTTCACAACCGACATTAATCTCAGACCAAGTAGTGTTGTAGGTATTACTCGCGCTGTCGTAGTTTTTCTCTAGGTTCGTTGAATGGCAATCAGCACACATGAAGTTCCAGTTTTGACCGCTATTGGTCCAGTAGAATTCATCGGTGTTGGTGGTATCAGGATAGAGGTGAAACCAGCGTTGACCGCCTTCGCCCTCAGTGCGAGAATCCCAAGCGAAAGGAATCAACTGTACACGGCCGTCTTCAAATTCAACCATGTATTGTTGTAGTGGTTCAAAGGCAAAGGTATAGCTGATTTTGTAATCTTTAAAGTGGCCGTCTTGCCCTTCAATATTGACCCAGAACTCTTCGCCCTTGCGGAAAAATCGGTTGGGTTTTCCGTCATGAGTGACCGTTTGATCGTTGAAATCACCTAATACAGATTCGTCTGTAGCGTGCTTCATCGCCATATCATGATGAGAGCCCTCCCACGCTTCGACTTCTGCACTATGACAATCAACACATGCTTCCGAACCGACATAGCTGGCTTTAGAACCGATAGGTAAAGCGTCAGAGCTAACGGGTGACGCTACAGAGTTGGCCTTTGAAATATCAGAGTTGATATTAGGATCTTGCTCGTTGGCATAGGCGTTCAGACTGAACAGCGACAACATCAGTGAAGACAAGATTGCGGATAATACTGCGACTCGCTGGTGTTTCAATCCGTTTACCAGTGAGCACAACCATGCAGACATAACATTCCTTGTTTTTATACATCCTTATGCTTAATAAGGTAGACGTAAAAACAACGAATTTACAATTATTTAGTGGCAATGAGCTCGATTGTTGTGATTCGTATTCACGACCGGGATTTACTCATCGATATGCGCATAAAAAAAGAGCTCCTAAGAGCTCTTCAATCTGTTCAGTTTCACTCAAACAATCACTTACTTGTTATGAGATTCCTGCAGTTTTTCCATTACCTGATCCAAGCTAAAGCTCGCAGATTTTTGACGTGGCGGATATTCAGCAAAGGTTTCTAGGAACTTGCCCACATACGCTTGTGCTGGAACGAACATATAAGCATGGTCTAACAACCAGTCGTAATATGTGTTCGATGTAATGTCTGCGTTTTCGTATGGGTCCATACGCAGGTTAAACAGCTTAGGAAGACGTAACGTCACGAACGGTTCAGCCCAAATTTGCATGGTACCCGTTGCACGCTGCTCCATGAACACCGCTTTCCATTGGTTGTAACGAAGCGCCGCTAAATCACCATCATCGGTAAAGTAGAAGATCTCCGAACGACGGCCTTTCTCTTCTTCACCCGTTAGGTAAGGAAGGAAGTTGTAACCATCTAAGTGAACCTTAAACGTTTTATCACCGGCAGTATGACCTTTGAGTAGTTTCTCTTTGATTTGGTCATCACCAGCGGCGGCAACGAAGGTTGGCATCCAGTCCATATGGTGCATGATTTCGTTAGATACGGTTCCTGGTTCAATCTTACCAGGCCAACGAACCATTGCTGGTACACGGTATGCGCCTTCCCAGTTGGTGTTTTTCTCACCACGGAACGGGGTTGTACCCGCATCAGGCCAAGAGTTCATGTGAGGGCCGTTATCCGTTGAGTAGAAAACAATCGTGTTGTCTTTGATACCCAACTCATCCACTTGCTTCAATAGTTGCCCAACGTGTCGATCGTGCTCAACCATACCATCAGCGTAGTTACCGACACCGGTTACGCCTTTACTGTCGGCTTTCACGTGCGTTCTAAAGTGCATACGTGTCGCGTTCCACCACACGAAGAATGGTTTGTCCGCTTTCACTGCGCGATCCATAAAATCAAGTGCCGCGTCTAGTGTTTCTTCATCAACCGTTTCCATACGCTTACGCGTCAGTGGACCGGTATCTTCAATCTTGCCATCAGCGAATGACTTAATGACACCACGAGGGCCAAATTTCTTACGAAACTCAGGATCGGTTGGGTAATCTTCATTCTCTGGTTCTTCTTCAGCATTTAGGTGGTAAAGGTTGCCAAAAAATTCGTCAAACCCGTGTGCTGTTGGAAGGAATTCATCTTTATCGCCAAGGTGGTTTTTACCAAATTGACCTGTCATGTAACCCATAGGTTTCAGCATTTCTGCGATTGTCGCGTCTTCTGCTTGTAAGCCAATGTCTGCGCCCGGCAAACCTACTTTACTCAAACCCGTTCGTAATACACTTTGTCCCGTGATAAAGGTAGAGCGACCCGCAGTACAAGATTGCTCTGCGTAATAGTCCGTAAACATCATCCCTTCTTTCGCGATGCTATCAATATTCGGGGTTTTGTAACCCATGAGACCGAAGGTGTATGCACTCACATTGGATTGACCAATATCGTCCCCCCAAATAACCAATATATTTGGCTTTTCAGCCGCAAAAGTGGCGCTGGACGCGGCCATCATCGCTGTACCCAAAATCGCTAATCGACGTTTAGCGCCATATTTCGCTGTCATAGAAACCTCTTCGTAAGTTATTTGCATCCTGCCCTACAACGTATAGTCCATTTTTTACACATGCGTGAGATTCCCTAAGCTATTAATCTTTTTGTCATTTTTATTGAGATACGGATACAGAAATCATCGATAAGGTTTACGCCAACAAACATGATAAGGATCACACATACAAACTAAGGCTTTATTCTACGTACCCACTGGAGCTGATATTAATCAATAGGTTACCTAAGCATCATAACGATTGGTTATAAGCACTATAAAAGGACGTAACGGAATTTTGAGAATAACATTTGCTCATCGATGCGTTGTTCTAACGCATTAATCTTAAAAGTGAATCGGAGTCCTTATGGGTACTAAAATTAATAAACTAGCATTAGGTGTTGGCTTATTAGCAGCTTCTTCAGCGGCAACAGCAGCGGAAAAACCGAATATTCTTGCTATCTGGGGTGATGACATTGGTGTTTTCAACATCAGTGCATACAACAACGGTATGATGGGTTACGAAACGCCAAACATTGACCGTATTGCGAATGAAGGCGCACTATTTACTGACCACTACGGTCAACAATCGTGTACTGCTGGTCGTGCTGCATTCCTAACCGGTCAAGAACCTTTCCGTACTGGTCTATTGACTATCGGTATGCCAGGTTCGGACCACGGTATCCCTGATTGGGCTCCAACGATTGCAGACCTTCTAAAAGAACAGGGCTACATGACCGCTCAGTTTGGTAAGAATCATATGGGTGACCAAGACAAACACCTTCCAACGAACCACGGCTTTGACCAGTTCTTCGGTAACCTATACCACTTAAATGCAGAAGAAGAGCCTGAAACATATTACTACCCTAAAGACCCAGAGTTCCGTAAGAACTACGGCCCTCGTGGTGTAATCAAGTCTACTGCTGACGGTAAGATTGAAGATACTGGCCCAATGACGCGTAAGCGTATGGAGCATGCGGATGAAGAGTTCCTAGAAGAATCTCTAGCATTCATGGAAAAAGCGGTAAAAGCTGACAAACCATTCTTCATCTGGCACAACACCACTCGTATGCACGTGTGGACTCGCCTACAAGAGAAATACCAAGGTAAGTCAGGTATCAGTATTTATGCTGATGGTATGTTAGAGCATGATGACCATGTTGGTGTGCTTCTAGACAAGCTGGATGAACTAAAAATCGCTGACAACACTATCGTAATTTACTCTACCGATAACGGTGCTGAAACGGTTTCTTGGCCTGATGGCGGCGCAACTTACTTCCACGGTGAGAAAGGTACAACTTACGAAGGTGGTATGCGTGTGCCTCAGTTAGTTCGCTGGCCTGGGACTATCAAACCTGGAACTAAAATCAACGATATCATGGGCCACCAAGACTGGATTCCTACTCTACTAGCAGCCGCTGGTGATGATAAAGTGGTTGAGAAGCTAGCATCTGACAAAGGTGCAACTTACAACGGTAAAAACTGGCGCGTACACCTAGATGGTTACAACTTCCTGCCTTACTTCCAAGGTAAAGAAGAGAAAGGCCCTCGTGACAGCATGCTTTACTTCTCTGCTAACGCTGAGCTAAACGCAGTACGTTGGAATGACTTCAAGATTTCGTTTGCTGTGATGGATGGTAACATTGTGGATGCAGTTCGTTTCCAACCAAACTGGCCTCAAGTTGTTCACCTACGTGCTGACCCATTCGAGAAAGCACCGCACGAGTCTGGTATGTACCTACGCTGGATGGCAGACAACATGTGGTTATTCGTTCCAGTAGGAAATCAGGTTCAAGAGTTTATGACGACGCTACCAGATTACCCTATGCAGAATAGCCAAGTACTGAACCCAGGTAACTTCAACCAGAATGCATACATGCTTCAAGGTAAACTTAAGCAACTAGAAGCAGCCGCAGCACAAGCTAAATAAGCTACTCTAGATTAAAAATGTAATAACGAAGCCGTGGTGACTGAATGCAGTGACCGCGGCTTTTTAGTATCCAATACAAATAACATAAGACGCGAACCGCCAACTAGTACAATTCACACCCAACCTACCCTCTCATTTTTCAAAAATAAAAACTCACACTAGTCAATGTGAACCTTAATATATGACCGTTGCGTTAAGATTTCGCAAATTTTTTCAAATCCTTATGACATGACTTGAATTGGAGTTCTTACCATGCGATTGTAGTTCAACTGCCCATAAACAACTGTATGATTATGAAAACATTAAAATCCATCGCGCTGCTTTCCACAATTATCGCAGCGCCACAAGTGTTAGCTGACGTAACAATTGAAGTTCCTTCTAGCGCAGATGCTTTAGTCGAAGTCTTAGCTGTTAATGAGGCTAAACCTGATCTCGACGGTGGTTTCTTCTCTTCGAGCAAAACGATCACCGTTCCAGATGGCGTAAACCAAATCGTTTTCAAATATCAACTGGCTTTCAGCCAAGGTAACGACCGAGAGTTTGTCGATAGCGATACCATTATTGCTACTTTTGATGCGACAGACACAGCATTGACGTTTGACATGCCTAAGTTCCGTAACACCAACGAAGCGAAAAAAGGCCTTCAAAACTTAGATTGGAAACTGGTTGATGAAAACCAAAATGCAATCAGTGTTAAGCAAGACAAACTTATCAAAGATGGCATGCAGATTGGTCGTAAGTACCCGCAAGAAGCGAAGGAGTACAACCAGAAAGGCGGCATCGCTGCACTTACAGTAGGTTCTAGCGCGGGCGTAGCAGCTGCTGTCGCACAACCGGTAACGCTTCCAACAAAGATTGACGGAAATGCAGCAAATACAGCTGAAGAGATGCTCTATTTCTGGTACGAAAAAGCGGATGCTGAAACCAAGCAGAAATTCAAAGACTACGTGAACAAGTAGCTCAATGAGCTTAATTTAAAAATGAAAGAAGCTGGCAAACTGCCAGCTTCTTTTTTGTCTTCATCTAGATGATTTAGGCTTATAGAGATTAAGCAGACTCAGTCGATAACACTTTACCATCCACTTTAGTTGGCCATCCTAGCGCTTTATACTCAGCTGCTAGTAAATGGGCACAGCGGCTAGAAATTCTGGTCAAAATCAGCTTTAGCTAAGTAACCTTGAACAAGCTCTCGATATTGCTGCTTCAATGGCGCTTCAATAAAGCTCGCGTCTATCGCATTCAAACTAAACAGCGCTAACTCCTGATGCGTCATCTCATGAGCTTTGCTCACCGCATTAAAGTTATCCGACATGTAACCACCAAAATAAGCAGGGTCATCCGAGTTAATCGTTACAGCCACACCCTTTCTGAGCAGTTCGACAATGTTGTGGTCTTCCATCACATCGAATACACGCAATTTAATATTCGACAGTGGGCACACCGTCAGTGGCATTTTGGTTTCAATCAGCTCTTCGATTAGAGCTTCGTCTGTCATGCACTGGACACCATGATCCACTCGACTCACGCTGAGCATTTCAATCGCATCGACAATGTTTTGAGCCGGCCCTTCTTCTCCTGCATGCGCCACCGTCAAGAAGCCCGCTTGTTTTGCTTGTTGGAATACACGCTTGAACTTCTCTGGTGGGTGTCCTAATTCAGAAGAGTCCAGTCCAACCCCGACGATCTTATCTTGATGCTTCAATACCTCTGCGAACGTTTGAATGGCGCTCTCTTCAGATAAATGGCGCAGAAAACATGCGATGATTTGAGAGGTAATGCCCAACTCTTTATGACCCTGTTCAAGCGCACGATGAATGCCGTTAATAGCGGTGTCGAATGCAATGCCACGATCGGTATGTGTCTGAGGATCAAAGAAAATCTCAGTATGGATAACATTGTCGGCTTTACAGCGTTCTAGATAAGCCCATGTTAAGTCGTAGAAATCCTGTTCTGTGCGCAGTGCATCAGCACCTTGATAATAGATATCCAGAAATGACTGTAAATCATCAAATTCGTATGCGCGTCTTAGTTGCTCTGGGGATGAATAAGGCAGCTCAATGCCATTGCGTTGAGCAAGCTGGAAAAGTAACTCAGGTTCGAGCGAACCTTCAATGTGTAAATGCAACTCTACTTTTGGGAGCCCTTGAATAAATGCGTTCATATTTCACCTACTATGGATTTTAGGTGTGCACTTACTCTGAATAATAGACAGGAGGTTTTCTTGAACGCCATTACAAAGAGTAAGAACACAATTGTGATCTAAACCCTTCGTAATCAGCACTTTGCGGGAGCTGGTAGAGACCCCCAAACCATATCATTGGGGTTATACGAAGCAAACGGTTGCTACTATACAGAGTTTAATGGGAATTTCACTAATCAATTGCTCATTAACCGATTTCTAAAGCAGGAACCTGTTTGGTTCGATCTCAACGGTAATCTGGTCGTATTCTCGACATCAGCAACATATCGATGTACTTACCCGCTTTGAACGTACTGAGTCTTTTTGTGCCTTCTAACTGAAAGCCTACACGTTCATACAAAGCAATAGCGGCGTGGTTATCGGCATGAACCTCTAACTCAAGACGCACGAGATTAAGCCAGTTATCCGCCTGATTGATCGCTTCTTGCATTAACGCCTTACCGACCCCTTTACCATGCATATCTGGGTGAATAGCAATACCAAGACCAGCGCAGTGCCTGTCTCTTACCTTGGTGGTCATGAATAAAGTAATGTGACCCACTACTTTGCCGGAGACTTCCGCAACCAGAGTGAAATGGTCTGAATGACCAAACAGTCGCTCCACTTGTTCAGAACTAAGATAAGGCTTTTGTGAGGTGTTTTCTGAAACTGAAGGGCGGCGATAAATATCGAAAATATCTTGGCTATCCGTTGCTTCTAAATGTCTAATTTGTATTTCCAAAGCGCTTCCTTATCCTATTATTTCTATCCATAAGCTAATTTTCATATTACGGATAGCAACGGGAACCTACAACCTTTAAAGGTGTAAGTGCCCGAAATAATTAAACAAATAGTAAGACTGAACTTAAACTTCTGCTTTGATGAGTATTTTTAAAATAGTGTGAATATCAGAATTTATAATCCACACCCACACTCGCTAATACTTGCTCGGAGTTATAGAAATCGATATTAGAATCTATGCTTCTTAAACCCAGTAAAGTAATGAACGCCCAATCTTTATAGCCCATCAAACCACCAAACTCATAAGCTAAGAATGCACCGAATTCATTCTCTTCACGTACTTGCCCGTAAATTGGATTCGACTCATCATATTCACGATCACTTGCATCTAGGGTGACAACAAAACCATGACGACCGATTCTCTTCGCGTAGTTTAATTCAATACCATAACTATCGAAGCTGAGTGCTCCTCCTTCTGCGTCTGAGTGGAAATACACCATTGAAGGAACAAATAGACCTGCGTGGTTTGGTAAGATAAAGCGGTATCCTGCTTTGGCGTACACATAGGTTCTTTCCCTATCCAGCAGCACAGTATCTTCCGGAGATAAGCCTTGGCTACCAGATAGCTCTTCATCAACATCTGATTGCCCAAATGCGAGATCCGTTCGAAAACCAGTTCCACCGATATTAGTGAGCTGCAGTCGTCCTACATTACCTTTCACATCCGTTTCATTTCGATTAACGCCAACAGCATACGGATCCGTCCAAGCCTTACCCGAGATAAGCGTAGGAATAACAGAAAAATCCAATATGGTGCCACCAGAAAGTTGATATCGATAACCGATCTCAAACGCAATGGTACCTGTTGCAATATCCTCTCGTGTCGTACCCGCATACACTTGGTGAGTCAGCGATTCGCCAAAAGTATATTGAACAGTACCCAAAAAGCCGAGTAGCCCTTGGTTTTCACTCTCCCCTTCCTGGGTGTTGGTGGCTTGATTCGAATCTTGTTCAGTACTCAAATTACTACTGTCAGAGTAGAAACCGGCCAATACACTGAAGTTACCGCTGAAGCCTTCACTTGGAGCAAGGCCACTGTATGCAGGCATTGAAGCCAATGCAGAAAAGACTACTGGTAAAACAAACCTCATATTCACATCCATTACTTGAATAATCACCAAATAACTATAAGCATCAAATAACTATAAGCATCAAAATGGAATTATAACAAGCATTTAACAATATAAGTTTATTCGCTTGACGCTGTCGATATCGCTAACCATTCACTCAAAGACACAACAAATTGATCTATCACGATTGGGCTTTCGTAATACCTCTCGAAAATAACGGACAAAACTCAAAGGAAGACAATATGTTTAATAAATTAATCAAAACCATGTCAGTGCTAGTTGCGACGCTTCTTTTTACGGCTTTTGCTCACGCTGATCACCACGGAATGAAGAAAGATATCGTTGACGTGGCGGCTGAAAACGGCTCTTTCAACACCTTGGTAGCAGCGGTAAAAGCGGCAGGCTTAGTTGAAACATTGAAAGGTGACGGTCCCTTCACAGTGTTTGCGCCAACGGATGAAGCGTTCGCTGCGCTACCAGAAGGAACGGTTGATATGCTGTTGAAGCCAGAAAACAAAGACAAGCTGATTGCAGTACTGACCTATCATGTGGTGCCAGGGAAAATAATGGCGTCTGAAGTGATGAAACTTGATAGTGCCGTAACAGTGCAAGGCGAAGCGGTAATGGTAGGAATTGATCACGGCAACGTGATGGTCAACAAAGCGCAGGTCGTGATGGCAGATGTTGAAGCAAGCAATGGTGTTATCCATGTGATTGATGCTGTATTACTGCCTAAATAATAAAGATGAACACAAATCAGAGGTTCTTAGAGGGTGTGACAGGCTCACACCCTTTTGACGTTTAAATACCAAGTTAAGATCGGTATCAAACTAGCCGAACCTGCCTTTATATAAGCAAGAACCCGGATTACATAAACAAGCGCCCGAATATCAGAAAGGCCGCCATCGATACCACCTTCGTGAAGACCACTACCCAGATGCAGTCACCAATACTAGAGTGCGTCGCTTTCCCGAGTAGGAACACAAACAGAATCAACCCTAACACCCAACCTACTGTTGGAATCAATGACACCAGAGCAACGATAACAGCAATAGTAAGAAGGGATTTAAAATCTGCGACCACGAAAGACATTTTAGAGGCGATGTACATACAACATGCGGTGATTAATGCGTCCATCACAAACGCTAAAGCTTCAATACCCACTTTACTTCCTTCACTGATATTAGTTGAAGTGAATATTATCTCTAAAGAGATGATTTTTCTTGAATAAGAGAACAAAAAGCAGGTGAACACTGTGTCAAAAATGAGATTACCGTTCGTCTGAAGGCATAGGTTTATTTGTTCGAGTCTTCTAAGCCTTTGACCAGTGCTCGCGACCGAGTCTGATTTGCTTTTTGATAGGCATCAAAGCCATCTTCGCGTTTACCTCCGAACAAACAAAGAAACGAGTTGATGACAAATGAAAAGAATGAGATGACGACAACAAAGAGAGGAAATAGCCCCGACACCCCAGCATCTAAGGCAAGAACGCCAACAGCGAAGGACAACATCGACACCAATGTATATAGTTTAGATCTACTCACATGACTCATGAACAACACTCCTTGTATTCATTCAATGTTTAGATTAGACAAATTATCTTGCACACAATTTGAACTCATCGACAATATCAATAGATCAGGAAAAGTTATCCTTAAAAAGGTTTTTTAATATTTCAAACTCGGTTTCTGTATCCCTAAGAACACGAGTCCGCCTATTCAGCTGCCTTGTCCATCTTCAACTATCTTTTCCATCACGTAATTGGTCAGCTTTACACCACGCATTTCGACTTCCTGTTCATTCACCACCTTAAAACCAAGATGCTCATAGAAAGGCCTTGCGGTAATACTTACTTCAGAGAAATATCTCGATATACCACGAACTCGACCCACAGTGAAAACATGTTCCATCAACGCTTTCCCTACCCCCTTCCCTTGATATTCGTGGTGACAGAAAAAGTGATCAATCAAGCCACTTGGTTGCAGGTCAGTATAGCCAACTACGCAACCATCGAGTTCAGCCACAAAGGGTTGTAACCCATTCATACGCTTTTGCCATAACGCAAAGTCAAAGCTACTGGGTGCCCAAGCTTCGACTTGCTGTTGAGAATAATCTCGAACATTCACGTTACGTACGGTATGAAAGAAGATCTCCCACAGTGCTTTGTCATCACTCGCTTGATAGTTTCGAATTCTAACCACAACATACTCCTTTTTATCTTAAGTCCTTTCTGAGGTGCAAATAAACAGCTGAATCAGCAAGCTTTATAACCTAACAGCCTCAGCTTTAGAGCAAGATATCAACGATAAAACACAGCGAGCCAGATCGTCACCGTATCTTTATCTGTGCCAATAACCTTGTGCTTTTCTCTCGCAGCAATATTGGTGTAATCCCCTTTAGACAAGGTAACAACGCGTCCATCTTCAAACTCGATGACGCCTTGACCTTCTATCACCATCACCCATTCATTCTCATCTTGATCATACCAACCCTCTTCCGGGGAGCTGTGTCCATGCGACAATATTCTTTCAATTCGAACACTGTCGTTGGCAATCAGGTCATTGAATATTTCATTGGGTATTGATGAAGGAACATCATTGTAAATGTTTGGCATCAAGCTCTCCTAGCTAGTATTGAATTGATTAATAATTTGGGCCTTAGCTTCAGTTGTAAACCTAAGCAGTGGCACTCTTTCTGAAGTAAAAACGGTAATAGCCCACCAAGTTACTGCAGATAAACAGCGCCTCCATAACAACCGCTGTTGGCGAACCAACTAAATAATTGTGAACCAACCAAAAGCTGGTTCCGATGATCATCAATTCTCTTAATCGACGGTCATCTTTATTGAAGGCAGCAAAGGTCTGAAATACGGAGGCAAAGCAACTCAATATGCTGGTCAGCCCCGAATAAGTCACAGCGGTTGCGACCACCGACATCGAGCAGAACAAATATTTAAACTTAGACGAGGTAGAAAAGACGCTCGTCAAATAACGAATCGTGGCAATCGTCATTAAGCTTGCCGCTGTCCACTGTTCAAGAAGGATAAAGTGACTCGAAATAAGAACGCCAGCAAAGAACAGACAAGTGACGATTTTCTTCCTTTCCTTGAATTGGAATGACAGAAGATCAAAACAAATGGCTATCGCGACTAATACTTGGGAAAGATAAAAGGCAGACACGGTGATTCCTTCAATAATAACATTCCGCCCTAGCCGCTTCTTTCACGGTGAATAATCGAATAAAACATACTAGGCGGTTACAACAAAACAGAGCAAACAGCGCTCTAAAGCTTCTATAAAAATCTAAAGCTTCAACACACCACTAATCACAGTGGTCGCAGAGCCGATTAACTTTATTCGCCCATTAGCCAATAATTCAGTCGACATATAGCCACCACGACGAGACGCCTGATAAGCACTGAAACTGCTTTTGTTGAGCTTTTCTGCCCAGTGTTGCGTCAATGCGCAATGTGCCGAGCCAGTCACAGGATCTTCATTAACCCCAACCCAAGGTGCAAAGTAGCGAGAAACAAAATCAAGTTCCGTATTTGCTGCCAATGCTGTCACCACTACACCTCGCCCTTGAATACCTTTTAACGCATCAAAGTTTGGTGAAAGCTCCAATAACACTTGTTCGTTGGAAACTTCGATTAACTGCTTAGAGTCAAATTCTCTGAATGAAACTACTTGATGCGGATCTAAACCTAGGTGTTCAAGCAGCGTGAGGTTGGGTTCAGAACGCAATGATAGCTGTGTACTAGGAAAATCAAGCTCGATAGACGATTCACAAACGGCGGCAGATAATTCCCCAGATAAGGTGTTAAACACGATCTTATCACCTGTCTCAAGCAGTCCTTGTTCTTTCATCACATGAACCGTTGCCAGTGTGCCATGTCCACACAGCTTCACTTCGACTTCGGGAGTGAACCATTTAAGCGCCATAGTGTTAAGCGCGAGAAAAGCCGTTTCAGATACCGCCATCTCTTCAGCGATTGAAAACATTAACGACTCATCCAACGGCTCTTTGGAGATACAGACCCCGGCAGGGTTCCCTTTAAACGCTTGAGTTGTAAACGAATCTACTTGATATATCTCTAAATCCACAATGGCTCCTAAATGCACAACATTTCCCAAACCGGCAATCATGGCTCGTTGGGACATAACCTAGATATTGCTGCCCACAATAAGCACAATCACCTTGTGCTACAAGTCTTTAGCAACAACTTTATCGATACTTATTGAGAAACGAAACAAATGATAAACAAAACGTTATAGAAGTGTTTTTAGGGATAAAAGAACATTGAACATAAGAGTAAATCGCGATGGCAAAACAAAGGAATAACGACGATTAATGCGAGCGAAAACCCGAAAAAGGTAATCACCGCATCATTATTTAATGCTTAATATTTGCATAATAACTTGTAAGAATGGATATTATGATGAATATTAATTTAAATAATCCATTCACGGACAATAAACTGGAATACGTACTTGTGTTGAATACGATACGACGGAGTCATCCTTGCCTCACACGATAAAGGTTCGGTATCAAGTAGGAGTAGCAAGTTGCTATTTGCATGAAATGCATGAAGTTGAAGTTGAAGTTGAAGTTAAATTAAGTGCCTAAATTTGAATCATGTCGCAGATTTTGGGCTACGATTTAGTTATCACGTACGAAAGGGAATCCGTCAGTGAAAGCGTTTTGCGTATCAATACTTGCGTCAACATCCTTTTTGGCTAGCCCTGTATTTGGCCAGCAGCATGATATTTATCTCTACAATTGGGATGAATTTTTATCTGACAGCGTCGTTACCCAGTTGAGTGATACCTACGGCATCTCACTAAAGCAACAATTCTTCTCTGATGAGTCAATAAGGGATGAGGTTCTATTAAGCGAACGTCGAGGCGCTTTTGAACTGGTCATCGTCGAAAGCGTAAAACTTAAGGCATTAGCCAAGCAAAACCTGTTCCATAACCTAAGTGACTTACAACAATCCATTGAAAGCAATTTTGATCCCAGGTGGGCGGATGGATGCGGTGAATATGGTATTCCTTACGCTTGGGGAACATCCGGTATCCTATATCGCAGTGATAAAATCTCCGCCCCAGAATCTTGGATGGCCATTCTTGAGCCCGACTCCAAAGTCAGTGGCCGTATAAGTATGTACTACGACCCCACCGACTTGGTAAGTACTGCGTTATTGGTCAATCAATTTGACCCATTTACTAACAATGAACAAGAACTTCGTGTTGCTTACAAAACGCTACAACTGCAGAAGCCACATCTTGAAAGCAATGAGTATGTCATCGACCACATCCACCAGCTTGAGCGCCTAGCCAATATCGACCTCGCCTACGGATACTCTGGTGACAGCTATGTGCTTAATGATGCCGAACCTGAGGCATCTTGGGCCTACACAGTGCCTCTAGAAGGAACAACCTTATGGTTAGAGTGTATGGCTGCAATTAACAACGGAGAGCTATCTCCACAGGCAACCACGACTCTCTCCTTCTTATCGCAACCCGAGATCGCAGCTCAAAACGCAATGGATTCATGGTTTGCAACTCCAAGCTCAAAAGCAAAAGCCTTAACGACACAAGAGTACCAAAATAACCCGGAGCTTTTCCCTAGCAAAGAGGTCTTAGAACGCAGCTATCTGTATCAGCAACTCGAACCCAATAGCATTCAAATTCGCAATCGTATTGTCGACAGTTTGAGATAACTCATGCCAGTATTGAAGAAGCTCTATTTTGTACTTTTACCAACGCTGACATTTGTGTTCCTGATAGCAGGAATCGTGACGTACAACTTCGCATCAAATCATGCTAAGCACATGTATTTGGACAAGGTGCAATCTGATGTGAACACCGCTTTAGTCGCGGCGGAATACGAGCAGCTCGGCTTGTCCTTACTAGTTAAAGATATCGGTTCTTCGTTGCAGTTTCTTCGCTATATTCAAAACCCAAGCGACTACACGACTCTATCGCTATTGGAAAAACGAGTACTCCGTGTATTAAGCCAGAATCACGTCAATCAATTTGGGCAACGCAATGTTTATATCGTGGACCCTAAGTTCAAATTAACGCTTTCGACTCTCAGAGCCGATCCTTTCGAGGGGCTAAAAATCCCTGACAAGATTTATGAAAGAGTCTTCGACATATACACCTCGTTAATCAGCAAGAAGGAACTCTCCTACGAAGGCTTCTCTTATATCTCGATTAGTGGCGAGCTCAGATATTCGTATGTTGCGGCAATTGACCCTTACCTCCTTCCTCAAGATAAACGTGCAAGTAACAGTTTAAATCGCTACATCTTGATTGCTGACGGACCTCTGATACAACTCTCTAGCTTATTAATCAAATACAATGACGATGACAATATTCAGTTCTTAATCGAGCCATCCTCTGACGCTGCCAACATCGAAAATACCCAATTCGTTATCAAATCAATTGAGCAAACCCAAGATAATATCAATGTGCAGATGACCAGCCGAAATCTCATCGCGCAAGTAAATATTCGAGAACAAAAGTTCAACCATGAGAAAGCCATCATCGCTAAACAAACCTTGTTAGGTGGCTTTGGCACTCTCTTTACGATCATGTTGATCGTGCATTTAGTGGTGCGTTACCAACTTGTGCGCCCGCTTAAAGACTTACTGCAAGAGATATCGATCGGCGGGCTCAAGCTTAGGTATTTCAAGCGTTCATCGGGGCAAAGTGAAATTGATGGTTTAAAGAACGCTTACATTGACTCATTAACAGAATTGAAGTTCGAAGCCGAATTCGACCAACTCACCAAGCTAGCCAATCGACGCTCATTCATCCGACACCTTGATGTACGCCTCAAGAGTTCAATGAACCCACACTGCTATGTGGTTTGTTGGGACATCATCGACTTCCGTAAAATCAACGATCTCTACGGTGCAAAAGTTGGTGATAATGTACTAATAAGCTTAACTAGAGTGCTTAGAGAAACGCTACAAAACCAACAGTCATCTTCCGGTTTCAGTTGCAATGACTACTCCATAGCAAGGCTTGGGGGGAATCAGTTTATCGCCATTTTAGAAATGGATAAAAGCCAAGTGATAAACGAAGAAATAGAGAACATCAATAATACGCTGACTAGCACTACGTTCCTTGATTACTATGGATTTAGGTTATCACTCGCAACAGGTGTTTTCCCGCTCGACACACCAAAGTTTGAAGAAATTTGGCACCGATGTATTGATGAGATGCTGCTCCGTGCAAAATCTCACAATGATGGAGAAAGCCGTATTGTTTATGGCGAGGAGTTATTACACACGTTAGAGAGACACGACATTATAGAAAAAAGGCTTTTAGAGTGCTGTGAAAGTGATAACTTTGAACTTCGCTTTATGCCTATTTTCAACGCTAAAACACTTCAGGTAGATGGCGCTGAGTGTTTGATTCGTTGCCCTGCTTTATTTGACATAAACGCGGGGCCAGACGAATTCGTACCTGCAGCAGAGAAGAGCAACCTCATATCCAAACTCGATATGTGGGTTATCAGCACCGCTATCAAGAGCTATAAAGAGCTCTCAGAAATCCACAAGTACAAAGGTACCTTATCCATTAACATTTCAGCAATGGAGCTATACAACCGCAATTTTGCCGACAATATTCGTAAGGTTCTCGAACGATACCAAGTACCTCCTGGCAACATTATTATTGAGATAACTGAGACCAGTTACGTAAAAAGTACCAAGCTTACGGTACAGACTATCGAGAGAATCAGAAGCCTAGGCTTAAAGGTTTCACTTGATGACTTTGGTACTGGATACACAGCCTTCAACCAGCTACTCCACTACCCTGTGGATGAGCTAAAAATTGATAAGAGCTTTATCGATAACATGGTAGACGACAAAGCCGACCGCAAGATGGTCGAATCTATGGTTAACTTAGGCCACTCTTGTGACACGCTAGTCGTCGGAGAAGGTGTTGAGTCGATAGAACAGTATCATTACCTCAGAAAAGCCAACTGTGACCTAATACAAGGCTACTTCTTCAGTCAGCCACTCACTTATCTGGAATTCATCGAGTTTGTTCGAAACCATAACCCGCAAGCAATTTTAAACCCGCAGTCTGTTAGCAGTTCGAGATCTAACGAGCGAATCGTTGCACTCACTCAAAAGCAGTAACCTTAAACCTAAACCTCAAAGCCTCTCTTCCTATTCAAGCGCGGAAAGCCACTATAGCTATAACTAGTAGTAGAACTATCTTCATCAGAGCAGGAGCTCTCTATTGGCTGCACATTGAATGAGGAGGCAAATAAAGAATGGCAAAAGCCATGATAGTGAAGCGGGAAAATGGTGAGCGTACAGTCAACAAAACCTAATGATCTAACTTATCGCTGATGCGGGGATTAACTCTGCATTGTCGTTAGTAGCTCCATCATATCTTTAGAGCTGATGTTCTTCTTATGCCTGACTACAGCGTCAATCATCAATTCTAAATTCCCCGCAGAGATATAATCCTTAAGCACGTCATTGAATTTTTCCTGTATCTCATCACTTGTGTACAATTGCTCAGGAATGAAGAATAGAAACTGACTGCCACTACTACGAAACGAGATAGTACTTTCCGGTACCTTTGCCGTCAGGGACTTAGCAGCTGAACTCACCACCAAGTCTCCATATTCAAGTCCATACTTTTGGTTTATCTCACTAAGGTTTCTGATTCTTACAAAGTAAAGGTCGAAATTACCGTTTGTTGGATAGCTGTTCTTAACAAACTGCATGAGCGAGACTCGATTGCGAAAGCCAGTAATGAAGTCGGTAGAATGAAGTTTTCGTTTGATTGCAAAGTCGACGTAAAAAATCGCTCCTGTCACAAGCAGTAGCAACACCAGAAATACGCTGCTTATCTGATGCATCATCACCAACTTGTCGACCATTGTGGTGTTTTCTTCAATAACCGGGCTTTGAAGTCGAAACTTTTCGTTAATAAATTCGACCAGCGTGTTGTAACAAATATCAATTTTCTTCTGCAGTGATTCCTTAGGCAAAGCGCCTTGATTCACCAACTTAATTGAGGATTCTAGCGACTTAAATTTCTCAAACTCTCCGGTGAAATAAGGTTTGAAGTTGGCAGATTTAATGAAGTTAGAAGATTCGGTACTGTTGATCAGAATATCAAAGCGGCTCCACGTAATATCATAGGCTAACCACAAATCGTCGTAATTGAGATTATCCGAACGGCTCACCATCAAGAAATTCGCGTATTCCTTTACCAATTGAAAAACAAACCAAGTGGCCTCATTTTGGCGGTTAGAAAAGCTCTTGTTGATGTCATTAATTCGAGTGACACTGTAGATATTGACGGATAGAACAACCACGGCCAAAGACAAAACAACGACTTTGATTGCGGCCATAGACAACAGCTTCTTCATAATTAGCCTCTACAGGTGAATATCACGAATCTGCCAAATCATCTTGGCATGGAAATCAGGGGTATTGGTTTCAGGGTTCGCAGAGATTGGGTAAATCAACCAAAACGGGCCTTTCTCTCTCACAGACATAAACTCCCCATTCTTTTTAATCGCAATGATGGGTTCATAGGTATCAAAATCTTCTTTGGGCACCGCAATTTTATAGTCATTCAATGCTACGAAAGTGACTTGTGATGATATCGGTAGATCCATATTTTCAAGCACCGTTTGTAACGTCACACCACTATAAACGGTCAGACCCTCGACCCAAGGCAAGGTGGTAGTAATTTCTTTTTGAGGAAGTGACAGGAGTTGCTCTCTACTAAAACCATGCTTTTGCCCGGAGTGGTCGAAAACCGTTAACTCTGAGGCTGCAAAAATCGAAAACGAGCAAAGCCAAAGCATCAACAAGAATACAGTTCTCATTCTAAACTCCATTTAAAAAGGTCACTAATTTGAGTCTAGTATAAATTGACCATTTAACTTGTACCGATACCACTCAGATTGATTGGTATCGCTTTATCCCTAATGCCCCTACACCTCGCTGTTTTTCAATAACTTCGCCGTTTCTCTGTCTCTTCCATCACCGCTCTCGTTCAGCACTCCCTACCCGCTTGACGTATTCCTTCTCAACCGTCTAGTAACAAAAACTCGTATTTTACTCTGCGTAAGTAAACCAATAAGCCCTATGAATACGTATGAAACAACAAAATTAACAATAAATATGAGCAAGTCAGTAGCGAGAATGCTGGATGCTGCATAACCTTTAATCGAACGTAAGCAGCTTTGAGAGCCTATTTTTCTAATATCTGTCACTTCTATTCCACCAGCAGGTATCGTGTGTCGCTCTTAAAAAGCTTACTCATTTCATAATCAAGGGAATCGAGAATGAGTTTGAATAAAAAAAAATTTAACCCCATGACGACACTTTCAACCCTAGTAATGACGTTTGTCATGTTTCCTGTTTCTGCTGACGTTAATCAAGAACAATTCGAGTTAGGTAAGCAGAAAGCAAAGGTGTGCATGACCTGCCATGGCGTTGACGGCATCTCAACGCAAGACCCCTACCCGAACCTTCGCGGTCAAAAGGTGGGATATCTCATCTCCTCGTTAAAAGACTATCAGACAAGGGAAAGAACCAGTGGTTTGGCAATTCTCATGCAACAACAAGCCGACACCCTTTCAGACCAAGACATCCGCGATATTTCCTATTTCTATTCAATGCTCGGCAACGATTCAAACTCACTCAACGAATCAAATTCAGTCAGCGAATAAAAGCTTTAGGCAAGGAGCCTTGTTATGGAACAAGTGACAACGCAATACAGCATTAAGGTCGTGAAGTACTTCATCATTGCATCCTTAGTGTGGGCGATTGTAGGTATGATCATCGGCGTGATTCTCGCCGCGCAATTATATTGGCCAGTCTTAAACTTTGATTCTCAGTATTTCCAATTTGGTCGACTGCGTCCGCTACATACCTCTGGAGTAATTTACGGCTTCGTCGTGAATATCTTGATGGGGACGTCTTTATACATTGCCCAGCGAACAGGCCATTGTGACTTGTTCAACAAAAGCCTTTCATGGATGGTATTTTGGGGCTGGCAATTCATCCTGTTACTTGCGGTCATTTCCTTACCCGCAGGCCACACTACCTCAAAAGAGTATGCGGAGCTTGAATGGCCAATCGACTTGATGATTGTGTTGGTTTGGGTGCTGTACGCGGTGTTGTTCTTTGGCACCCTTGCTAAACGAAAGGTCAGCCATATCTTTGTGGCTAACTGGTTCTTTGCTGCATTCATTATCGTCGTTGCAATGATTTTCATCGTCAACAACCTCGCGATGCCTGTGTTGGCGATGAAGTCCTACTCTGTGTTTGCAGGCGCTCAAGATGCGATTGTTCAATGGTGGTGGGGACATAATGCCGTCGGTTTCTTGCTGACCGCTGGTGTGATTGGTATGAACTACTATTTCATACCCAAAGCGGCGGATCGACCTATCTACTCGTACCGTTTGTCTGTGATCCATTTCTGGGGCTTGGTCGGCTTTTACACGTGGGCCGGAACGCACCATTTGGTTTATTCTTCTGTTCCCATCTGGATTCAGAACATCGGCATCGTTATGTCTTTGATCCTGTGGCTCCCTTCTTGGGCAGGCGCGTTCAATAGCGCAATGACCCTCCTACAAAATAAAGAAAAGCTGAAGTCCGACTACGTTCTTTTATTCTTTTTCTCAGCGATTCTTTACTACTGCTTGGCAACATTCGAAGGTCCGCTACTCGCTATTCGCTGGTTCAACATGGTGGCACACAACACCGAATGGATCATCGGGCACGTACATTCCGCGGCTCTCGGATGGGTTGGGATGTCAGGGATAGCGGTTTTTTACTACTTCATTCCACGCTTATGGGGCCAAACCGATCTATGGTCACGACGACTGATTAAATGGCACTTTTGGCTTGCTCATGCTGGCGTCGCCATCTATGCAATAGCACTTTGGATCGCAGGCATCGGCGAGGGATATATGTGGCTCGCTCAAAATGAAAATGGCGAACTGATTTACAGTTTTGTAGAAGCTATGGACTTTAAAGCACCTTGGCTATTCATGCGTTTCTTTGGTGGCGCGCTGTTTGTACTTGGATTGTTCTTAATGGCTTTCAACTTGTACAAAACGGTTCGTATGCCCGTAACAAATGATGCTAAACACACTGTTAATGAAGGAGCTTAAATGATGAGTAAAGACTTTACACATTCAATCGTCATTTTAATTTTGACCACTGTTGTCGTGGCCTCCTTCTCTTTATTGGTCTGGGTAGTGCCAAGCATTGTCCGTGGCGATGATATTGCCAAAGGCAGCTTAGCGATGCCTCTCACACCGATTGAGTTAGCAGGCCGAGACACATACATCAGTGAAGGCTGCCATGTTTGTCACACACAAATGGTTCGCCCTCTAGAGCCAGAAGTGAAGCGTAATGGTCGCCCGAACCAAGAAGCAGACGATATCTATGAGTTTCCTAACTTGTGGGGCTCTAAACGTACTGGTCCTGACCTCACTAACTTAGGTAGAAAGTATTCTGACCAATGGCATGCTATTCACTTAATTGACCCTCGAAAAGTCGTACCGACCTCGATCATGCCCTCTTACCCGTGGCTATTTGAGCAGACTCTGACTGGCGATGATATTAGCGCCAAAATGGAAGTGTTACGTACCTTAGGTGTGCCTTATACCGATCAAGAAATTGGTGATGCCCGTTTGCAAGTAAGAGGCAAAACCAAAGGTGAAGCTCTGATTCGCTATTTACAAAGCCTGGGTAAAGATACGTCACAGGAGGTATCACAATGAGCACATTCTGGAATCTATGGGCGGTACTCTTAACCTTAATATTCTTTGTTCTGATGGTGTCTGTTGTCGTTAAATACTGGCGTAGCAATCACAAGGCCGATCACGACCACACCATTGGCACCTTTGATGGTATTGAAGAGAAAGATGCGCCTCCACCTAAGCTGTTATTTATCAGTTATGCAGTGGCATTTCTTTTGTCTGCGGGTTATTTGGTGCTCTACCCCGGGCTTGGAGAATGGGAAGGCTTAGTCGATTGGGAACAAAGCGACGATAAGCTCAGTTCACCATCCACCACTCTCAATGAGCAATTTGCACAAACCAGCGAAACCACGTTAGAGGGATTAGCTGCTGTCCCAGAGATCGTGAACAGCGGTAGGATTCTATTCCAAACTCACTGTGCCGCTTGTCACCGAGATAATGCACAAGGTCAGAAACACTTCCCTAATCTTATCGACCAAGAATGGTTATACGGCGGCAGTGATGAAGCTGTGATCCATTCGATTGCCAAAGGGCGAAATGGAGCGATGCCGGGTTGGAGTGAAATCATGCGCCCAGACGAGGTGGCAAAAGTCTCCTACTATCTAGCCTCCCTCAACCAACGTCATACCGATGTGCCGGAGATTAAAGTCGAGCTCGGTAAAACCTTGTTCGTCCAATACTGTTCGTCTTGTCATGCCGATGGTGCTGTCGCTAACCCAGCGATTGGCGTACCTGATCTTTCCGATGATATCTGGCTTCACGGAGGGAGTATTGAAGAGATTCAGCACACCATCAATTACGGTTTGAACAACCTAATGCCTGCGTTTGATGAGCAGCTCAGTGAGAACGAGATACTCGCGCTTGGGGCTTATATCCGACACGCTGGTGACGTAGAGCAACAACGGCTCGCGAGTTTGAAAGCATCATCTGTTGAGCGCGGAGAATATCTCGCTTATGCCGGTGACTGTGTGGCTTGTCATAGTGCAGAAGGTGGCGAACCCTTTGCTGGCGGCCTACCCTTTGTCACCCCCTTCGGCACCGTGTATTCAACCAACATAACGCCACACACTACCGAAGGTATTGGGACTTATGACTTCGATGATTTCCGAGCGGCGTTAGTCGCAGGTAAAGGCAAGAATGGTTACCTGTACCCTGCAATGCCTTACACCTCCTATCAATACCTCACCGACCAAGACATGGTGGATTTATGGGAATACATGCAGTCAATCACCGCCGTGCCGCGACGCAATGATGACAACAGCATGATGTTTCCATCCAATATTCGCTTAGGTTTGCTTGGCTGGAACATCGTATTCATGGATACCGACCCTATTGATTATGAAGTGCCAGAGGAACTCAAAGGAGAAATTGAGAATGTCGATAAGTGGCAACAAGGCAAATATTGGGTCGCAGGACTTGGTCACTGTTCGGAGTGCCATACACCTCGAAATATTGCCCAAGCACTGATACCAGAACGTATTTTCCAAGGTAACTTGATCGACGGTTGGAACGCGCCTGATATTACAGCCAATGAGCTCTATATCGATGATTGGGATGAAGCAACACTCACAGACTTTTTACACACAGGACATTCAGACAAAGGCACCGCTTTTGCGGGTATGGCTGATGTAGTGAAAAACAGCCTAAGCTTGATGACGCGTGAAGATATTGAGTCGATGTCCTATTACCTACTCAGTGGGGACATCAACAACACCATTGCCAGTGATGCCGTTCAGTTACAGCCTAAAGGGTTTGATGAAGCTGCGTATGCCAGTGAAATCTACACCACGTATCGTCAAACCTGTGGGGCCTGTCATGGTGACGATGGTAAAGGTCGCGATCCAATCGCCCCTACTCTGTTGAACAACGGTATTATCATGCACAGCGACCCATTCAATACCATTGCGGTAACGGTGCGCGGCTTGCAACCCACCTATCTCGACAAAGACAGAAATTTCATGCCAATGGCAAGTTTTGAGGATGTACTGTCGGATCAACGCTTAGCTGAGTTAATCACATTTGTGCGTTTAAACCTTGGCGACAGAAATGAACCGGTCACGGCTGAGCATGTTCGAGAGGTAAGAGAAACACTTGAAGCAGCAGGCTATGCAGGTGGATTACACACCACACCTGAAATGTACGAAAATCGAGATAAGAACATTAACATACGATAGGCGCTGTAGCTGTGCGTAGCCGATTGGCTCAATAAACAGCGAACAGCACGTAATTTTTATCTTTGCTAACAAGCCAAAAGGAGACCACTGTGTCTCCTTTTCTTTTGCCCAAACCCGAGTTCCGACACTTTGCCGTACAACACAATTGTAACTAACTGATTACACAATTAAGCAGAGCTGCACATAATGCGATCAATCTCGCAGAACAAAGATGATACCAAGTGCATAATATGCAAAATTTTCTAAAGATGTACTAGGGACAGTTATGGATACAACTACACTCATCTACGATACGTTGGAAGGCCTATCGAGCGCAAAGCCACAGCAACACGCTCAAATCCGCCAAAATCTATATAACCAATTAGATTTATCATTTGAGAAGCAGTTGGCTTTGTATTCATCAGTTCTTGGTCCAGCAAGTGCTGGTAGATTGACCGATTTGGATAGTGCAGTGATGTCTGCACGCAAGATTGTTGGCTTAGAAAACAGCTAAGCAACCTTTAACCTATCTCAACTTTAACGCTGCCATTGTGCAGCGTTTTTTTATGGACGCTATTTACGATAAGTAAGGTTGGTTACGATAAATGCTGTTAGTTGCGATAAATACGGTTAGTTGCGATAAACGCGGTTAAGAAGATAAGTGCAGTTAGGTCTGTTTTTCAAGTTACACGCATTCTCATTTGGTTAATCTTATGTTCCATTTTTAACAGGTGTGTAACCACAATAATGGCGCTAATGTTAGTAGCACGTTAACCACACATCGGATGGAAGAATCATGAGAGTACTTATTGAATATAGACAAACAGGCAAATACCGTGATCATGCGTGGGAAGCATTAACGATTCGTTCAAAAGGCGAAATTCAAGCTGTAACTCCCTCTTATGCGGCTCAGCTTATCGAACAGAACCGCGCCAGCTTATCGACCACTGAAAATCAAGATATCGTCATCCAACCTTAATGGCTTCAAGGGCTACCCCTCCTAGTTCCTTAAATCGAATAGTTCGATGACATAAAAAAACGCTGCATGGGTGCAGCGTTTTCTTGTTTCTGGCGTATCGTATTTCTAACGTAGATAGTTTCTAAAGTAGAAAGCTTCTAACGCATCTTGTTTCTAGTGCAAATAGCTTGATTACTTTGGCAGATTTTCTAACGCTTCAACCATCGTCATCAATTTATCGACAATCCTTTCGCCGTCTACTCGCAAGCCATTGTGTTCATATTCATTGGTGATCCACGCTTTCGAGTTAGGAATGTTCGCCAATGTTTCACGGCTGTAATCCAACTCAACGTACATGTCATCGGCGTAAACGGCACACGCCATTGGCACTGTATTCTTGCTCAACTGCTCTGCGTTGTACAAAGTGCCCCAGTCCGACTTTTCAGCCAACATGTTCGCGGCTTCACGCAGTGGCTTCAACGTTTCAAGTTGGTCGAACATCCATGGGTACACCATTTCACCAGTAAACCAGAACTCACTGCCCGATTGGTAGTTGAAGTGTGGGTACTGCTCACGAACACGATGTGCAGACCAGTTAGACGCTGTACCTTGACAGTAAATCGATTCATGCAAGATTGCGTAAATTGGGTTAGTTAAGTAACCCTGCTCTTGCTGCATTTGATTTAGGAAACTGTAGCTCAGCTGTCTGTTACCGTTCACTTCAACAAACGCACTCTCCAGTGTGAAATACATTGGAAGGTTTGCTTCGCCGCCACCAAGATTAATACCTATTAGCTGGAACTGTTCAACTGTGAACACCTGACCGTTTGGCAGTCTCACATCGTTGTTGAGCAGGTAATCAGAGATCTCGCGACACATAGCTTGTGCTTGTGGGAACTGAGCAAAGAAAGCTCTGTTTTTGTCTTCTACACGCTTGTAAGTCGCACGATAAACATCGTCAGCTTCTCGTTCAATAGAAGGAATGCCGCCCGTCACATAACAACGCTGCAAGCTCTGTGGGAACAGTGACAAATAGCTCAGTGTACAGAAGCCACCAAAGCTTTGACCAATCGTCGACCATTGCTTAATACCAAACTGTTCACGAATCGCTTCAGCGTCACGAACGATGTTATCCGCTCTGAAATGCGTTAAGTATTCGACTTGTTGTTCTGGAGACAAATGCGCCAAAGTTTCATGGCTGATAACCGTGCTGTTGCCAGTACCACGTTGGTCTAGAAGCAGAACACGGTAGTTTTGTAATGCACGCTTTAGCCAACCCGATTGACCACTCACCCGTGGAGAAGGAAAACCTGGGCCGCCTTGAAAGTAGATCAACCACGGCAGCTCTTGCTCATCTTTAGCGAGATCAACCAGCTCACGTGCGAAGACTTGGATCTGTTGTCCATCTTTGGCTTGATAATCAAGTGGCAACTCGAAAGAGTGCTGACGGTACAGGGTGGTTCCATCAATAAAGTTAGCTTGCACGCTTCATTCCTTTTTATCTGATTCTAAAGTCATTGGTACGAATAAAAATGGCACCCTTTGGCACCGTAGTTAGCAAGATACGCATACTAGCTTGTAAATGAAACCGTTTGTTGAACCTGAATGTGAAGGTACTTCATTAAATCGCCAAATTAGCTTTATACGCGTAACAACTTGTGTCAAAACAGAGAGTTTAAGATGTGATCTATTGAGAAGAAGAACAAAAGTGGGACACAAATAAAAAGAGCTTAACGAGGTGAGGATACGTTAAGCTCTTTGGTTTTATCTGTTGTAAATGAGGTTTTTAGGTTGAACAAGCTCAGGCTTTATAGGTTTAGTTTCTATAAGCCAAAGATCTATAAACTGAGCTTCTGTAACTTATAGCTCTATAAAACAAAGCTAAGAAGCCTCGAGCTCACCTGCACCTTGAATTGAACGTTGGCTGTTTTCAACAAGGATAGCCGTCGCCGTTTCTTTCAACGCGCCCCACTCTCCATCGTCAACTTCAATGCCCTCGTTCCACGCCTTCTCTTGAGTTTTAAAAAGCGCTTCCGATTCAATGTGTGTTTGGTAGCCATCTGACAAACGTTCGATATCGAAATCCTGGACGGAAAGCTCGATGGTCATATTGTGGATATGATCGTCCGATGCCAGAGGCAAATCTGATAAAAACAGTTCTGGTGCAACGCAACCACGGTTAAGCACATACAAGGTGCTCTTAGGATTTGAGCCATTATCCCAACGTGCGGTACATGCGATGCCTTTCGCTGCCAGTTTTACAAGCTCACTGTACGCTAACCAACGGTTATGGCAGTTGTTTAGCTCGATTTTCAGCGTCTTTTTACCGACCATTTTTTCAATGGCGTAATCCATCACCACAGGAAGATGACACGCTAAGCTCGCCTTGTGCAGGTCCACTTCAACTGTGTTGTCGCTTGTCACTTGGATGTCTACAGGGCAATCGTCTTCTAGCCCCATAAAGTTGCTCGCATTGTTAAAATGACGAACACCATCCAAGCCAACCATTTGTAAATCTGCCACCATGTTCGCTATCACATCGGCTTCACCACATGTACGACGCATACCCAGAAAGGCTTTATTAACGGCCGCTACCAGTTCATTGTGAGAAACGATCATAACGATTTACCTCCATGTTGAGCGTTGATATGTGTAGGAACTTTATTTGAGTCAGCGATCTCCGCTTCACTTGGTAAGATTGGGAACACCCATTCGTCCTGATGAATTTCATCAAGCAACGGTGCACCTTGGAAAAACGTCACTCGTACCCAACGGTCTGAGCGAGGATCAAACTTAGTCGCTCCAAACATCGCTAGCTTACAACGCAGCAAATGCATTGGTGGCGAGTCTTGGTGCAGCACGTTCATTTGAATGTCGCCCATCGCCTTGTTACCTAACGTCCACACACGGCGCGCAATGGCACGATGCTGCGGTTGTTTAACAAGGAATTCAGCCAATGAAAGCTCTGGCGCGAATTGCAATAAAGCATGGTACAGACGGTAAGCTTGACGGCCGATATCCAACGGCAGTTCGCGCTCTTCGCCGAGTTCCTCGCCTCGAACACCGAGCCTTGGCTCTTCTTTGTCCTGAGAGCGATACCAGAACCAGTAGTTATTTTCTGCTTTCGTAAAGTCGGTCGTGATCGCCCAACGGTACTTTTCTTCTAACACAACCAATAGGTCTTGGATCTTTTTGCCACTAGGAAGCGAGAGTGTTTCGCTACAATTCATTTGCTCTTGATGGGCGTCCACTAATTCTGGGTACAATTCCATCAAGCATGAGATAAGGATTTCTTGGGCTTCCATACTCATGTGCTTAGATTGTTCAACTAACTGCGCCCATGTATCGCAATGGTTTACAGAAGCTTCTAGTGACTGTTCTGCGTGTTTCAACTCATCAACAGCGGTTTTGTTCAACTCTTGCTGATTTTCATTGATGGTAACAACTTGTTCTAAATGACAAATCGCTTTTTTAACTAATGTACGTAGGGGCTCAATCAATGCCGTATCCGTGTGATTAGCTAACACGTCAGCTAATGCATGCTCACGGGTTGTCATCCATTGATCGACAATACTTGGGTGGTTAATCAGATATGGCGCCATACCTAAACCTGTGGCATTACCCACACCTAGGTAGCGTTGTAAGCCTCTGTGCAAGGTAATCGCTTGTTCACCGCCTTGTTGCTCCGCTAGGTAATGAACCCAATCTAGGCTGAACTCACGCAGCATATAAACAGCACACATTTGAGCACTGAACGATTGATTAAAATCTGGATTCTTTTCCAAGATTTTAAAGTCAGCAATACCAAACTTACCATTACCATAAACCGCTGTGGTTCGTAGGATGTAGCCAACTTCCGCTAGCTCTTTTGGCGTTGGTTGAACACCTTTAGCCAAGTGACTAACAATATGTTCAAACACTCGTACACTTTTGTTGGCACGCGCTAAAACAAGCACATTGTTAGGGTTACGGCCTGCTTCTTGTAGCGGTACATTCGCACGAAGTCTCTCAAGTAGGGTGACATCAACATCACCAAGAACCAGAGCAAACGTTACGTCCCACTTTTCAGCAATTACACGGTCATTTCGTTCGTCGTCTGCAATCTCATCGCAGAAAACAACCAAATGATAAACATGATTTGGCGTCTCTAGCTTATAGATAACATGACCAAAACCTCGAGCGTCTAGTTGCCACTCATGCTTAGTCACTTTCCATTGCTGTTGCGCCATTTTACGAATCAGAGTTCTTACGAAGCTGATGCGTGTTTGGTGCATAGCACCCAGTCTTTCCGGTGCCATGACGACCGTTGCGTCACGTAGTGCTGATTCAGTGTAGGTAGAACGATGTGCATCCATTTTGCTCACCACCTTAATAGTTATAGGATTTTGCTAGCCATTCAGAACCGATCGTTGCTGTCTTTTGAAGCATATATAGCGACAGTATGTTGGTTAGCTTTCACGTTTTAATCGTTATTGATGTTATCGAGGCAAGCGAACTCGCCCCTTATTATTTGTCCTGACTAGATCTCTTGACCTAAATAGTTGCCGTCCGATGTATCTTCACCAGTACGGGTTTTCTCTTCCTTTCGGAATCTGGTATCAGCCTTATTTCAAAGGCTGATACTTTGTTTCTCTTTAATTTTTAGAGAGCGTTTCCTCTACAGTTTCTTTACAGATCCTGCGCTTCTACAAACTCTGCTTTTCTACAAACTCTGCTTTCTACAAACCTTGCTCTTTCGCCATCTTGATTGCGATTTGAGGCGCATTCCAAAGCGATGGCAGTAAGATTAAGGACACCGGAACCGCTGTGATTACGATGAAAGATTGCAGCGCTGAAATACCACCAGAGCCTAGAGAAATCAGAATCAACGCCGTTACGCCCATCATCACGCCCCAGAAAGTACGGATGATTGCATTCGGCTCTGTCTCACCACTGATCACAACACTGATGGTGTAAGTCATTGAGTCGCCAGTCGTTACGATGAAAATCGTGGTTAAGATCAGGAACAAGATAGAGATAAGCATCGGCATTGGTAATTGCTGAGTTACCGCTAGAAGAGCACCTGGTAAGTTAAAGCCTTCAAACGCTTTACTTACGCTGCCTGGATCTGCGATTTCGAACGCAAGGCCAGAGCCACCAACAATCGTGAACCAGAAACAAGTAACAAACGGTGCAACTAAGCTGATGGTTGAAACCAGTTGGCGAATACTACGACCGCGAGAGATACGTGCAATGAAGATTGCCATCATTGGGCCGTAACCTAGGAACCAACCCCAGAAGAATACTGTCCACCAGCTCAACCACCCCTCGTCACCACGGTATGTCGCCATTGGGATGAAGTTATCGATCATGCTGCCTACACCTTGAATGTAGCCGTTAAAGATAAAGTTTGTAGGGCCAAAGATCAGGATGTAGACCATCAATGCCATTGCCAGAATCACGTTGTAACGGCTTAGCATTTGCATTCCACGGTTAAGGCCGCTCAATGCCGATAATGTGTATAGAACGATAGCGAATAAGATGATGATCAGCTGCGTCGTGAAGCCGTCAGGGATATCAAACAGTGCATTCAGTGCATAGCTCACTTGCAAGCCCAAGAAGCCGATAGGACCAATGGTGCCCGCCGCTACAGCGACAATACAACATGCATCAATCAAAGCGCCGGTGTGACCTTTCAGTGCACGTTCGCCTAATACTGGGTAAAGCAAAATACGCGGTTTAAGTGGCAAGCCTTTGTCGTAGTGAAGGTGCATAACCACGATAGACGTTAAGCTGCCGACGATTGCCCATGCTAGGAAACCCCAGTGCATGAAAGATTGTGATAACGCATTAACCGCGCCTTGCTGTGCGTTTTCTTGTGCACCGTACAATGGTGGTGGGCTAACGTAGTGAGCAATCGGTTCTGCTGCAGCCCAAAATACGCCGCCACCCGCAAGTAGCGTACAGAAGATGATCGCCATCCAACGGAAACCATCCATTTCAGGTTTAGCGATGCCGCCTAGGATAACCTTGCCTGTTCGCCCTGCCGCCAGGCCAAGACCAATAAGAAAAGTCAGAAGAAGTAGCATTTGCCAGTAAGGACCGAATACTTTTACCGACCACGCAAAGCCCGTGTTAACCAGAGTTGATAGCAGTTCGCCATCAAATAGGGCCAGTGTCACGAACAGAGCGATAAAACCGCCGCTGTACCAAAGTGCTGGGTTGGATAACCCTAATTTGTCTGACGTAGATTCAGACTGGTTTGTGTTGCTTTTTGCATTACTTGTTGTGTGTGCTTGACCCGCATTTAAGCTTGGAGATTTCACGCTATTGGTTAAATCAGACATACTCTGACTCCAGAGGTTTCTTTGCAGCTGTCATAAAAATGATGACTACAAGGGTGTATTTAACACCTGCCCTATTATTTTTTGTGTTGGGCAGGCTAATCCATGTTTGGGTTACCGCGTTGCGAAATAGACCGTTGTTCCTTTTAAATTGTGAATTTGATGAAGCAATTCTCACTAAGTGAACGTGTTTAGCAGACTGCTCGTTAGATGCTTATTAGTAAGAAGCGCAGCTTAACTTTGGCTTTGAGGCTCTAAGCCATCTTTCAAAAAGTTAAACCAGTTTTCTCCTAAGACTTGTCCCGCTTCAGACTCGCTAAAGCCGTGACGCATCAATCCGTTATATATGTTTTCCATACCTGAACTACCACAGAACCAAGGCAGTGCATCAGGCCAACCTGAATTGCTTGCAGAGCCTTCGCCGTAGTCCATTGCTTTAGACCAACGACCATTTCTCATCCATTCAAGAACGGCTTGAGGTTGGTTTAAGCATAGGTCACTGCCAATACCGAGGTGCTCTACGCCAACCATGTCAGCCGTAGTCGCAACCATCTGGCAGAAATCTTCCAACGTACATTGACTGCCATTTGGTAAGTGGAATGGGTACAAGCTGAATCCGATTAAGCCGCCGCGTGCGGTTAGAGCTTTAATCACATCGTTTGATTTATTTCGTAGTGCATCATGAGCAAACGTTGGGTTCGCATGGCTGATACAAATAGGACGAGAAGACAAGTCGATTGCTTCAAGTGTTGAGCGCTCGGCACTGTGAGACATATCGATGATCATGCCCACTCGGTTCATCTCTTCGATGGCTTGTTTACCAAAGCGAGTAATACCTGTGTCGTTCTTCTCGTAGCAACCCGTCGCCAATAAGCTCTGGTTGTTGTACGTCAGTTGCATGATCAAAAGGCCTTGCTTACGCATCACTTCGATAAGACCGATCTCATCGTCGATTGGAGAACAGTTTTGAGCACCAAGTAAAATGCCGACTTTGCCAGTCTCTTTTGCAGTCTCGACATCAGCCATTGAGTGAATCGGCATGATAAGGTCTGCGTTCTGCTCGAATCTTAAGTTCCATTCTGCAAAGCGAGATAAGGTTTCACGAGCCGTCTCGTGGTAAACCGCGGTAGCGTGAACTGCTGTAATGCCGCTCGCCTTTAGTGTTTGGAAATATTCTCTGTTCCAATTGCAGTATTGCAATCCATCTATAACAATCCGTTGCTGGTACATAACCACTCCTATTGAAAGCTCAGTGTTCTAGCTCGGTTTTGAAAACACGCTCAAACAACATGTTTTCAAAAATGGGTTAAATCACTTATCTAAGTTCGTTTGCTGCTTTGGTTTGAATGTTGGCCTGACTCTGTAAATCAGGCCAATTCGATAGCTGGATAGCTAGGAAGTTAATTCAGCTATCCAATTCTTATTTAGAAAGTGGATTAGTAAGGACGTTGGTAAGCCGTCTTAACCACTGTGTAGAACTCTTTCGCGTATTGACCTTGCTCACGAGGACCGAAGCTAGACTCTTTACGACCACCAAACGGTACGTGGTAATCCGTGCCTGCTGTTGGTAGGTTGACCATCACACAACCGGTCTGCGCTTGTTGCTTGAACATTGCGCTCGTACGTAAGCTCTGAGTGATGATGCCGCCTGTTAGACCGAAGCGAGTGTCGTTGGTTGTCGCAATCGCTTCTTCTAGGTCAGCGACACGAATCACACTTGCCATTGGTGCGAACACTTCTTCTTGGTTCACTTCCCAATCGTTCTTAGTGTTCAAGAACAACGTTGGAGACATGTAGAAACCTTCGTGTTTCATGCTCAAGCGTTCACCACCAAATGCCAGCTCACCGCCGCTTTGACGTGCTTTCTCAACCCAGCCTAGGTTCGCTTCAAGTTGGTTGCCGTCAACAACAGGGCCCATGAACACGCCCTCTTCCAGTGCGTGACCCACTTTCAGCTCACTCATACGCTTAATCAGTGCTTCAACGTATTGGTCGTGAATGCTATCCATAACCACAAGGCGAGAAGACGCGGTACATTTTTGACCAGCACCCGAGAACGAACCTGCAATCGTTGCATCAACCGCAGTTTGGATATCAGCATCGTCAGCAATAACAAGTGCGTTCTTACTGCCCATTTCTAGTTGGCATCGAACGAAGTTTGGCGCTGTAGCCGCTGCCACTTTACGACCCGTATCAACAGAACCGGTAAAGCTCACACCGTTCACTTCTTTAGAGTTGATCAGTGCATCACCTACTGTTGAACCGCTACCCAGTACAAGGTTAAACGTACCTGCAGGGATACCTTGGCGGTGGATGATCTCTGTAAGCGCGACCGCACTTGCTGGTGTTAGGTTTGCTGGTTTCCAAATAACGCTGTTACCGAAAGCCAATGCTGGAGCAATTTTCCAAGCTGCTGTTGCTGTCGGGAAGTTCCAAGGAGAGATAATGCCGATAACGCCCACCGCTTCGCGAGTCACTTCAACAGAAACACCCGGGCGTACAGAATCTGCGTTGTCACCAATTTGGCGAAGCACTTCAGCCGCAAAGTATTGGAAGAACTGACCTGCACGGTAAATCTCACCGCGACCTTCAGCAAAAGGCTTACCTTCTTCACGAGATAGCAAAGTGCCCAGCTCATCACAACGGGCAATCAGCTCATCACCAATAGCTTGAAGCACCGCTTGCTTGCGTTCAATCGGCGTTTTTTCCCACTCTGGTTGAGCGTGTTTCGCCGCTGAAATCGCTTGTTGAACTTGTTCAGCACTTGCTTGTGCAAAGTTGCCAATATTTTCAGAAATATCTGATGGGTTAATGTTCGCTACGGTGCTTACACCCGCTTGCCATTCGCCGCCAATGTAAAGTGCGTTTTCTGCTTGAACATTCTGTAAGTGAGTCATCATTCTGTCCTTGTAACGTTAGGTTGCGGTTGAGTCTGGCAACCATCGGATTAATTAATAAATTGTTAATTCATATAGAGAATAAGTATTAATTTTGTATCTAGACGTAAAACTATTCGCTTGTATTAGTAAAGATCTGCGTAGACAAACAGCTTTGACTGGCAAATTGCCTCAGTTCACAGTCCATTTATTCAGGTTGAGACGCCGATGCATAAACCACGAACTCAACCAACATCTCTTCTCTAGCTAGCCCTGCAACAACGACTGCTGCACGATTTGGATAAGGTGCGTTGAAGTATTCTCCGTATACGCTGTTTACCGTTTTCAGGTATTCACGGTCAGTCACGTAAATCAGAACCTGCAGCACAGAATCCATCGATTCGCCTGCACACTCCAAGGTATGAACAAGGTTGTTAAAAGTCTGACGCGTTTGCGCTTCAATACCGCCTTCTACTACTGCGCCCGTTTCATCGATTGGAATCTGCGCAGTGTATAGAGTGCCGTTATTAACGATTGCCCACTCTAGTGGTGCTTTTGAAGCAAAAAGAGAGGTTTTTACTGGGTGTTTTTTAGTTTGTGCGTTCACGATTTCATCCAACTTTGTAACAACTATGTTTCAAGATGGTTAAATACTGCACCTTGACGCCTGATAAATCTAACGGTAAATTTTGTGCATTTGATAAATAAAATCTATCACCTTTAAAAAAGTAAGGTATAGCAAGGGCTAGAGAAGGATCGGAGTCATGAGTATTAAGCTACAACAGTTAAAACATTTCGTTTTGGTGGTCGAAGAAGGTGGATTTAGAGCGGCATCTCACCGTGCAAATCGATCGCAAGCGGCACTTTCGACTTCGATAAAAGAGTTGGAAAAAATACTCGGCCAACCTCTGTTTGAAACAGGCAACAAATCGACACTGACGCCTTTTGGAGAAATATGTTTGCCCAAGATCATTCAATTTCTGAACGTGTACAAAGCATTAGACAATGACTTACGCGCAGCGGCAGCAGGACAACAAGGAAGAGTTCGAATAGCGAGCGTGCCTTCGGTGGCCGCAAAACTCATCCCTAGTGTTTTAGGGGCATTTTGTGAGCAGTACCCGAATGTAGAAGTGAGTTTGATTGATGATAATGCGGCAGGGGTAGAAGCAAGATTACTCTCTGGCGAGGTGGATGTTGCCCTCGGTAATAGCTCCCATTTAGAAGAAGAGAGCATCGACTTCACGCCTTTGCTTTCTGATCCTATCGGTGTGGTGTGCCTCAAAGATAACCCTATCGCCTCTCAACGGGAAGGAATCGAATGGCAAACCTTGTTAAAGCAGCCCTTCATTCGTAACGGGACTTGCACCCTACTGGACCCAACACCTGCGCGCATGCTCAGCGAACAAGCCCTGTACTCTGTCGAGAACATTACCTCGCTTTTTTCGGTGTTAGAGCTCGGGATAGGCGTGACCACGCTACCTAAGCTGGCTTTCCCAACCAATGAAACCCGCTTGGTGTGGATTCCGCTAATTGACCCACCCTTGCAACGACAAATCGGCATTTTCAGACTGTCTGATCGTACGATCTCGCCACAAGCACAGGCTTTCCATGACTTATGTATTCAATACCTCAGTTATGAAGAGTCATAAGAGAGCCTAGATTAAGTAAATTAGGCAGCGCTATGCTGCCATTAACTTCCTCAAAACTCGGTGTTTCTTCTCCGCACCATGCTTCTCGCACACCCAGTCCCCCATTTCACTCCTATATCATCAACATTTAGGCGCTGAATTTACACTCTCGCGCACGCAAATAGTGACAAGCTGACGACAATATAAAAAATATTCGCTTATTGATAAGGAGCGACGTACGTTTAATTTACCAGAAAAACCAGATCTTCCATCATTGCCTCAAACAAGCTTAACCCCTACCAAAATCACACTTCACAACTCAGCTTGTAAATGAACCTAAGTGTTTGAATAGTCTTAATTGATAAGATCATAAGTTGAAAATTTAGCTCGCTACTCCCTTCTAAAAAGACCCTCTTTTTCACAAGGATAAAGCATCTTAAATATTCATGAATAAAGTGATAGAACTATTACTTTCATAAATGAAAAACATTCATTTCAAAAATGGAATTATTGATATCAATATTTGTCGTTTTGATCACATAATTTTAGGCGTAGTTTATATTTTGTCGAAACGAGAGCGAACTAGTTTATATCGTTCTATTTCGTCAGGAGATATAAAACCAGCAAGATTATCTCTTTGTTAACAAGCAAAGTTTTATTAACAAGTAAATGCGAGTAGCAAGACATATTCAAACTGTGTTTTATATGAGCTTACACTGTTAAATATAAGGTTTTATTATGAGGCTTAATGGGATAAGTGGTGACATTCTTGTTGCTGCTAAAAGAGTTGTTCTCTGCCAAGTAGTATTAGCCGTCGGTGTAGTTTTATATGAAGTGTTTTTTGGTAATAAAGTAGATATGGAATCGTCGGCTTTGGGTATCGGAATTGCGATGCTACCTCCGCTGTTTGGTTTTATATATGCAAGCCTAAAGGTGCGCAAGAATCCTAATTATAGTTTACGTGACTTAATGCAAATGAGTCGTGTCGTGAAAATAACTTATACGTTCTTAATGTTTATCTTGGCGTTCCAGTTTTTCAAATTGGATAACCCAGTAATATTGTACGCATATATTCTCACTATGGTTGGGTACTTCTTAACACCATTTATTACTGCCTCTACAAGATCGGAGTACGTGTAGTATGGATCAAGTAACTACCGCTCACGAATACATAGAGCATCACTTAACCTTCTTAACTACAGGTGATGGTTTCTGGGCGTTCAATATCGACTCGATGTTGGTATCTTGGATTACGGGTTTACTGTTTATTGGAGCTTTTCGATACGTAGTGACTAAGGGCACCAGCGGTGTTCCAGGTCGATTTCAATGTTTTATCGAACTGATATTTGATTTTGTAAACAACCTAGTAAAAGAGATTTTTCAAGCGGAGGATAAATTAATAGGGCCACTGGCATTAACCACTTTTGTTTGGGTGTTGTTAATGAACGCGGTCGATTTATTACCAATAGATTTCATACCAGCATTAAGTCGTGCAATGGGTCTAGAACACTTTAGAGATCTACCAACGGCGGACGTAAATATTCCAATGTCGATGGCACTCGGTGTATTTATCTTACTGTTGACTTATACATTTAAAAATAAAGGATTGAAAGGCTTTATCAAAGAGCTTACTACGCAGCCATTTGATAACCCTCTTTTATACCCTGTTAACTTAGTTCTTGAATTAATAACATTAATTTCAAAACCTATATCACTAGGCTTACGATTATTTGGAAACATGTATGCAGGTGAGATGATATTTATTCTGATCGCATTAATGCCATGGTGGATGCAATGGGCACTGAGTGTTCCTTGGGCACTATTCCACATATTAATCGTATTCTTGCAAGCATTTATATTTATGGTACTGACCGTTGTTTATTTAGGTATGGCAACAGAAGAACACCACTAATTAATAACTAAAAAATTTAACTAACAAATTATTTATCGGAGATACAAATGGATATCGTAAGCGCAGTTTTATATGTAGCAGGTGCATTACTGATCGGTTTAGGTGCAGCAGGTGCAGCATCTGGTATTGGTAACTTAGCAGGTAAATACCTTGAAGGTGTTGCGCGTCAACCAGACCTTACTCCAATGCTTCGTACTCAATTCTTCATCATGATGGGTCTTGTGGATGCAGTACCGATGATCGGTGTTGGTATCGGTCTATACATCATCTTCGCCGTGGCTTAATCAAACCGCTTTGAAAGATCGATTTGTAAATAATCAAGATTTAGTGAGGAAGGTATGAACTTAAATGCAAGCATGTTTGGACAAGCAATCTCATTCGTGATTTTTGTTTGGCTCTGCATGAAATATGTATGGCCCCCTCTCACCGCGATGTTAGACGAGCGCCAAAAAGAAATCGCTGATGGTTTACGCCACTCAGAGAACGCTGCGAAAGAGCTAGAACTAGCAAAATCAAATGGCGCGCAACTCATCGAAGATGCAAGAAAAGATGTGACTGAACTGGTTGAACAGGGCCGAAAACGCCGCAATGAAATCATCAGCTTAGCGCAACAAGAAGCCGAGCAAGAAAAGGCACGCATCTTAGAACAAGGTAGAGCTGAGCTAGAAGGCGAACGCCAAAAGATACGCCGTGAACTTCAGGCAGATATGGCAGACGCAGTAATTCAAAGTGCACAGAAACTGATTAGCAAAAACCTAGATTCCGCAACGAACCGAGCGCTAGTTGACCAAATGATTAGCGAACTCTAAGGAGAGGCAATATGTCAGATTACACCAATATTGCTCATCCCTACGCCAAAGCATCGTTTGAATTTGCTTTAGGTGAAAACCAGTTACAAGAGTGGCACTCAATGCTGTCCATTCTTGTGGCTGTCGCGGAAGAAGAAACGATCGCTAGTCAGATTTCTTCAGCAGAAGGTGCTTCTACACACCAAACAGAAGAGCTGGCAAACCTCATCATTCATATTTGCCAAGGACTCGTTGATGACCACGTCATTAATCTTATTCGAGTCTTGGCCGAGAACGGCCGCCTTTCTGTTGTAAGAGACCTGTTTGAATTGTACTGCGAGCTAAAGGACGAACATGAACGTGTAGTGCCTGTCACTGTCACCAGTTCAGAAATGCTGACACAAGATCAAGTTACGTCACTAACAGCTGCACTTGAGAAGAAATTAGAGCGTCAGGTTGAAATGAAGCAGGTTATTGATGACACGTTAGTAGGTGGAATGGTCATCAAGGCGGGTGAAACCGTTATCGATGGTTCTTTAAACACATCAATTGACCGATTGGCTCATCAACTTCACGCGAGATAGGTAACAATTATGCAATTAAATTCAAATGAAATCAGCGATCTAATCAAAGAACGCATCTCGAAATTTAATGTGAGCACCGAGGCTCGCAATGAAGGCACTATCGTATCGGTTCGTGATGGCATCATCACAATCAATGGCCTTGCTGATGTTATGCAAGGCGAGATGATTGAGCTACCAGGTGGCAAATACGCACTCGCACTTAACCTCGATACGCACTCAGTAGGTGCGGTGGTTATGGGCCCCTACACTGACCTATCTGAAGGTATGAAAGTGAAAGGTACAGGTCGTATCTTGGAAGTCCCCGTCGGTAACGGTCTTCTTGGCCGTGTTGTGAACACATTAGGCGAGCCAATCGATGGCAAAGGCCCAGTAAGTTGTGACCGACTCGACCCTGTAGAAGTGATTGCACCCGGTGTAATCGAACGTAAGTCTGTTGATCAGCCAATTCAAACTGGCTATAAAGCGGTTGATACCATGGTGCCAATCGGTCGTGGTCAACGTGAACTTATCATCGGTGACCGTCAGACGGGTAAAACAGCGTTAGCTATCGATGCGATCATCAATCAGAAAGATTCTGGCATCAAATGTGTGTATGTGGCGATTGGCCAAAAAGCCTCCACTATCGCTAACGTGGTTCGTAAACTCGAAGACCACGATGCGCTAAAAAACACCATCGTAGTCGTGGCATCAGCATCAGAGTCTGCAGCACTTCAATACCTAGCACCTTATGCCGGTTGCACTATGGGTGAGTACTTCCGTGACCGCGGTGAAGATGCATTGATCATCTATGATGACCTATCAAAACAAGCCGTTGCTTACCGTCAAATCTCGTTGCTATTGAAACGCCCACCGGGTCGTGAAGCCTTCCCTGGCGACGTATTCTACCTTCACTCACGCCTTCTAGAACGTGCAGCACGAGTGAATGCAGAGTATGTAGAGAAGTTCACTAACGGTGAAGTGAAAGGTCAAACTGGCTCATTAACGGCGCTTCCGATCATTGAAACTCAAGCGGGTGACGTATCAGCGTTTGTACCAACCAACGTAATCTCAATCACCGATGGTCAGGTTTTCCTTCAAACCCAATTGTTTAACTCAGGCTTACGTCCTGCAGTAGACCCAGGTATCTCGGTATCTCGTGTGGGTGGTGCGGCGCAATGCAAGATCATCAAGAAACTGTCTGGTGGTATCCGTACTTCATTAGCTCAATATCGCGAGCTGGCGGCCTTTGCTCAGTTCTCTTCTGACTTAGATGAGATGACGCGCAAACAGCTAGACCATGGTGAGCGTGTTACCGAATTAATGAAGCAAAAACAATACTCTCCAATGTCAGTCGCTGAGCAAGCAACGGTTATCTACGCAGCAGAGAAAGGCTACTTGGTCGGTGTTGAGCTAAACAACATTGCCCGTTTTGAAGAAGAGCTGATTGCTTATGCCAAAGGTCAGAACCCTGCGTTGTTCGAAAAAATCAACGCGACAGGCGATTACAATGACGAAATCGACGGTGCTCTTAAAGAGATCCTAGAAGGTTTTGTTGGGATGAAAGCTTGGTAAGTGCTCCGGTTTGTTAGCTGGAAATCAAAACAAATAGGAGCAGATTATGGCAAGTACTAAAGAAATTCGCACCAAGATAGCCAGTGTTAGTAACACTCAGAAAATCACTAGCGCAATGGAAATGGTTGCAGCAAGTAAGATGCGCAAGGTTCAAGACAACATGACGCTAACTCGCCCCTACGCCGAGAACATGCGAAAAGTTATCTCTCATGTTGCATCGGGTTCCCTGGAGTACCAGCACCCTTACCTGCAACAGCGTGAACCTAAGCGTGTCGCTTACATCATTATCTCGTCCGATCGCGGCTTGTGTGGTGGCTTGAACTCAAACTTGTTCAAGAAAGTGTTAGAAGAAATGGAGCAATGGCGCACCAAGGGAGTCGAGGTAGAAACAACCTTAGTGGGATCTAAGGCTATCTCGTTCTTCCAACGCGGCGGCAACGTTATTGCACAAACGTCAGGTCTTGGCGATACACCTAAGTTAGAAGACATCTTAGGTACGGTGAATGCGATGCTCGGGCATTACGACGAAGGTAAAATCGATAGCTTGTATCTCGTTTACAACCAGTTCGTCAACACCATGGTTCAAGCGCCAACGACCTTGCAGTTGCTCCCCCACCCTTCGGATTCTGAGGAAGGTGGTGAGCCTAAAAAAGCGCGTCGTTGGGACTACATCTATGAGCAAGCACCCAAAGACATACTCTCAGAACTGTTACATCGATACATCGAATCGCAAGTGTATCAAGGCATTGTTGAAAGCATTGCCTGTGAGCAAGCAGCCCGAATGGTCGCTATGAAAGCGGCGACTGATAACGCAGGCCAACTCATTGATGACTTGCAGTTGGTCTACAACAAGGCGCGTCAGGCTGCCATTACCCAAGAGCTGAGTGAAATAGTCTCAGGTGCCCAAGCTGTCTAGGGCTAGAAAAGACTGGGTCAAGAACAGAATTTGAGGATTTAAGAATGAGTGTTGGAAAAATAGTTAAAGTAATCGGCGCGGTGGTTGACGTCGAGTTCAGCGGCGGCAACAGCCCACGCGTTTATGATGCATTGAAAGTGACTAGCGACGAAGCAAGCTCGTTAGTATTGGAAGTACAACAACAACTGGGTAGCAATATCGTTCGTTGTATTGCAATGGGTACGTCAGATGGCTTACGTCGTGGCCTAACGGTTGAAAACACAGGCTCTCCAATCACGGTTCCTGTCGGCGAAGAAACGCTAGGCCGTATCATGAACGTGCTTGGTCAACCTATCGATGAGTGTGGTGAAATCGGTCAGAAAGAAAACTACGAGATTCACCGTGAAGCCCCTTCTTATGAAGAACAAGCAAACAGCACTGAGCTTCTAGAAACAGGCGTTAAGGTTATCGACCTTATCTGTCCATTCGCTAAGGGTGGTAAAATTGGTCTGTTCGGTGGTGCTGGTGTAGGTAAAACCGTCAACATGATGGAGCTTATCAACAACATCGCCAAAGCCCACTCAGGTCTTTCTGTGTTTACCGGTGTAGGTGAGCGTACTCGTGAAGGTAACGACTTCTACTACGAGATGAAAGAAGCAGGTGTACTAGACAAAGTAGCCATGGTTTACGGTCAAATGAACGAGCCACCGGGAAACCGTCTACGTGTTGCACTTACAGGCCTGACTATGGCTGAGCGCTTCCGTGATGAAGGTCGTGACGTACTTCTGTTCATTGATAACATCTACCGTTACACGCTTGCCGGGACTGAAGTATCAGCTCTGCTAGGTCGTATGCCTTCAGCAGTAGGTTACCAACCAACACTGGCTGAAGAGATGGGCGTACTTCAAGAGCGTATCACGTCAACAAAACAAGGCTCTATCACCTCTATCCAAGCGGTATACGTACCTGCGGATGACTTAACCGATCCATCACCAGCAACAACCTTTGCTCACTTAGATGCGACCGTTGTACTGTCTCGTAATATCGCGGCATTGGGTCTCTACCCTGCGATTGATCCATTGGATTCAACCTCTCGTCAATTGGACCCACTTGTGGTTGGTCAAGAGCACTACGACATTGCACAAAAAGTACAAACAACGCTGCAACGCTACAAAGAGCTAAAAGACATCATCGCGATTCTTGGTATGGATGAGCTGTCTACTGAAGACAAACAGACCGTATCTCGCGCTCGTAAGATTGAACGTTTCTTAACGCAGCCTTACCACGTAGCCGAAGTGTTTACCGGTCAGAAAGGTGTCTTTGTACCGCTAAGCGAAACACTAAGAGGCTTTAAAGGTCTATTGAGCGGTGAATATGACGATATCCCAGAGCAAGCGTTCTTGTACTGTGGCTCTATCGACGAAGTGCTTAACAAAGCAAAATCACTCTAAGAGGCAGGTGCACCATGGCTATCGGAATTACAGATAATACATTTCAACTTAATATTGTAAGTGCGGAAGGTACGCTGTTTTCAGGTCCAGCGTATGCCCTAGCCGTTTCTGGCGCTGACGGTGAACTGGGGATCCGCCCCGGTCACTCCCCGCTTCTCAGTAAGATCAAACCGGGCGTAACCGTGTTCGTTACAGACCCTAAATCAGAAGGCCAAGTGCTGTATGTCTCTGGTGGGATGCTGGAAGTTCAGCCGGATGTGGTTACGTTATTAGCCGACACGGCCTTGCATGGTAAAGACATTGACCGCGCTCGCGCAGAAGAAGCGAAATATGCCGCTCTAGAGAACATCAACAAGGGCAACATAGACATTAACTTTGCACAAGCTCAGCTAGAATTAGCGAAAGCCGTTGCTCAGTTACGTGCATCAGAGCTAACTTCTTCTCACACAAGACACTGAGAATAAGCGTTATTGGCCGTTAGCTGTGCTAGCAAACAAATACAAAAAAGGCTCACTAACTAGTGAGCCTTTTGATATCTGCGTAACGTAAAACCTAGGTCTAACGTTGCTTGATTTCAAACGAATAGTTTTAAAAGATTCGTTTTAGAAAAGCAGTTTAGAGCAGTCGTTTAGAACTGTAGTTTAAAAGAACTCAATCGAATTACGGCCGCTTTTGTCATCACGTGTTGGCTTTGGCGTATCCGCTTTCTTTTTCGGTTTCTTCTCTTTTTTCTCTTTCTTTGGTTCAGCCTTTGCGCTTAGCATTTCTGCTTTGCTTTTCTTAGATTCCTTCTTCTTAGAATCCTTTTTAGACTGACCTTTCTTCGCCTTGTTCTCTTTTTTAGGCGTTTCTTTCTTTTTCGGCTTTTCTGATTCTTCTTGTACTGGCTGATCACACACCACTACATAGTATTCTTGGTTGAATTCAAAGAAGTCGCCATCGTACATTTTACGACGCTTACGGGTTTCTAGCTCACCATTTACCGCTACGTAGCCTTCAGAGATGATGTGCTTAGCTTCACCGCCACCACTCACTAGGTTAGCAATTTTAAACACTTTGTAGAGCTCGATTGGCTGTGATGAAACATCAATACCAATTGCTTCAATTTCAATCTCTTCGCCTTCTTCGCCCAGCTCTTGGCCTTCGTAATCAGCGTCTTCGTAATGTTCTTGGTCCATGGTGACCTCTACCTAAATATGTACTTCTGAAATATTGGGCGCAGTGTAATCTTAAAACAACGAAATGACCATGTTGAATTCAACCAGAGCCCATTTGTTTTAAACAAACCCTCTGCGTTATAAAACACCACCAACATTCGAAAGACTCACCAACTGCTTAGTATATTCATGCTGCGGATTACCAAACAAAGTCTCAGTGTCGCCCTTCTCTATTACCTCGCCAGCTTTCATGACGATGGTGTAATGACACAAGGATTTCACGACATTCAGATCATGACTGATAAACAAATAGGTCAGGCCATACTTTTCTTGAAGTGACTTCAGCAAATCCAATACTTGAGCTTGAACGGTTCTGTCCAATGACGATGTTGGTTCATCGAGCAGGATAAACTCTGGCTTTAAAATCAAAGCACGAGCAATCGCAATACGCTGCCTTTGACCGCCAGAAAACTCATTTGGGTAACGGTGACGCGTTTCAGGATCGAGGTCAACCTCTTTCATTACGTCACAGATGCGTTGGTCGAGTTCGTGCTCATCCAATTGTTGATGCACTAACAAACCTTCGCCAATCACCTGAGCGACCGACATTCTCGGGTTTAGCGCAGAAAACGGGTCTTGAAAGACTACTTGCATACGGCTTCTAAACGGAAGCATCTGTTTTCGATCTAAACCTTGAAGCTGTTCACTCGAGTAGGTGATTGACCCTTCACTATCTACCAGCTTAAGTATCGCCATACCGGTCGTCGATTTACCAGAACCACTTTCGCCAACCAAACCGATTGAGTGCCCTTTCTTCAAAGTGAACTCCATGTCGGTCACAGCTTTAACATGAGAAATGGTGCGCTTGAATAAACCGCCCGTGATCGGGAACCAAACACGAAGTTGATTTACATCGAGTAGCGGTTTGCTTTCGGGTGACACAGGAACGGGCAAACCTTTCGGATCAGAGTTAATAAGTTTTTGAGTGTAAGGGTGAGCAGGCGCGTTAAACAGGGTATGACAGTCGTTACTTTCGACCAAGCGACCATCTTTCATTACTGCTACTCTGTCGGCAATCTTACGAACGATACTCAAGTCATGAGTAATGAAAAGCATTGCCATACCCAGCTCTTGCTGCAGGTCTTTTAGAAGGTCGAGGATCTGCGCTTGCACCGATACATCCAAAGCCGTTGTCGGCTCATCAGCAATAAGCAGCTCTGGTTCATTGATCAGTGCCATCGCGATCATCACGCGCTGGCGTTCTCCACCAGATAGCTCGTGCGGATAGGCTGAAATCTTTTGCTCAGGATAGCGAATGCCAACCTTTGAAAGCCACTCTATCGCCAAGGCTTGTGCTTTGTTGGTTCGCATACCACGATGAATTGCTAAGGTTTCAACAAGCTGTTTTCCAATTCGATGAAGCGGATTTAGGGAAACCATAGGCTCTTGGAAGATCATTCCAATACGACCACCACGAATCCCACGTAGCTGTCTTTCAGAACAACTCAGAATATCGGTGCCAGAGAAATTGATCTTACCGTTTAAGTAATGAGACGAGCCTTTTGGTAACAGCTTTAAAATCGAGTTAGCCGTAACCGATTTACCGGAACCACTCTCGCCCACCAACGCTAATGTCTCACCTTTGTATATTTCTAAAGAGACATCTTGCGTCACTTGTTCTATCGAGTTTTTCCGTCCGAAACCGACAGACAGTTTGTCTATCGTCAAAACTGGAGAAGCAGGAACTGTATTTGAAGTCATAACCAATCCTTACTTCTGTTGATGTGGGTCGAAGGCATCACGTACTGCTTCACCAACGAAGACAAGTAACGTCAACATCAGTGAAAGCACGACGAAAGCTGAAATGCCAAGCCAAGGCGCTTGCAAGTTAGCTTTACCTTGCGCCAATAGCTCACCTAATGAAGGCGAACCCGCAGGAAGACCAAAGCCCAAGAAATCTAACGAAGTTAACGTGGTCACCGATCCAGAGAGAATAAATGGCATCATGGTTAACGAAGCAACCATCGCATTGGGCAACATGTGACGAAGCATAATACGTTTATCATCAACACCCATGGCTTGCGCGGCTCGTACGTAATCAAAGTTTCTACAGCGTAAGAATTCAGCTCGAACAATCCCAACCAAACTCATCCAACTGAATAGCACCATAATTCCAAGCAGCCACCAGAAGTTCGGCTCTATAAAACTCGACAGAATGATCAACAAGAATAAGGTCGGCATACCAGACCACACCTCAATGAAGCGCTGCCCGAATAGATCAACCCAGCCACCGTAGTACCCTTGTGTTGCACCGACAACCACACCTATCACGCTCGACACAATCGTCAGAATAAAACCAAACAAAACAGAGATACGGAACCCATAAATGATGCGAGCCAATACGTCTCGCCCTTTATCATCAGTTCCGAGCCAATTCACTGAATCAGGTTCCGAAGGCACAGCGCCTGAAATATCGAAATTTATCGTGTCGTAGCTAAAGGGAATGATTGGCCACACGATATAACCACTGTCTTCAATGAGTTCGATAACATACGGGTCTTTGTAGTCGGCCTCGGTTTCAAACTCACCACCAAATTCCGTCTCGGCGTATTCATTGATGACGGGCACAAACCACTGATTATCATACGAAACCAATAATGGTTTATCGTTGGCAATGATCTCAGCGAACAAGCTCAATCCAAACAATATGGTAAATATCCAAAGGGAGATAAAACCACGCTTGTTTGCTTTAAAACGTAACCAACGAGCTTCAGCTAAAGGGTTGTTAAACATTTATTATCAATACCTTGTTATTCATTCGCCATTAACGCGCTTCAAAATCAATTCGAGGATCAACCCAGGTATAAGTCAGGTCGGAGATAATGCTCAGCACCAAGCCAAGTAAGGTCATAATATACAAAGAGCTAAATACCACTGGGTAATCACGTTGAATAGTGGACTCAAAGCCAAGCAGACCAATGCCTTCGAGTGAAAACATTACCTCAATCAACATAGAACCCGTGAAGAAAATACTAATAAATGCGCTCGGGAAACCGGCAATAATAATCAACATCGCGTTACGGAAAACGTGCTTGTAGAGAATGCTGCTCTCGTCCAAACCTTTCGCTCTCGCGGTCACCACATATTGCTTATTGATTTCATCAAGGAAGGAGTTTTTGGTCAGCATGCTGAGCGTGGCGAAGCCGCCGATGACCATGGCGAAAATAGGCAACGCTAAGTGCCAGAAGTAGTCGCCAATTTGCTGATACCAGTTAAGCTGGTCGAAGTTACTCGAGACTAACCCGCGCAATGGGAACCAACTGAAGTAGTTACCACTCGCGAATAAGATAATCAGAATAATCGCAAACAAGAATCCCGGCACCGCATAACCAACAATCACCACCGCACTCGACCAAATATCAAAGCGCGAGCCGTGATGTATCGCCTTCATGATGCCTAAGGGTATCGAAATCACATAGATGATTAACGTACTCCACAACCCTAAGGAAATGGAGACAGGTAAACGCTCAATGATCAAATCAATCACGTTTCCGCCCTTAAACAGGCTTTCACCAAAGTTAAAGGTCGCGTAGTTTTTCAACATATCAAAGTAGCGAACGTGAATCGGCTTATCAAAACCAAACTGCTTTTTGATCTCTTCAACCACTTCAGGATCAAGCCCGCGTGAGCCTTTATAGCCACTGGCAGACGCTTGATCACTTTCACTTAAATCAACTTCTTGTCCACCACCAGAAAAACGCTCCATAATGCCAGAGTTATGCCCTTCTAATTGAGCAACAGCTTGCTCTACCGGGCCTCCAGGCGCTATCTGGATGATGAAAAAGTTGATGGTGATGATCGCCCACAGCGTGGGGATCACCAACAATAAACGTCGAAATATATACGCGGCCATGCTAACTAACTCCTAGCGACGTTTTTCAGGAAGCAAAGCCGCCTTCTCTTCTGAAATCCACCATGTATCGATACCTAAATCGTATTTAGGCAATACATCTGGACGCTCAAACTTGTCCCACATTGCTACGCGATACTCGCCAACGTGCCATTGCGGGATGTTGTAGAAATTCCACTGCAATACTCGGTCTAGTGAACGACCTAGTGTAAGAAGCTTTTCAGGGTGCTGTTGGTTACGCGCAATTTCTTCTGTTAACGCGTCAACCACTGGATCGATAACACCTGCAGTATTGTAAGTAGAATCAATGTAGTTAGAGTTCCAAACGATCATTAAGTTCGGGCTAGGATAAGGGTTTGCGGAAAATGACGACGAAACCATGTCGAAATCACGATCACGCAAGCGCTTGATGTATTGAGTGGTATCGATGGTACGGATCTTCATCTCAATACCCATGCGCTTAAGGTTCTTTTGAACCGGCGTTGCGATACGTTCCGTGGTTGGGCTGTAAATCAACAACTCAAATGACATCGGCTTGCCAGTCTTTTCGTTGGTCATGACTTTGTCTTTCAGCACCCAACCCGCTTCTTTCAACAATTTGAAAGCGGTACGCATTTGGCTACGAATACGACCGCTACCATCGGTGACGGGTGGTTGGAATTCTTCGGTGAAAACTCGCGGTGGAATCTGATCTTTGTATTGAGACAACAACTCGACTTCAGCTTCGCTTGGTAAGCCTTTCGCTTCGTAGTCGGTATTTTGGAAGTAGCTACGAGTACGCTTGTACTGACCATAGAACATGTTCTTGTTCATCCACTCAAAGTCCATCGCATAGGTTAACGCTTCACGCACTTTAGGATCCGAGAACACAGGTGATTGAATGTTGAAGACGAAACCTTGAGTCGTTTCAGGCTTCTCGTGGTTGATCTCTTCTTTAATGATGTAGCCTTTATCGAAGTTCGCGCCCGTATAAGAGTTAGCCCAGAACTTAGCCGAATTCTCGGTTCGAAGATCGAACTCCCCTGCTTTGAACGCTTCCAACATTACCGTGTCGTCACGGTAGTAATCGTATTGCACCTGCTTGAAGTTATTGCGGCCAACGTTAACTGGTAGGTCTGCTGCCCAGTAGTTTTCATCTAGACCATAGGTAACACTTTGGCCTGATTTGTAGCTGATGATCTTATAAGGACCACTACCGACTGGTGGCTCACTTAGAGGCTCAGACAGCTTTCTGTCTTTCCAGAAATGTTTCGGCAATACACGAGTGCTTTGCGCGAAGCTAAACAGTTTTTCGCGGTTTGGACTGTTCATTTCAATACGAACAACCAAATCAGAGACCGCTTTTACTGACTTAATCTCTTTGTAATACACACGATACTGAGGCACGCCCTCGGTTGAGAACTTGTCAAAAGTAAAGGCAACATCATGCGCAGTGATAGGCTCGCCATCTTGGAATTTAGCATTTGGGTTGATGTCGATTTCCATCCAAGTGAAATCACTGGAGTAGCGAACCTTTGAAGCGATCAATGGATAGTACGCATCAATCTCGTCACTCGGAGAAAACATCAAGGTATCGTAAATCTCTCCGGTATAACTTGCAGCAACGCCGCGGGAACCGAATCGATTAAAGCTATCGTACGTACCTATGCTGCCATAGGTCACTTTGCCCTGCTTTGGCGCATCAGGATTAACGTAATCGAAGTGAGTGAAATCGGCTGGATATTTTGCTTCACCAAAACCAACCAGTTGTGTGGTTTCAATAACGGTGACAGCAGGAGTTGATTGGGTTTCAGAAGCGTAAGTAACGGAGGGTTGTAAAGCAATAAGCGGCAACATGATTGCACATGACTTCAAATTAAACCTGAAAAACTGAGTGCGTTGCGAGGCTTTGCGTCGAAAAACTGTTCCCATTTGACTCTCCCTTCAAATGTCATGAATTCTATATTCAAGTTGATTTATCGGCTTTGAATGCATGCCGTTAAATCAAGTATAGGTTCAAATCTAACATCATGTAATAACTAATAAAACCATCAGCACTCTATCTCTGACGGTTTATTTACAAATTACTCGTCACCACTCGAAGTTATTGGATGCAGTGAGCTTTGATTGCTTAGCCTGAATGACACGAGCCTCAACGGCTAAGATTCCTTTGGTTGGCTTCTAAAGTGAAATTTAGGCTCTAAATAATCAACAAACTATACTTTTACTGGAGTATCCTTGCAGCCTAGGTCTAAATGGAATGACACTTTGAACAAACCAAACCAAATAACATTCGCAACGTTCAACCTTCTGAACTATCTCGAGCCACCGAATGCTTATTATGATTTTGAGAACATCTACAGCTTCGAAGAATGGCAGAAGAAGCAACATTGGATGGCTGAAGCGATTCGCTCATTAGATTGCGATGTGATTGGCTTCCAAGAGATATTTAGCCCGCAATCTTTAGAGCTATTGATGAACGAGCTAGGTTATCCATACTTTGCAGTGGTCGATAGCGCCAACGTTGAAGATGATTACCTATACACCTCACCAGTCGTTGGGATCGCTTCCCGTTACCCGATTGAAAACGTGCAGCCTGTTACGCCAGATTCGAAGTTACTGAAAGCATTCAACCTTGACGACAAATTCTCATTCAACAGAACGCCTGTTCACGCGACGATTACGTTACCCCATTTAGGTTCAACCGACTGTTATGTGGTGCACTTCAAATCACAACGTCCGACAGAGCCAAAAGCAGAATCTGTCGATGCGGACAACACTCAGCAAGGTGCAAAACCACAAAGTGACACGCTCACTCGTTTTCACCAAGAACAGCTTGGCTCTTGGCTATCAAGTGTCCAACGCGGTCTAGAAGCTCAGATGCTGCATCAATACATCACCAACCAACGCTACCAAACCGAGCAACCTGTTGTGTTGATGGGTGACTTTAATAAGCCACTGTTTAATGATGAGTTTAAAGGGCTGTTGAATTACTCAATCAACCGAGACGAAAACAGCAAGCATTGGCTATCCCACTTTCGCTTGAAAGACAGCTGGGATCTTTACCATCAACTGCATGAAGAAGACTTGCTTGAACAGCGAAAGCCAACCCATTACTACGGCGCTTCTGGATCTGTACTGGACTACATTTTGATGTCGAACGAGTTTGATTGTCAGAACTCTTCAAGCTTAATGGAGATCTCTAGCTACACAGTGTTAGACCATCACCTGATTAATCCTAGTTTTGAACACGACCAATTCAGTACCGACCATGCCATCGTGTCTGTCACCGCTCATATTCGTGAAGCCTAGAGTTAAACATAAAAAAGCCGCAGTCAAAAACTGCGGCCTTCCACTTTAGTTAAACGGGTTGAGCCAACCGACGCCCCATTTAGAAACCGATTTACCGTTTAGCAAAGTGTGAAACTTAGAATGTGTACATTGCGCCTAAGTAGAAAGAGTCCAGAACAACAGTATCTTCTGTCTTGTGTCCGTTTTCGTAATCTTCGATATCAAAAGCATCGGCTTCGTATGCTAAGCGAAAGCTCAACGAAGACATTGTAGGTGGCGTGTATTCAACACCAACACCCATACGGATGCCATCTCCCGAATCATCAAAACCATCTCCTGACGGGCGAGAGCCATCAGCAAGCTTCATGTCTAGATCAATAGCCGACAGACCGATAGTGCCAAATGGACGAATGCCATTATCAAACGTGTAACCGAGGTTCGCCGTTACCGAAAAGATTTGAGGTGTCCAAGTGAAAACCTTATTACCAGATTTCGTTTTCAGGGCTATATCACCAAAATCTGTGTATTGAGCTTCAACCGATACAATACGGTTAAATTTGTAACCAGCAATTAATCGGTAAGTATTGTCTTCGGCTTTAAAAGTAATAGGCTCACTGATCGTGTCAGTTAACCCGCCCACTTCGACCATTAGCACACTTAAATAATTACCCGCTCCAACAGCAGGCCAATTTGCTCAATCTCCACAATTTAGAATAAGACGAACAGAAAACACGATGAACCACACAATAGACTTCAACGGCTTAATCATTGATATCGACGCTCGAACGATTACCAACCAGCAAGGAAACAAAATCACTTTGCGCCCTCGCCTATTAGCAGTGCTCTGCTTGTTATTGGAAAATGTGGGAAGACCGATTTCAAGAGAGCATATTGTTGATGTGTGTTGGGACGGACAACTCTCGTCACCACATGTTCTTGCAAACGTAGTCTATAACCTACGCAATGTGTTCGCGCGATTAAGAGCATCCAACGTCCAGATCATTACCATTAGTAAGTTCGGATATGCGCTATCGATTGAACCCACGTAAAAGGATTTATGCAATCAATGGCGGTGACTAAGATCACCAAAAAACGCCCCATCGAAACGTTTCGATGATCATTATCACACTCTAAAACAATCAAACGTGCAAATGATAAATCAGACACTATTATCACTATCGAAACGTTTCGATGGCTTTTCTTGAGTTGTTCTCAACCCATCAAGCGTTATTTTTCGATAGGTCGTGATATGAAAAAAAGTACTCTAATAAACTCTGAACTCTCTTACCTAGTGGCGACTCTTGGCCACACAGATGAAATCACGATTTGTGACGCGGGCTTACCAATTCCAGACCACGTAACTCGTATTGATCTTGCTTTAACTCACGGTGTCCCAAGCTTTCAGCAAACGGTAAAAACCATGCTGGATGAATCTCAAATCGAAGGTGTTGTGATTGCAGAAGAGTTTGCGAAAGTAAGCCCAGAGCACCACGCTGCGCTGATTGATTTAATCAAGACAGAAGAAGCGCGTTGTGGCAAATCGCTTTCTATTACTTACATCACTCATGAAGAATTCAAACAGCGTACGCATGAAAGCCGCGCGGTAATTCGCACCGGTGAGTGCACACCATACGCAAATGTTATTTTCCAAGCTGGCGTAACCTTTTAGCTCAAGCAAAACGCAACGACAGCTCAGTGACATCACTGAACCAAAACAATACATAGACAGAACAATCAAATACAACTGGCCCCGAGTAAAGGAACCGACATGACTCAAGCCATTTTAGAACTTAGCTCAATTGAGAAAGCCTTCCCTGGTGTGAAAGCACTGGATAAGGCAAGCCTCAACGTTTATCCAGGACGCGTAATGGCGTTAATGGGTGAAAACGGTGCGGGTAAATCAACGCTTATGAAAGTGCTGACAGGCATCTACCACTTGGACGGCGGCACTATTGCCTACCAAGGAAAACCTGCTGCATTTAAAGGGCCACGTGATTCTCAACAAGCAGGCATTAGCATCATTCACCAAGAGCTGAATCTAATCCCTGAATTGACCATCGCCGAGAACATCTTCTTAGGTCGTGAAATCACGGGCACCATGGGTCGCATCTTGTGGAACGAGATGTACCAAGAAGCAGACAAGTTACTTAAACGCCTTAACGTGAAACACAGCTCGAAAACACCATTAGGTCAGTTGAGCCTTGGTGAGCAGCAAATGGTAGAGATAGCGAAAGCCCTATCGTTTGAATCTAAGGTCATCATCATGGATGAACCAACCGATGCGCTAACCGATACCGAGACTGAATCTCTGTTTAAGGTGATTAACGAACTGCGCGATGAAGGCTGTGGCATTGTTTACATCTCTCACCGTTTGAAAGAGATCTTCGAGATCTGTGACGACATCACAGTGCTTCGTGACGGTAAGTTCATTGGTCAGTGTGAAGTAAAAGACACCGACGAAGATGGCCTAATCGAAATGATGGTTGGCCGTAAGCTAGACGAGCAATATCCACGTATCGGCCAGAGCCACGGTGAAACTTGTCTTGAAGTGATTGGCCTGACGGGTTCTGGTGTTCACGACGTGAGCTTTACGCTAAAACGCGGTGAAATCCTGGGTGTATCTGGCCTAATGGGCGCAGGTCGTACCGAGCTGATGAAAGTGATTTACGGTGCCCTTCCAAGTGAACGCGGCGTCATCAACCTAGAAAATAAAACCATCAACCCTGTAAGCCCGAAAGATGGTCTTGCTAATGGTATTGCTTACATCTCTGAAGACCGTAAAGGCGATGGCTTAGTTCTGGGGCTTTCTGTTAAAGAAAACATGTCTCTATGTTCACTGGATCTGCTGACTAAGAGCGGTCAAATCCAACATAAAGACGAAGTGATTGCAGTAGATGACTTCATCAAGCTATTCAACATCAAAACCCCAACTCGCGAGCAAATTATTGGCAACCTTTCTGGTGGTAACCAACAAAAAGTGGCTATTGCGAAAGGCTTGATGACCAAACCAAAAGTACTGATTCTCGACGAACCAACGCGTGGTGTCGATGTCGGTGCCAAGAAAGAGATTTACCAACTCATTAATAAATTTAAAGCCGACGGCATGAGCATTATTTTGGTCTCATCTGAAATGCCAGAAGTGTTAGGAATGAGTGACCGCATCATGGTGATGCATGAAGGCCGTGTAAGCGGTGAATTTGATGCTAAAGAAGCAAACCAAGAATTATTACTGGCGTGTGCGGTCGGTAAAAAGATCAACGAGGACGCAGCATGAGTACTAAAACCATGAGCAAAACAACTGAAGCTCCAAAGAAAAAACCGTTAATCAGCAAAGAGTGGCTGATTGATCAAAAGTCATTGATTGCTTTGCTCTTCCTGATTGTTGTCGTTTCTTTCTTAAACCCGAACTTCTTTACTGTCGACAACATCCTAAACATTCTGCGCCAAACCTCGGTTAACGCAATTATCGCTGTAGGTATGACGCTGGTTATCTTAACCGCGGGTATCGACTTGAGTGTTGGTTCTGTACTGGCGCTTTGTGGTGCGTTCGCAGCCAGCATGATTGGCATGGAAATCCCTGTGATGATCGCAGTACCAACCGCTCTTGTAGCAGGTGCAGCATTAGGTGCGATTAGTGGTGTGATTATCGCTAAGGGTAAGGTTCAAGCCTTCATCGCAACGCTTGTCACCATGACACTACTTCGCGGCGTAACCATGGTTTACACAGATGGTCGTCCTATTTCAACAGGCTTCACAGACACAGCAGACGCATTCGCTTGGTTCGGTACTGGCTACGCAATGGGTGTACCGGTTCCAGTATGGATCATGGTCGTGGTATTCGCAGCAGTATGGTACCTACTTAACCACACACGCTTTGGTCGCTACGTTTACGCACTGGGTGGCAACGAATCAGCAACTCGCCTATCAGGCATCGACGTAGACAAAGTAAAAATCGGCGTTTACGCAATCTGTGGTCTGCTAGCTGCAGTGGCAGGCATCATCGTGGCATCGCGTTTGTCATCTGCTCAACCAACCGCAGGTATGGGTTATGAATTAGACGCCATTGCAGCCGTAGTTCTTGGCGGAACAAGCTTAGCCGGCGGTCGTGGTCGCATCATGGGCACATTGATTGGTGCTCTGATTATCGGCTTCCTAAACAACGCCCTAAACCTATTAGACGTATCCTCTTACTACCAGATGATTGCAAAAGCAGTGGTTATTCTTCTGGCGGTATTGGTCGACAACAAAAACAAATAAAACCTATTCACATCCTAGGTTAATACAAGTAACACCCTGTTTTACCTTAAAATATTAGAATCTATAAATAATGTAACTACGAGCTAGGACTCACCTCCTAGCTCACCCTACACAAAGGACTTACACCATGAAAAAATTAGCGACTCTTATTTCTGCTGCTCTTCTTTCTACAACGGTATCTGTGTCTGCACAGGCGCAAGATACAATGGCAATCGTTCTGTCTACATTGAACAACCCATTCTTCGTAACCATGAAAGATGGCGCAGAAGCGAAAGCGGAAGAGCTAGGCTACAAGCTTATCGTTCTTGATTCTCAAAACGACCCAAGCAAAGAGCTGTCGAACATTGAAGATCTAACCATTCGTGGTGTTAAGGCAATCCTGATCAACCCAACAGATTCAGACGCCGTGTCTAACGCAATTCGCATGGCTAACCGTTCAAACATCCCAGTACTAACACTAGACCGTGGTGCAAGCCGTGGTGACGTAGTAAGCCACATCGCTTCTGATAACGTAATCGGTGGTGAAATGGCAGGTCACTTCATCATGGAAAAAGTGGGCGAAAAAGCGAAAGTAATCCAACTTGAAGGTATTGCTGGTACTTCTGCAGCTCGTGAACGTGGTGAAGGCTTCATGAATGCAGTAAACGGCAGCGACCTTGAGCTTCTTGCAAGCCAACCTGCTGATTTCGACCGTACTAAAGGTCTGAACGTAATGGAAAACTTGCTTGCTGCTAACCCAGATGTACAAGCAGTATTTGCTCAAAACGATGAAATGGCACTAGGTGCACTTCGCGCAGTTCAAGCGTCAGGTAAAGAAGTGATGATCGTTGGCTTTGATGGCACAGACGACGGCATCGCTGCTGTTAACCGCGGCCTACTAGGCGCTACAGTTGCACAACAACCTGACCTAATCGGTTCTCTAGGTATCGAAATGGCAGACAAAGTACTGAAAGGCGAAACAGTAGACGAGTACGTACCAGTACCTCTAAAAATCATCGCTAAGTAATCGTTACTAGGTAACGCGATATAAAGCAGGGAGTTCCCTATCTCCCTGCTTTGATTGGCTCGCTGACTCAAACAAAAGCAAACCCCGACAGTGCATCGCTGTTTCTCATTCCGCTCACAAAAGAGAGCGCACTTAACACCATGAGAAAGACCCATGCATTTTCAAATACGATATATCATAAGGCTCGTATCATGACTCAACTGATTGTTTTAGGTAGCGTTAACGCTGACCACGTACTGCAAGTTCCTTCGTTCCCTCGTCCGGGTGAAACCTTGATTGGCGGTAACTATCAGGTCATCCCTGGCGGTAAAGGCGCAAACCAAGCAGTCGCTGCTGCGCGATTAAACGCAGATATCGGCTTCATCGCCTGTGTCGGTGACGACCCATTCGGCATCAACATTCGTCAAGACTTCGCTAAAGACGGCATCAACATCGACGGTGTTATCGTGGCAGACAACACGCCAACTGGCATCGCGATGATCCAAGTATCCGCAACGGGTGAAAACAGCATCTGTCTTTCTGCAGAAGCTAATGACAAGCTGACTTGCGACCAAATCGAACCACATCTAGAGAAGATTCGCGGAGCCAAATACCTGCTAACTCAACTTGAAACGCCAATTGAAGGTATTGAGTACGCTGCGAAAGTAGCAAAAGAGAGTGGCACGCAAGTCATTCTAAACCCGGCTCCTGCTCGTCCATTATCGGATTCACTGCTTGCTTGTGTTGACGTGATTACACCGAACGAAACTGAAGCAGAAGTGCTGACAGGCATTACCGTGACGGACAACGCGTCTGCTCATCAGGCTGCGTTGGCTCTGCATGCTAAAGGCATAGAAACGGTAATGATCACGCTAGGCGCGAAAGGCGTGTGGGTGAGTCATCGCGGTCAAGGCAATGAAGCCAGCGAAGGTGAATTAATCGCAGGTTTCCGTGTTGAAGCAACAGATACAACTGCCGCAGGTGACACCTTTAACGGCGCGTTGGTGACAGGCTTGCTTGAAGATATGCCACTTGAGCGTGCGATTAAATTTGCTCATGCTGCAGCTGCTATCTCTGTGACACGCTTTGGTGCTCAAACGTCGATTCCAAGCCGTGCTGAAACCGATGCGTTTTTGGCAGAGCAACTGTCTGCTTAGTTTGATACCTATTTGAAGGCCTAACTTCTGAGCTAAACCGTGGTTAACGGATGTTAGCCTTCAAATTCGGTAACAACAAATAACAAGAATAAGCCCCTGTTTTCAGGCAGAATATCGCCCAACGTGGAAGGTTATTCCCACAAGGATTTTTTATGGCAACAATGAAAGACATCGCACGGCTCGCAAAGGTTTCGACTTCTACCGTGAGCCACGTGATCAACAAATCACGCTTTGTCAGTGAAGAGATTGCTGAGCGTGTTAACAGTGCGGCTAAAGAACTCAACTATGCGCCTTCTGCATTGGCTCGCAGCTTGAAAATGAAGCAAACCAAAACCTTGGGAATGCTAGTGACCACATCCACCAACCCATTCTTTGGCGAAGTGGTAAAAGGTGTGGAACGTCGTTGCTACGAAAAAGGCTACAACCTTATCTTGTGTAACACCGAAGGCGATAGCGAACGCATGAAATCCTCTATCGATACCTTGCTGCAAAAGCGAGTCGATGGCCTGATGCTAATGTGTTCTACCCTTGAAGGCGAACATATCGATGTATTCGAGCGCTACCCAGAACTGCCTGTTGTAGTCATGGATTGGGGCCCTATGTTGTTTGCGAGCGATAAGATCCAAGACAACTCGCACCAAGGTGGCTACATGGCAACTAAGCACTTGATAGATAACGGTCATTCTCAAATTGGTTGTATCACTGGCCCACTGCACCGTAATCAAGCTTCGTCTCGTTATCAAGGCTTCAAGCAAGCAATGGAAGAAGCCAATTTAGAGATCAACCCTAAGTGGATTGTTGAATCCAACTTTGAATGTGACGGTGGTTTTGACTCTTATCAGACATTGAAAACTCGTGGCGAAATGCCGTCTGCCTTGTTCGTCAGTAACGATATGATGGCGATGGGCGTGATTCACGCTGCGGCGCAAGATGGCACATCGATTCCGAATGATCTGTCTATCATTGGCTACGATGACATCCACCTGTCGAAGTACATGACACCCGCGTTAAGCACTGTCCACCAGCCAAAACATCGTTTAGGTAAAACCGCAGTGGATACGCTTTTGAGCAGATTACAAACTCCAGATGCTTATCCGCAAGTCGTTGAACTTGAACCTACTCTTGTTGAACGAAGCAGCGTAAAAGCGCTTTAATACTCGCCACACTCATCACACCGTTGAAAGCTAGCTTATTGAGCTAGCTTTTTTGTCTTTGAAACATAATAACGCCGCTTAATCGCCCCTAAAATGCCGTTAATATGCGAAACTTACACGCTAAAGTATGTATTTACGCACTCAGCAACTATTTGCGCACTTAACAACTAATGATCATCTACACTAACAGTGAATAACAACGACATGGAGAGCGCTGTTTTATGATCGCGGGTTGGTTTGACAATATATCCCTACAGAAAAAGCTATTAGTCAGCTTTTTGATTCCTATCGCTTTGATGCTTATCGTGGCTTTTTCTGTCCATGAAAACACCCGAACGGTTGTAAAAGACAATAATTGGGTTGTACACACACATAAAACCATCGCTCGGGCTCAAGAACTTCTCAGCTTAACAGTCGACATAGAAACGGCTGAACGTGGTTACTTGATCACGGGTGATCCTGTTTTTTTAGAACCCTACCATTTAGCTCTTGATGTATGGCCTCAAAAACTCCAAACCCTTGCGAATCAAGTGAGTGATAACCCACCTCAAGTAGAACGCCTATATAGAATCGATGATATTCATAAAACATGGCTGAAACAGTCTGGAGAGAAAGAGATCAATCAACGCAGCCTTGTCAATAAAGGCGAAGCTGAAATACAAAGTGTCATCGACCTCACTCAGCAGCAAACCGGAAAAAAATTGATTGACGAGATCCGCCAAGAGATTGCTCAATTCATTGAAATTGAACAAAAACTTATTATTACCAGGGTCGAAAAATCGGAGAACTCAGCCAATCAAACCAGCTACATATTAATCCTCGGAACACTGTTTTCCGTGTTCATATCACTCCTTGTTGCTGCGTGGGCGTCAAAGCGTATTAATCGAAGATTACACACCCTACTTGAGGCCACTAACCAAGTTGCAGCTGGCCATTTGGATCAAGGTGCTGCAACTCTGGAATTGAGTTCAAATATAAACACCCAAGACGAAATCGCTCATCTCAAACAAAGCTTTCAAAAAATGACAGACAATTTGATCAGTAATGACAGTGAAATGAAAGCGAAAACTCGGGAGCTAATCGCCGAACGAACCAAAGCTGAAGCCGCAGTAAAAGCTAAGGGCGATTTTCTGTCTACCATGAGCCACGAGATCAGAACGCCAATGAACGGCGTTCTTGGAATATCTCAAATCATTGCAAGCCAGACCCAAGAACCCGAAACAAAAGAGAACATCAACATCATTCTCGATTCTGGTCACCACTTGATGACAATACTCAACGACGTTCTCGACTTCTCAAAAGTCGAAGAAAACAAGCTTGAGCTAGATGTGGCACCCTTTAATTTTGTTCAAGTCATGCAGCCTGTATGCAGCGCTCTAAAACCCTTAGCCGATGAAAAAGGCATTCGCCTGTTGATCGAAAATAACATACCGAAAAACATCCAACTCGTCGGAGACTGTGCAAGGCTACGTCAAATCATGTTCAACTTGGGCGGCAATGCGACCAAATTCACCAAAGAGGGTCATGTGTCCATTCAAGCTGACCTCAATCGCCCCAACAATCAACTGATTCTGACCGTGACAGACACCGGAGTTGGTATCCCGAAAGATAAGCACGAACAGGTATTCAATTCGTTCGAACAAGCAGACACTTCCACAACAAGGAAGTTTGGCGGAACAGGGCTTGGCCTCGCAATCGTCAAGAACCTAGTCAACCTCATGAATGGAGAAATCACATTAACCAGTGCTGTTGGGCTTGGCACAAAATTCCAAGTCTCTCTGCCTATCACATGGCAAGAAAGCAAAGCGAAAGACATCGCAACCCATACAGTCGATGCAGAAACTCTCAGTTATGACTCGTTAAGTATCCTGTTGGTGGAAGATAACCGTATTAATGCCATTGTTGCACAGGGCTTTTGTGAAAAGCTCGGCCATCATGTCGATCATGCAGAGAACGGAAAACTAGCAATTGAACGCCTCAAAACCACTCAATATGACCTTATCTTGATGGACAATCATATGCCTGAAATGAACGGGGTCGAGACAACAAATTACATCCGCGAAAAGCTGAAACTCGATACCTTGATATTCGCTTATACGGCCGATGTATTCCGTGAGGCGCATGACAACTTCATTCAAGCCGGTGTCGACCATATTCTGACCAAGCCTCTGCAGCAAGAGAGTTTCTTCGACGCCCTACAACAGTTCTCAAGTCGATTACCGAAACAAACCGCAGCCGAAGGTTCGAGTGAGAATGAAAATATTGTCGAGCTTCATCGTAAGCCTATTGAAACGCTGAGGTTAACGGAAGAAGAGATCAGCCACTCAGAAGTGATACACATACTGAAAGACGACACGGAAGGGTTCAGCTTACTCATCGACTCAACCATTATTGAGTTCGAACAGTCGGTTGATCGTGTCATCGAATACTATTTAGATAAAGAATTAGAGCCACTTTGTCGCACCCTGCACTCCATTAAAGGCATGTCACTAAACTTAGGCCTTAACATGCTTTCTAAGCAGGCATTGGAACTAGAAGTCGAAGCCAAAAATCAACAATTGCCGGATATTGAACGACTGCAAAAGCTGCTCAATCGCCTTATGGTCAATATCCATCAAGCTCAGCGGATGAAAAACGCCCATTCAGTCGAGCATCTGAATCAAATGAACGATCAAGCTTAAGAACGCTTCGCTCCCAAGCTAAAACGCAAGGCTTAATCACCTTGCGTTTTTCGATCTTATACCGCGCTAGTCTCTGTTCTAGCGATTTAACGGTTTAACAGTTTAACAGTTTAACAGTTTAACAGAGTGGTGATTTGCTGCATCTCATCTTCAACATCAACGCCATTGTATTGCGGCGCAATCGAGAGATCTTGAATACTTACGGTTTCTACCGATTGCCTTTCGTTGAGCTGAGTCATTAACTCCCCTTTGGGTGAGTAGACTCGGCTTCCACCACAATAGGTCGCGGTAAACGCATTAACCACATCTTGCCCGACGCGATTACAAGTAACCATGTGACACCCTTCCTCCAAGGCTCTCGCTTGAGCAATGGCAAAACTATGATGCCCACCGAAGTTGGCAGGGTGAAGAATAACGTCGACCGACTGATACCCTCTCATGATCTCCGGGAACCAAATATCAAAGCAAATCGCGACACCAAACTTTAAGCCTTTGTGCTCAAACGAGAGGCGTTCCTCCCCTCTCGAGAAATACTGCTTATCGAATTTGGTTTGACTGATTTTTCTATATTTGTGTCGTAAACCGGAAGCATCCACAACCACGACGCTGTTGTAATATTAGCCGCTATCTTTCTCGGCAATACCAGCAACAATCAAGGTGTGATGCTTCGCTGCAAGCTGAGTTAATGAATCAATAGTACTGCTGTCGGCGAAGTCTTCAGCCAATTCGTGAATTTCTTCAGCCTCGTTAAAAATATACCCAGTCGTGAACAGTTCAGGCAGTAAAGTAATATCACCGACTGACGGCTCCGCTTGCAAAAGATCAGAGACCGAATCTATATTCTTTTGTTTGTTTTTGTATTCAACTTCAAGCTGAATAAGCGTGATACTGACATTATTCAAAATCGAATCCTTGCTAGGTAAAACTTCAAGCTGTAATGCTTCAAGCTGGAGACTAAGAACTAAGAACGAAAGAGTAAGGCAATCCCCTATCGCTTTCTTATTCGCCCGCCAAAGGTTGAAGCAGGTGCACAGTCCTGTACGTATTTTAAACCTGCCTACGGCGCTAATTAAGGCTCTGGTAAAACGGGAGGCGTGCTGTCCATATAGGTTAAGAAATTCACCCACACCTCATGCGTGCGCTGCTTGGTTAACGTCATCTTGCAGGAAAGCGCCATAACCCCTCGAATAGAACCTTCACGCCATTGGGTGTACACAGAATCACAATGTGCTGTCATGTACGCCTGCCAGCTCTCCTGAGCCTTCTTAATTGACGCCACCAGCTCAGCATCATAAGCATTGTGCTCAAAGCTGGCTGCAAGGTATTTATCCAGTTCCGCTTGTGCAGATTCCAACTCAATTGCCGCACAGTGATTGATCTCGATGGTATTCATCGCATTCTCGCAATCAACAACACCTTCGTAGGCCAACGCAGAGAATGAGAAGCACACCGCTATGAGTGCCGATATCAGTTTTGTCATAATCATCCTTTATGCTGCCACCACCAAAACGAATCGTGTCGTGACTTTATTTATTTAAACGTGGCTCAATATTTAGCTCATTCAGCTCATTCAGCCAGAGCAAATAACAATAAAATTTATCAGGATATAAGCATTTGTTATCCGCATAAATCATCAAAAATGACGCCTCGCCAACTCAAATAAATGAGATAACGCTCAGATTTTGCTGGTAAAACTAGAAAACATATTATTTATATCAATAATTCGTGCCTGCATTCACACTATTAATTATTTATATTGCTACCTAAACGCTAACTTTATAAATTAAATCGAATGCTCACATAAATCGGTAACGCTTCTCCAACTATGGATATCAAGTACCAAAACATTGCCAAGACTTCATTTTACTTTGCCATCTCTTTCTTTTTTTCCATGGCAATGCTCATTCCTTTTACACCGTATCACTACCAAACATTAACCGAAGACACATCAAGGTTAGTCGAAACTAGGTTAGAAAGGATCCAATCAAGGTTCGACCGTTTTTTATCTGAAGTTAGACCTGAACAGTCTTGCGACGCGATCGTTAGACAGCTTCGACAAAACGTTTTTGAAGCCGATTGGGTAAAAGAAGCAGCGGTATTCAATAAACAGAACCGATTTTACTGTTCAACCACCGATGGTGACGTTTCATTTCGCCTATACAGCACCATCAGGCAGCGACTCAATGACGACCCGAATTTAACAACCCTGTCGTATTCCAACTCGGCCATCACGCAAGTTCAGTCCATCATGCTCATTTTCTCGAACAAAGAAGATGCCGGAGTGAGCCTGATGATTCCGCCACACTTCATCTATGACCTTGTTGAAACAAACCTGAGCAGCCATGGAATACAGGCCAAAGTTGAAGTGATCAAAAGAGATATCCACCCTACCGATATTGACTCATCAATCGCCAAGGTGCGGATACAATCAAACACCTACCCGTTGACCATCACCTCATACATTGGGTATCAGTTTTATCTTCACTTCATGTTGAGCTATTTATGGTTTGGCTTTTTGATAGCCGGAATCACCACCATAATTCTCCTTTCCATCAAACATAAGAAGCAGAGCCAACGTAGCTTAGAGTATTCGCTTTCAAGTGCGCTAAAAAACCAACACCTTCATGTTCACATGCAGCCTATCGTTAACCAAAATACCAACGAGATCGTCGGCTGTGAGTCACTATTACGATGGAACGATCCAATTGAAGGTAACGTCTCCCCGGCTATTTTCATTCCGCTTGCTGAAAGCTTAGGCTTGATTGAGGAGCTCACCTACTTCGTGCTGCGCAAAGTATTAATGACGTTGAAAAGCAATCAAGACGTGTTCGAATCAAAGTACATCAGCGTCAACATCAGCCGCAACGTTGTGTCCAACAGTAACTTCTCTAACAAGGTGATCAGCATCTTTAAAAGACACCCTGAGATCCTCAAGCAGGTGGTATTTGAAGTAACCGAAGATGGTGAATGTTCTGATGCCGATATGGTCAAAATTAGGGACAACCTAACCAAGCTTGCGAACATGGGAGTAAGAGTTGCGATTGATGATTTTGGTACAGGCTACGCAGGGTTAGATTTCGTAAGACAGTTCCCGTTCAGCATTCTCAAAATCGATCGCGTGTTTGTGAAAAACATATCCGACGAATCCAGCTTTGGTCTCCCTTTGCTAGAGTCCATGCTTCAACTATCACGCTCCTTAGGCATGCAAGTCATCGTCGAAGGTGTCGAGTATGAATCCCAAGTGAAAATCTTATCTAAGCTCGGTGTCGACTATATCCAAGGCTTCTATTTTTATAAGCCGATGCCGATAAACCTGACTGTCAGCTTACTCAGGCAGCAGCATTTTGAGTCCGATAACGTTGAGGAACAAACCAACCAGACATTTCCTGTTACATAAGCCACTGAAAAACTGCGAAAGAAAACGCGAAGGCTATGGGTCTCCTTTGATGAACATTTAAATCATCGCATCATTGAATGCATCACAAGGGATATCATGGAAAAGACACTTCAAACCAAACTGGCGACTAGCCTACTACTGCTGAGAATCGGCATTTTTATCGTCTTCTTATTCTGGGGCTTGGATAAGATCCTTGTCCCTGAGCACGCAACAAAAGTACTGTCTGGCTTTTACGGCATCGACATCTCGAACAATGCGATGATGGCTCTGGGTGTCGCGCAGCTCGGATTTTTAGGCGCATTCGTTGTAGGCATGTGGAAAAAGTACACCTACGGAGCCATTTTAGTCCTTCATGCAGGCTCAACCTTTTCCTCTTTTGGAAAATACATGGACCCGTTCAACAACCTACTGTTCTTCGCCTCTTGGCCAATGCTCGCAGCCTGTATCGCAATCTTCTTACTTCGCAATTACGACACTTACAGCGTGTCCAACTAACACAAAGGGCGCCGTTATTGGCGCCCTGTTTGGTTGGGTTGAATCTTATCAACCTAAAATACTCTGTTAGCTGTATGACCCTATTTTACATTTCTATAAGTTACTAGAAACCCTGTCAAACCTATTGAGAGAGCAGTAATACATACTCCCCTCAGTATTGCATCATTGAGATAAGCTGAGTAGAAAAGCATTGCAATAAATGCACTACATGACACCAAAAAAGGTGCAATTGAACGATGGGTAAAACGTGAAGTATCAACCACACTATAACGATCTAAAACCAAATCCAAGAGCAAGAGCATGTGCATAACAAACAAAACATTTAGTACTGGAAGTACCCAGTAAAACCAACTATCTACAGGAAAGCTAAATAGTTGAACAAAGGTAAGGTGAGCCAATATAGAAAACAAAATACTTTTCCAACCATTCGAACTACTTTGTACTCTAATGCGGTATGTTCGTCGGGCGACAGAAGCAAGTGGTTTGGCTGAAGAAACCCAAATAGCCAACCAAACTATAAGTAATACCATGGTTCAAGAGCCTCTAAATTAAGGTTTACGCAGCTATTCTGAATTAGATATCTAGAACTATTATCCCAAGATATCGACACTTTACGCCTTGCTAAGGTGTGAGCAAACCAATACCTTAGCCTCCGCATAATACCTTAAACACATAAACCAACGCATAGTAAAAATGCCACGCGTTGCGAATTATTCTTAAGCAACTTGTTATACCGCTTGGTTGAGGCTAAAATGACCAAAACAAAGACCACTTAAGAGACCTATTACATGACCACTAGAATTTTAGCCGATGTTGCTGCAAGCATTACTGAGTTGAAAGCTAACCCTATGAAAGTTGCAACTAGTGCTTACGGTGAACCTGTTGCTGTACTGAACCGAAATGAGCCAGCATTTTATTGCGTACCAGCCGAAGCGTACGAAATGATGATGGACAGACTCGAAGATCTTGAACTACTAACTATTGCGAAAGAGCGTGAATCTGAAGAGAGTATTTCGGTAAATATTGATGACCTATAAACTCGACTTTAAAAAGAGTGCACTCAAAGAGTGGAAAAAGCTTGGCTCAACGCTTCAACAACAATTTAAGAAAAAGCTAATCGAGCGTTTAGATAACCCGCATGTTCCGGCTTCAAAACTCTCTGGTGCTGACAACATGTATAAGATTAAGCTGCGCCAATCGGGCTACCGTCTCGTCTACAAAGTTGAAGACGATGTCATCATTGTAACCGTCTTAGCAGTCGGAAAACGCGAACGTAGCGATGTTTACCGTAAAGCTATGAAAAGGTTAGATGATTGATTGCGGTATCAACGCCGCATTAAGCGGACTAAAATGGTGGGTTATAATGTGAAGCGAAGCGGAACGTAACCCACTGTTTTAGTTCCGTTTAAATGCCTTGTTATAAGAATGTAGACGCCATACTTACAACTTGTTTCTATCAAGTAACATTAGGCGGACATCATCGAATTCTAGTGCGATTTGAATAGGTTCATGATGTGTATCTTCAGTAAATACCGTCAAGCCTAAACAGTCGCCACCTGCACTTTCATAACGGGCTATAGCCGACTCAAACACCTTCCTAGCGGATGTGACATTAGCAGCAGTCAAACTGCGAATCCTGTGGTGAACATCAGTTAGCCTAGAAACATACACCTTACTTGCTTGCAAAAGATCAACTGACTCGGGTGTTTCTTTTAAGGTTGCTTTCTTATTTTTCGAATTCTGAGCAAGTTGTTCCTGAGTGGAAAATACCATTACTTTATTCTGTACTCCTCGTTCCGTGAGCTCTGATGCGTGCTCTAGAGTATGGATAGCTATCCCATTGTGCTGGACATGGTTACGTATCATTTCCATAAATCGATATTCAAAAGATGCATCATACATTTCATTAAAGTACTTCTTTGCATCTTTTAATATCTCAGGTTGATTATGAAACGAATCTCTAGCCGCAGAAGGAATTTGATCTACATATGTTTTGGTAGACGTTAATAGGTTTGCCAGCCTACGCTCAATTAGAATACGAAAATTAAATACGCCATTGTAATCCATAGACCTAAATGCATCATTGAGCATAGTTTCATTACAAACGTCCAATTCAAATTCTTTTAGGTTTGAATTCATTATTTCAAATTTTTCTTCTATCGATAAACCGCATCTTAATACTCTATTTGAGTGAATTATCTCCAAGTATTCCGCTTCTTTAATTTCTACAACCGGAACGTTTCCAATTACATTTTTCTTCAGATAGTACATAACCCACCAAATTCTTATAACAGCTATATTAGACAGAATAATTCTGCATTTTGTCCCTGAAACAATTCTGTCTAGTTTCCAAGACTCGCTGCACTTAGTCTAATAACTCATTTAATAACATCATCTTACCTACTTATCTTTGTATCAAACATGACGAAAAGCAGAAATTTTCCATATAGTTCCGGCAAAATGCAGAAAACTCCCCAATATGTGAGTAAACCGCAGTTCAGGCTATGAAGGTTGTATCTTGGAAGTTGTATTCTCAAACAAAAAAAGCGCCGACATGATTGTCGGCGTTTTTGCTATAGGTATGATGAGTGGGAGGTAGTAACTACTTCGCCATGGTGCTCAAAAACTCGGCTTCGAACTCTTCATCGGCTTCTCGGGTTAGGCATTCCACCAGCCAGTCGATGCTTTGATGGTCTAGCTTACTGTTGACCACAAAGGCTTGCTTTACGCCAGACTGACCCAGCTTGGCAGAGCCGTAGTTCTTGAATGATTTATTGCCATGATAATGGAGTGATTTGATCGCCTCCGCGTTAGGTTCTGGTAATGCATCGAGGGTGTTGGCAAGCTGAATCACCAACTCCATTGGGTTCTTAGAGGAAGATATTCGATACAGAAAACCGCCCTCTACTCTTTGGCGAACCCAATAATCAAAGCCGCTGCAATCCATCACCTTGTCACTGACCAGTGCGGCTTCACTGCGATAGCCACACGGTTCAACCACCACTGGGGTATGTTTAAACTCTGGCTGACCCGATGCGGCATCGGTATGAGGCAAGATCAAGTCACACGGTTTGCTGTCTTTGGCAGTCGGTGCATTCCAGTGAATCGGCATGAAGACTTGTTCGCGGCGCATCTCTTTGGTCACCACTAAGCGGGCTTGGCACTCTCCTTGTGCGCTGCGCACTTTCACCACTGGATTAATAGTCGCATGGTTAAAAGCATCTAACCCAAACTCGTCTAAGCCAAGCTCTGCAACCGTATCTGGATGCATAGCAACAAACGGTTCTGGGGTGTGTTCACCCAAGCCTGCGGCTAAGCCTGTGCGGCTCATGGTGTGCCATTGGTCTCGGATTCGCCCTGTGTTCATGATAAGTGGGAATTCAAGGCTAGTATCGGCAATCGGTTTATCGTGCTCAACTGCAATAAACTGTGCTTTGCCAGATTCAGTAAAGAACTCACCATTGGTGAACATGCGCTGCTCAATGATCTCTGGTTGATACTCTAATACTGGCCATTGCTGTGGAGTGAGTTCACCATAGCCTTTCTCATCCAGTTGCGTGAGTCCGATTAAGCACAAGTCACGCGCTTTACCTGTTTCATTACCAAGCGCAGTCATCTCGCAATACTCTTTGAAGATCTCACCTTCGTGGCGGTAATCAAACTGATCGTTGAACCCCATTTTTTGTGCGACTTCTTTTAAGATCCACCAATCAGGTTTAGCTTCCCCTGGGCTTGGTAATATACGGCGTTGGCGTGAGATTCGGCGTTCAGAGTTGGTCACGGTGCCCGACTTCTCGCTCCACCCTTGTGCTGGCAGCACCACATCGGCCAAGCGAGTGGTTTCAGTATCGGCAATACAGTCAGATACCACCACAAATGGGCACTTCTCTAATGCAGTTTTGATTTTTTCGCTATCAGGCAGGCTCACAACTGGGTTGGTTGCCATGATCCACACGGCTTTGATTTTGCCTTCATTCATGGCATCAAACAGGTCAATCGCTTTTAAACCCGCATGTGTGGCTAAGCTATCGGTTTGCCAGAACTCGCTGACGGTTTGGTGTGATTGCGGATCACCAAATTCAAAGTGCGCCGCTAAGGTATTGGCTAAACCGCCCACTTCTCGGCCACCCATTGCGTTCGGCTGGCCCGTTACAGAGAATGGCCCCATGCCCGGCTTGCCAATTTTCCCGGTGGCTAAATGGCAGTTAATAATGGCGTTTACCTTATCGCACCCTTGTGTCGATTGGTTCACGCCTTGGGAGTAAATGGTCAGCACCTTCTCGTTCGATGCAAACAAACTGTAGAACTGTTTTAGCTGCTGCTCTGTTAACCCTGTAAGTTCAGGAACACTTTTGTCGCCCCAGCCTGATTCGGTATAACCTGACTCTGTATAACGGTAGTGAATTGCAGATCGAATCGATTCAGTAAAGCCTTGAGTGTGGTTTTCTATGTAGTCTGCATCTAGCTTGTCGTTATCGTCGAGATAGCCCAATAAGCCGTTAAACAGCGCCACGTCTGAGCCAGATTCCAATGCCAAGTGAATATCTGCAATTTCACAAGTGTCGGTATAACGCGGGTCGATGACGATAACTTTCAATGCGGGGTTGGCTTGTTTCGCGGCTCTTAATCTTTGGAAAAGTACCGGGTGACACCATGCTAGGTTAGAGCCTGTAATCACGACTAGATCGGCTTGCTCGAGATCTTCGTAGCATACCGGTACGGTGTCTGCGCCAAATGCACGCTTATGCCCGACCACAGTTGAAGCCATACATAGCCTAGAGTTACTGTCGATGTTGCCACTACCAATGAAGCCTTTCATCAGTTTATTGGCAACATAGTAGTCTTCGGTCAGCAGCTGCCCAGAAACATAGAACGCAACCGAATCGGCCCCAAATTCTTCGATGGTTTGATTGAATTTGTCTGCGACCAACTGAGTGGCACTGTTCCAGTCCAGCTCTTGTTTTTGCTCATTCTGAATATGAGCAGGCTGTGTAAGACGACCCAAAGGCGTGACGGTGTCGCCGAGCGCGATCCCTTTAGTACATAGCTTTCCATAGTTTGATGGATGATCTTTATCACCACGTACTTCTAGTTTTCCTAGCGATGTCGGTCTCGCTTCTATTCCACACCCTACACCACAATAAGCACAGGTCGATTTTATCCAGCCGCTGTTTGAATCGGTCATCCGTTTCTCGCTCAATTATCCATAATTGTAATAAGTGAAAACAAGCAAATAACACGCCACTTAATAGCAGTTGATGAATAGTAAGTAATTTAATTTAAAAACAACAACTTAATAAAAACACAAATATCAGCAATGAACCAATTAGAACTTAACCAAGATAGAAACTTAATTTTTGCACCATCTTGCTGAAAGTTGCACCACAAACGCTCATTTATATAAATATAACAAAAATTTTACATACCACTTTAGGGGTAATTACGTGCCACCTGCAATTTTTAACTCACTGAAATATATATATTAAATTTTATTTAAATGAACAAATCGCAATCTGGCATCCTCCTTGCTCCACTAAAAACCAAGACTTAGAAAAAACATTTTTGTTTTTCTTGATGATTATGAATTGAGTGGAATCTCAACCCGGTATTCATCTGCTAACGACTAGAAATTAGATGCTAGTGATGGTGGCGCCGAGAATAAGGAATGGATTATGAGCAAGAAGAAAATCGTCGTTGTTGGTAACGGCATGGTTGGACACAAATTTATCGACAACATCCTGCAATCAGACAGTGATGAGTTTGATGTGATTACTTTCAGTGAAGAACCAAGGCTGGCCTACGACCGTGTTCAGCTGACGGCTTACTTTAATGGTAAAAGCGCTGATGACCTGTCATTGACCAGTGAAGAATATTACCAAAGCAACGGCGTGAACTACTTGTTGAATCAGAAGGTTGCCAAGCTAGACACCGCCAATCAACAAGTCATCACTGAAAGTGGTCACGTTGAAAGTTACGACAAGCTAATCTTGGCGACCGGTTCATTCCCTTTTGTTCCCCCTATTCCCGGTAACGACCAAGAACACTGCCACGTTTATCGCACCATCGAAGATTTAGACGCCATTGAGCTCTCAAGTAAAGGCAGCAAATCGGGCGTGGTGATTGGTGGTGGACTGCTGGGTTTAGAAGCCGCAAACGCAGTCAAAAACCTTGGCTTAGAAACCCATGTCGTGGAATTTGCACCTCGCCTGATGGCCGTACAATTAGATGACGGTGGCGGTGCGCTACTGCGCAGAAAGATTGAAGACCTTGGGGTGCAGGTTCACACCGAGAAAGCGACCTCTGAAATAGTCGACGGAGAAAACGCTCGCTACCGTATGAACTTTGCAGACGGCACCCACCTTGAAACCGATATGATCGTGTTCTCTGCGGGTATTCGCCCTCAAGATGCCTTAGCTCGCAGCTCTGATATCGCCATTGGTGAACGTGGCGGCATTGTGATTAACGATCACTGCCAAACCAACATCGACAACGTGTATGCGATTGGTGAATGTGCCCTTTGGGACAACAAGATCTTCGGCTTAGTCGCCCCTGGCTATTCAATGGCGAAAATCGCGGCTGCGCATATCTTATCGGACGGAACGAGCGACGCTTCATTTACTGGTGCAGACATGAGCACCAAACTCAAATTACTGGGTGTTGATGTGGCCAGTATTGGTGAAGTACACGGCAAGACGGAAGGCGCTCAATCGTATACTTATAACGATGAAATTGAACAAGTTTATAAGCGCCTGATCATCTCGGCTGACGGCACAAAGATTGTCGGTGCGGTATTGGTCGGTGATGCAGAAGCTTATGGTTCGCTACTGCAAATCAAGCAAAATGATATGCCCCTTCCTGAAAACCCATCAGTGCTAATTTTACCTAACGTGGCCGATGATTCTGGCTCTGCAATGGGTGTTGAAGCTCTGCCTGATAGCGCTGTGATCTGTTCATGTTTTGATGTGACCAAAGGCGATATTAAAGAGGCCGTTTCAGCTGGCTGCACCACGATGGCGGCTCTAAAAGAAACCACCAACGCTTCAACAGGTTGTGGCGGTTGTTCTGCCCTTGCGAAACAAGTTCTGGATAGTGAGCTGATTAACTTGGGTGTGGAAGTCTCTAACGATATCTGTGAGCACTTTGCTTATTCTCGCCAAGAGCTTACCGACATCATTCGCGTCAACAAAATCAAGACCTTCGACGAGCTGTTAGATTCTCACGGCAACGGATTGGGCTGTACTGTGTGTAAACCGGCTGTCGGTTCGATTCTGGCTTCGTACTGGAACGATTACATCCTTGAAGATCAACATATCGAGCTGCAAGACACCAATGACATCTACCTTGGCAACATGCAAAAAGACGGCACTTACTCGGTAGTTCCGCGTATTGCTGGCGGTGAAATCACTCCAGATAAATTGATTGTTTTAGGCGAAGTCGCTAAAGAGTTCGACCTGTACACCAAAATCACGGGCGGTCAGCGTGTCGACTTGTTTGGCGCACAGCTTAACGAACTGCCTATCATCTGGAAAAAGCTGATTGATGCAGGTTTTGAAACGGGCCACGCCTACGGTAAATCGGTTCGTACCGTGAAATCTTGTGTCGGTAGCACTTGGTGTCGATACGGTGTCGACGATAGTGTTGGCTTAGCGATTCGACTTGAGAACCGCTACAAAGGCCTGCGTTCACCACACAAGATCAAGTTTGCGGTTTCAGGCTGTACTCGTGAATGTGCAGAAGCCCAATCGAAAGACATTGGTGTTATCGCCACCGACAAAGGTTGGAACCTCTACATCTGTGGTAACGGCGGTATGCGTCCTCGTCATGCAGACCTATTCGCCACTGATTTAGACGAAACCACACTCCTTAAATACATCGACCGCGTTTTGATGTTCTACACACGTACCGCAGACCGCTTACAGCGTACATCGGTATGGATGGAGAACCTCGAAGGCGGCATTGAATACCTCAAGCAAGTCGTGATTGAAGACAAGCTCAACGTAGCTGAAGAACTCGAAGCGGACATCGCACTCAACATCGAGAAGTACCAGTGTGAATGGAAAACCACCATTGAAAACCCTGAGAAGATGAAGCGCTTCCAGCACTACATCAACAGTGAAGAAATGGACACTAGCCTCTCTTTCATCAAAGAGCGAGAGCAGCGTTTTCCTAAGCCGAGCTTGAGTGATGCTTCGAATTCAAAACGCGATGAAAAGCTCGCTAAAGCAGACCAAATCGAAGTGACTGAGGTTTCATAAATTTCATCAGGTTCATCAGGTTCATCAATAAAAAAATAAAAACTCAATTTTAGACTAGGAGAAAGTCATGGAAAATTGGACAACCGTATGCAGCACCAGCGATCTAACCCCAAACGGGGGAATTTGCGCCAAAGTAGACGATAACCAAGTGGCTATTTTTTACTGCAAGCGCAGCGACACGCTTTATGGGCTCTCTAATTACGACCCTATCGGCAAGGCGAATGTGATGTCACGTGGTATAATTGGTTCATTAAGCGGAGAACCTTACGTGGCCTCACCCTTATACAAGCAGCATTACCACTTAGAAACTGGCGAATGTCTTGAACAGCCTGAGCTCAAGCTCGTGAAATTTGAAGTTCGCAAACAAGGAGAACAAGTTCAAGTTCTCGCACCACTTGCTATCGCCAGTTAACTAAACCGCCGACACCATCATGCAAACGCTTATTAGCGTGCGCAATTTCGGCACAGGGTTTATGCACATTAAAAGCGTTCTAAGTTCGGAAGTAACGCAGGTGCACAAACCGGGTAATTTTCCAGATTTAAAGGATTTAAACCATGGATAACACTAAATTTTCGCTGCTTTCATTTACGGGTAAGATGAAGGTCTTACACCTAAGCTGGATGGCCTTTTTCATTACCTTTGTTGTGTGGTTCAACTTTGCCCCACTACTGCAAATGGTAAAAACTACGCTTGGTCTTTCTACTGAAGAGATCAAAACCCTCCTGATCCTCAACGTTGCATTGACCATTCCGGCGCGTGTCGCCATTGGTATGTTAACCGACCGATACGGCCCAAGATTGGTCTACTCTTCGCTACTCGCGGTCTGTTCAATCCCTTGTTTTATGTTTGCTATGGCAGACTCTTTTATTCAAGCGGCGATTGCTCGTTTCCTATTAGGCTTCATCGGTGCAGGCTTCGTTGTCGGTATTCGTCTAGTGTCTGAGTGGTTCCCACACAATGAACTGGGTACGGCAGAAGGTATTTACGGCGGCTGGGGTAACTTCGGTTCAGCAGCGGCAGCATTCACGCTTCCAACTCTGGCTTTAGCGTTTGGTGGTGAAGACGGCTGGCGTTATGCGGTTGGTATTACTGGCGTAATGAGCTTAGCGTTCTCGTTTATCTTCTACAAAAACGTGTCAGATACACCAAAAGGTTCGACTTACTTCAAGCCTGCTCAAGTAACAGCAATGGAAGTGACATCAAAGGGTGACTTTTTCTTCCTACTTATTATGAAGATCCCTATGTATGCCGCTTTAGCGCTACTGACTTGGAAGCTATCACCAAGCAACATCAACATGTTGTCTGACATGGCGGTTTACTCTGTGTATGCCGGTTTAGCTGCGCTTTACGTGTACGAAGTGTCGCAAGTTTGGAAAGTAAACAAGAACGTATTTAAAGAAGAAGTGCCAGAGATTCACCAGTACAAATTCAAGCAAGTTGCGGTACTTAACGTATTGTACTTCGCGACATTTGGTTCTGAACTGGCTGTGGTTTCTATGCTGCCACTGTTCTTCTCTGAAACCTTTGAATTAACACCGGTTCTTGCAGGTATGGTTGCATCAGCTTATGCCTTTATGAACCTAATGTCTCGCCCAGGTGGTGGTTGGATTTCAGATAAATTCGGTCGTAAACCAACACTGCTTATTCTAACGATTGGCCTTGCTGTGGGTTACTTCGCAATGGGTCAAGTCGACAGCACATGGCCTGTATGGCTAGCGGTTGTCGCGGCAATGGCGTGTTCTTTCTTCGTGCAAGCGGGTGAAGGTGCGGTATTCGCAACGGTTCCTCTAATCAAGCGTCGTATGACAGGTCAAATTGCAGGTATGACGGGCGCTTACGGTAACGTGGGTGCGGTAGTTTACCTAACTGTGTTGTCATTCGTGAGCTACCAAACCTTCTTCTTAGTGATTGCTGCAACAGCGGTACTTGGCTTTGTAACTCTACTGTTCATGGAAGAGCCTAACGGTCAAATCGCCGAAGTAAACGACGATGGCAGTGTCACGCTGATTAATGTCTCAAGCTAGTCTCAGTACTATGAAGCATTGATATTATTGAATCGGGAGAAGCACCTTAGCGGATACATCAATGCTAGGTGCTTCGTTCAAAGGCTCTAAGTTCACTAGGGCTTTTGTTCTTCCTAGGATGTTCTGTCAAGGAAGCGGGAAGAAGAGCAGTTAAGAAGAAGACCAGTTATGACAATTTCATTCAGCCAAGGGCAAGTCATCACGCCAGAATCCAACAACCAGTTAACGCTTAAGTTTGGTGGTTATTCGAATCAAGGCGTACGTGATGAAAACCAAGACGCCATCATTGTAAAACACCCCAAAACTCGCGTAGAGCAAGAGTTGAAAGGTAGTGTTGCCTGCATAGCAGACGGCGCAAGTTGCAGTGAACATGGCCAGAAAGCCAGTCACACCAGCGTGATGCAGTTTATCGACGACTATTACGCAACTCCCCAAAGCTGGAGCATCCAACGTTCGGCGCAAAAGGTCTTAACGTCCCTCAATTCTTGGCTCTTCAACACGTCTGTTTCTAATATTCATCCCGCACAACAAGTGAACCACAATGCCCTCGTTTCGACGTTCAGCAGCGTGATATTAAAATCGAACACCGCACATATCTTCCACGTGGGCGACAGTCGCATTTACTTACTAAGAGATGGAGAATTACGCCAGCTAACGCGCGATCACACCCGTAAAAATATGGGGCAAAAGCATTATCTAACACGCGCCTTAGGCATGGACAACCAACTCAACGTTGACTATCAAACCCTGCCTATCAAGAAAAACGACTGCTTTATCCTGACATCTGATGGCGTGCACGAGTTTGTCTCTCCCAATACCTTCAAGGAACACATCGACAAACCCGGAGCAGATTTCGAATACGCAGCACAAACCATCTGTAACACCGCTTTAAGCCACAATAGCTCAGACAACGTGAGTTGCTTGATTGTGCAAGTCAGCCATCTGCCTAAACCTTCGCTGATTGAGTTCCATGAGAAGCTAGCTAAACGTGCCATCCCCCCCGCTTTAAAGCTCGGGCAAAGTATCGACAACTTCATGGTGCTTGAGGTGTTGTATGCAGGATCTAGAAGCCATGTGTATCGTGTGATGCAGAAAGAGACACAGACCGAGTTCGTGCTGAAAGTCCCTTCCGTCCAATATCACGATAGCCCTTCGCAACTCAGAGCTTTCTTTAATGAACAATGGGCGGGGATCTTGTTAAAAAACAAGAGAATAATGAAGGTTTACCCGACGCCAGAGAACTCGCAATTCTTATATCAAATCTGCGAATGGGTAGAAGGCATCACCCTAAGACAATGGATGTACGACAATCCAAAGCCGTCACTCAATGAAGTGCGCGACATACTAGAAAAAATCACACAAGGCATTCGAGTATTACAACGTGCAGACATGGTGCACCGAGACTTAAAACCGGAAAACATCATGATTCAACGTGATGGTGAGGTAAAAATCATCGACCTTGGTGCGGTGTTAGTGAGAGGCCTTGAAGAGGGAGAGCTCACCGACAAAGACGACACACCATTAGGCGCGGTCAATTACATAGCGCCAGAGACCATCAAGCACAACAGCGCGACCACCAGCTCAGATCTGTTCTCTATCGCTGTGATCGGCTATGAGATGCTAACCGGTGCATTGCCCTACTCTGAAATGACTGCCCAATCGCTTAAACAATCTCGCCACCATCAATGGGAATACCAACCCATAACTCAGAAACGAGCGGACTTACCAAGTTGGGTGGATTTAGTGTTACAAAAAGCCTGCGCGGAATCACCAAGCGAACGTCATCAAGTGTTGGGGGATTTTGTAGCAGACCTTTACACACCAAACCAAAGCTTGGTGAAAAGCAAAGCCAAGCAACCTTTGATAAACCGAAACCCAATCCAGTTTTGGAAAGTGTTGGCTTTGTTGCTCGGCATTGTTGCCATTGTAGAAATGGGCTTATTACTGAGTTCGAGTTAATTACAGGTTCGAGCTAAACGCGAGGCTTCTAGCTAACTGTAAAATTCGAGCTAGCCTCGTTTTACTAAGCTTCTTGGCACTAACTCAATACCCGCTTGGTAACGTTTAGCAGACGCGTTCAAAGCAAGTGCAAAGGCGCTGTCTGCAATCACTTCGAATTGCTGTGGCAATGAATGGACTTTAAAAGGTAAGAAATCCAATAAACGGTTATCACCAAAGGTTGCCAGCTTTACTTGGCTGATCAGCTCTGGCTTTTCGACCATCACATCCAACACACCTTCTAGTAAGGTATAAGACATAGTGACAATCGCATCAGGTACTGTGCCTTTAGCAATCCACTCTTCAAAAATCTCACGCCCTGATTCTCGGTCAAAGTGCTCGCCATAACCGACAACCATCGGCTTGTTTTCGGTTAACCCTGTTTGTTGAGTATGTGCTTTATTCGCCGCTTCAAAACCCAACTGACGTTCACGTGAAATGTTCAGATCAGGCAGTGCACCAATCAAACCAACACTATGAATACTGTCATCAAGAATCGAATGCGTCAGTTCAAATGCAGCTTCGAAATCTTCACTGATCACACAGGCAAAGTGCTCATCATCTAAAGGACGGTCAATCGCAATAACGGGTGTGCCTGAGTTTTGCAACTTCAAGTAGAACTCATTGGCGTCTGGCATTGAGCTCGCCACCAGCAAGGCATCAATACGACGGCTTACCAAGGCTTCAGCGACCTTTCGCTCGGTTTCAGCGTCATCATCTGAGCAACCAATCAAAATCTGATAGCCCACTTTACGTGAGTTCTGCTCTATCAATTTTGCTAAACGCGCGTAACTGCTGTTTTCCAGATCAGGAATAATCAAACCAAATGAACGGCTATTACCAGCGCGCAGCGAGGAAGCAGCATGGTCTGGTCGGTAGTTATACTCTTCCACCACTGCCATCACTTTCTGCTGTGTCTTTTCACTGATTCTGTATTTCTGCGCCTTGCCATTGATCACATAACTGGCTGTCGTTTTCGATACACCGGCTAGTTTGGCAATCTCATCTAGTGTCATATGGGTGACCTGTATTTTGTGCGTAGGATCATATAACCAATCTTCTGATCCTTGGATTAGTTGAATTATATGCTGAATCGATTCAGTATAAAAGCTGAAAGGATTCAGCAAAATCTGAAAAGTGACTTCAATCATCCTTTTGAATGGATTGAGCGTCATTTGTCGTGATTCAGCTTCTTGTTGTTAACGAAACTGGAATTACGACACGCAGCAAAACTATTTTGAAAACCAAAATCGGCTTTGCTGAATTTTTTTACACTGAATGCTGAACCGATTCAGCAAGCATAAAGCAGCGGGCAAATATTGCTCTAGACTGAATCGTAGCGATACACAAATTCTCAAGCGATACGCTAAAGAGGCACCATGCTTAAATTATCAAAATCTGACATCACTCTAGGCCAAACTGCCGAAGACAAATTCAAAGCAATCCAAAACATTGCTGGCGACCTGACAGCTAAAGGTTTAGTTGACTCTGGTTACGTTGAAGGAATGCTGAACCGTGAAAACCAGAACTCTACGTTCCTAGGTAACGGCATCGCGATTCCTCACGGAACGACGGATACTCGTGGCCTAGTAAAAGAGACAGGCGTTGCGGTACACCACTTCCCTGAAGGTATTGATTGGGCAGACGGCAACCGTGTTTACGTAGCAATTGGTATTGCAGCGAAATCTGACGAGCACTTAGGTATTCTTAAGCAGCTAACGAAAGTGCTAGCGGCTGACGGTGTTGAAGAGAAATTAAAGCAAGCTAAATCAGAAGACGAAATCATCGCCCTACTTAACGGCGAAGTTCAGCTAGAAGCCGACCTAGACGCTTCTTTAGTTCAGCTACTGTTCCCTGCGAGCGACATGATTCAAATGTCTGCCGTTGCGGGTGGCCTACTTAAGAACACAGGTTGCACAGACAACGCATTCGTTGCTGACCTAGTAACAAAAACACCAACTCATCTAGGCCAAGGCCTGTGGTTGTTGGGCAGTGATAAAGGTGTAACTCGCACTGGCGTGTCTTTCGTTTCAACAGCGAACCATTGTGAATTCGAAGGCACACCGGTTAAAGCATTGGTGGCATTTGCTGCTTGTAACAGTGCGCACCAATCTATTCTGGCAAACATAAGCAAAATGGTTTTCGAAGGTAAACAGCAACAACTGTTGACTGCAGATGCAGCACAAGTGATTGGCCTTCTAAAAGGTGAAGCAGTTTCTACAGCGTCTCAAGACGATGACAACTGCGCAGTATTCAAAATCAAAAACGCACACGGCCTACACGCTCGTCCAGGTGCAATGCTGGTTGCTGAAGCGAAGAAATTCGAATCAACGATCCGCGTTTCAAACCTAGATGGCGACGGAAAAGAAGTGAACGCGAAGAGCTTGATGAAAGTCATCGCACTTGGCGTTAAACACGGCCACCAGCTTCAGTTTGTTGCTGAAGGTGAAGACGCAGCACAAGCACTTGAATCGATTGGCAAAGCTATCGCTTCAGGCCTTGGCGAAGGTTAAGGAGTCGATATGTCTGATAAACAAATCAAAGCCGTTACTGTAACGCTTAACCCTGCTCTAGACCTGACAGGCGCTATCGACGCACTAAATGTAGGTTCAGTTAGCCTAGTAAACAAAGGCTCTCTGCATGCAGCGGGCAAAGGCGTAAACGTCGCAAAAGTTCTTTCAGAGCTTGGCGCGAAAGTGACCGTAACAGGTTTCCTTGGTCGCAATAACGAAGAAGCGTTCTGCCAACTGTTTGAAGAGATGGGTGCAACTGACCGCTTCATCCGTGTTGATGGCGCAACTCGCATTAACGTGAAATTGGTAGAGAACTCAGGCCAAGTAAGCGACATCAACTTCCCAGGTGTTCCTGTTGATGCTGACGCGATTAAAGCGTTCGAAGAAACCCTATTAGAACTTGCTGAAACGCACGATTATTTCGTCATTGCAGGCAGCTTGCCACAAGGTATCTCTCCTGAGCTTTGCGCTTCTTGGGTTCAACGCTTACACGATTTAGGTAAGAAGGTGCTATTTGATAGCAGCCGTGACGCACTTAAAGCCGGTATCAATGCACAACCATGGTTGATCAAACCAAACGATGAAGAGCTGTCTCAGCTGTTCAATGCAGAGCTGACAACTCGTGACCAATGCCAACACGCAGGCCAAGCCCTAAGTGAAAAAGGCATCGATAACATCGTGGTATCACTTGGCGCTGAAGGCGTGATGTGGCTAAACCAAGGTGAATGGTTACATGCTCAACCACCGCGCATGCAAGTAGTAAGCACGGTAGGCGCAGGTGACACATTGGTTGCTGGTCTATGTTGGGGTCACATGCAACAGATGCCAAAACCAGAACTTATTAAATTCGCAACCGCCCTATCTGCTCTAGCAGTTTCACAGGTAGGCGTGGGCATCACCAGCCAACAAGAGCTGGATTCAGTACTACAAAATATCCAATTACAGTCGCTTAGTGCTCCAACTAGCCAGTTAGACACAAGCAAATAGGACAAAAGGTTTATTATGAATATTACCATTATCACAGCTTGCCCTAGTGGCGTAGCAAACAGCATCATCGCAGCAGGCTTGCTAGAGCAAGCGGCAAAAGCACTGGGTTGGAACGCCGCTATTGAATGTCAATCAAGCGTGTTACCTGATTCAACTGTATCGCGAGACGCTATCGACAGCAGCGACGTTGTAGTTATCGCAGCTAACAAAAATGTTGATAAAGCACGTTTTGTTGGTAAGAAAGTGTACCAAGCGGCTATCTCTGAATGCACTGCAGATGCAAAAGCGTTTCTAGAGAAAGCGGTAGCAGAAGCAACGGTATTAGACGCTTCTCAAGTTGAGACTACAGTGGAAGTTACTGGCACTTCTCCAGCGACAGGCAGCAAGAAGATCGTAGCGATTACCGCTTGTCCAACGGGTGTTGCACACACCTTTATGGCAGCTGAAGCGCTTGAAGCAGAAGGCAAACGCCTAGGTCACCAAATCAAAGTGGAAACTCGCGGCTCTGTAGGTGCGAAAAACCAACTGACAGACCAAGAAATCGCAGACGCTGATCTTGTTATCATCGCAGCTGACATCGACGTTCCTCTGGATCGTTTTAACGGCAAAGCGCTATACAAAACGACAACGGGTCCTGCGCTTAAGAAAACAAAGCAAGAGATGGAAAAAGCATTCGCAGAAGCTAAACCATACCAACACACTGCTTCTTCAAATTCAGCGCCTGCTGACGAGAAGAAAGGCGTGTACAAGCACCTAATGACAGGTGTTTCTCACATGCTTCCTGTGGTGGTTGCGGGTGGTTTGATCATTGCACTCTCTTTCGTATTCGGTATCGAAGCGTTTAAAGAAGAAGGCACGCTAGCAGCAGCACTGATGACTATCGGTGGTGGTTCTGCATTCGCACTGATGATTCCTGTTCTTGCTGGTTTCATTGCATTCTCAATTGCTGACCGTCCGGGTCTGGCTCCAGGTCTAATCGGCGGTATGTTGGCTAGCTCAACGGGCGCAGGTTTCCTAGGTGGTATCGCAGCAGGTTTCATTGCCGGTTACGCAGCGAAATTCATTGCCGACAAGGTTCAACTTCCACAATCCATGGAAGCCCTCAAGCCTATCCTGATCATTCCGTTTATCGCGAGTTTGTTCACTGGTCTTGTGATGGTTTACATCGTAGGTGGTCCTGTTTCTGGCGTGATGAGCGCGATGACAACTTTCCTAAACAACATGGGTACGTCTAATGCGATTCTTCTAGGTGTGATTCTAGGCGCAATGATGTGTTTCGACCTTGGTGGTCCGGTAAACAAAGCCGCTTACACATTCGGTGTTGGTCTACTGGCTTCGCAAACTTACGCACCAATGGCGGCTATCATGGCAGCAGGTATGGTTCCAGCTCTAGGTATGGGCCTTGCGACTTTCCTAGTGAAAGACAAGTTTGAAGCAGGCGAGCGTGAAGCAGGTAAAGCATCATTCGTTCTTGGCCTATGTTTCATCTCTGAAGGTGCAATCCCATTCGCAGCGAAAGATCCAATGCGTGTTATCCCAGCTTGTATGGCAGGTGGTGCACTAACAGGTGCTCTATCAATGATGTTTGGTGCGCAGCTAATGGCTCCACACGGCGGTCTATTCGTACTACTGATTCCTGGCGCTATCTCTCCAGTACTTATGTACCTAGTAGCGATTGCAGCAGGTACGCTAGTAACAGGCTTTGGCTACGCAGCACTTAAAAAGATGAGCGGCTCTAAAGTAACGGCAGAGGCTTAATCCCCCTACTCTGGTTAACGGTTCAGCCCGATAACCAGAGGCTCTTGATAACCGGTTTCTTGGTAAAACGGCTCCTTAAAACAAAGGCTCCTCATTTGAGGAGCCTTTTTATTGTTCATGTATTTTCCGGTCGGAATGAGTTAAGTGCAATATTGGTATATTTGATTAGCTAGTAAGCGTTTCTTCAAAGACACCCAATTCACGACCAAGCCAGATCGCTCGTACTGTGTGATCCAAAGTTTCTTCACCGCCAGTTACAGGGTGAATAAGCACCGACATATCACCGCGTTCTTGCTCAAGCCATTCAACAATGCCCGACTCTTTGTTCGCAAAGTGAATCTCAAACATTGGCATCTTATGTGGACCAACCAAACGCTGTATTAATGGGAAAACCTCTAATACATCTTTACGTTCCGCTAAAATTTTCTGACGCAGTGTTTCTGCTTGCTCTGCAAATCGCAGAGGGAAATAGATATGACCGTGGTACATGGCACCATCCTTTAGAATTATGATGCGAACAGTTTAACCTGCTTTCTCTAGCAAGGACAGTCAACCAATGGCAGCCGAAGTATTAAACATCATGTAGAAGACTGATCTAGCTGAAATTTCTAGAGCATTCCAACAAAAACGCCACACGTAGTTTCAGTGTGGCGTTTGTTTTTAAGCTATAAAATGCTTTAGCAATAATTAGCGTTAGTAAATTGAATCAACATTCAAAGGACTGTTGTTTGGTTTCTCTAGTTTTAATTGTTCAACCGCACTAAGACCTTTAGAGCTAATTCCGCCACTATAAGACTTCGTGCCATCAGCATTAGTCATGGACGTTTCGCCCACGTTCCAAACTTCAAAGAAGTCACTTAAGTCATAGTTTGAAACATAAGAAGCGCACACCATCATTAGGTCTCCACCAGAAAGCCCAGTCTCGCTAGCACTACAATAGTTCGTATTCGAGTCGCCTTCTCTATCACCTCGAGCTTTACGGTGCATAAGTTTGAACATGTTCCAGCCTTCATCTTCACCATACACATCAGATTGGCTTGCGCCGCGTGTATACCAATCATCAATTGCAAAGTTCGATTTTGCCCAGATTTTTAGCTGACCAAACATAACTAATCGTAAACCTGCATCACCATGTGACCACGCATGTTCATTATTAAGCTCTAGCCATTTAGGTGCTTTCTTAATATCCGATTTAATACGATCCATTTCAGGGTTTGCATTGCGCCCCTCTAACTCCTGCATATACAACGCAAGAAGGTTATTGGTCACTTCTGTACTACCAGCCGCAAGGAAAGGAGCTGATGCTAAGTTGTGACCAACTTCATGCCACAACAACCAATCGTTCACAGGGTTGGTTGGAATGTATGTCCGATTTGCGTTAAAGCTTGAATTCATCACTGGGTAGCCAGAGTGAGCAGCGCCAATCGAAATCTGCACGTCATTCACAAAACGATGGCGGAACGCATTCAGTTCTGGATAAGTGAACCTACGGTGTAAACCAGTGCTTTGTTTCTCATCACGCCCGTAGAAGTCACTTGCCGCTTCAGCGAATCGATTCATATCTGTTGCGAATTGGTTCAAATCAGCGGATTCTAGATTCCTGATTGGTGTAGTGTAAATAAATGAACCCGTATCGATTTCTGCAATTGGTGCGTCTGCCGATTGAATAGTGTTAATCCACTGTCCCTCTTTCCACCAAGCCGCTTTTAACGCGCCATCAATGCTAAACGAGACTTCACCAAGCTCTTTTACTTTCGGTTGAATGTAAATAAGGCCACCATATGGAACCTTGAAAGTTAAGCTCGAACCATTGTAGTCAAAGCTGGTTTGCATACGTGGAGGGCGTTTCAAACTCGTTTCGTGATTCGGCTTACCTGTAAGATCATCCGCGATCATCACAGTAATCGTAGCTGCCACGCCATCTTGAATGGTTACTTCTTGTAATTGAGGTGCCCACAGACCTGTCGATTGATTGTTTCCTGCCGAATACGTCACCGCTTTACCGTTGGTCTGAACCATTACCGTACTTGACGAAGATGCCCCCGAAGTTCGACCCGGATACATTGTGGTATCAACAACGATTTCATGATCCCAGAATGAGCGCCCCAACATAATACGAGTCAGAGGTTTCTCCATGTAATTTAATGGATAGCTAGGATTCAACTGCCCAGATAACTCACCTTCGCCATGAATCATTCCATTAGCGACTAACGACGCTTTTAGGTCAACAGGACACTGTGCATCCATTGTGTCTGTTTGATGTAAGTCTTCTGTATAACAGTTAAGGAACTGAACAGCCTGCTTGAACCCCAACTCATCTTGTATTTCTGTTTCAAAATGGTATGCGTTGTCATTCCACATCCAAACAGACAGGTTATCAAACGCTTGATTCAATTCGCTGTTAGACAGACGCTTACCTTGAGTACCTTTTGTTCTATAGTAAATTTCATGCTCATAAAGCGCCGTAAAGTTAGTGCCCAAGTTCGCCGCTTTAACCATGCTACCAACAACAGCTTCACTTACTTCATAGCGATCAAAGTCTGCGCGATGATAAGCACCACGAACAGTAACACCGTCTCCAGAACGAGTCTCAATACAGTTAAATTCATATTCATAATCGTTTGTACAAAGATCAGTTCCAACAAATGCAGATTGCAGTTCTTTGATCGCCGCTTCACGCTCTTCTGCCGATTCAACAAAGATACGTGCGGATTTTTTCTCCATTACTGTTACACCAGACGCATCAAGCACTGGCTTCCCTTCAGCGTCTAACTTAGTAACCTCATAAGTCGGGATCTCAAACTTAATCTTGGACTCATCTTTGATCCACTCAACCGTACCATCTTGATTTACCGTGAATGGAGGCTCTCCTTGGTTATCTTGAAAACGCTCAAGAACCACCATTTCCTTTTGACTCTTCACGTGAAGATTAGGATAAGGTGCTTGGCAGTAATAAGAGCTACCGCAGAAAGCTTGGTTTGTCGGGGTAACGTTTTCACCACCAAGAGATACACCTACGGCATCTGCCAAGCGTCCAACAGGTTCAGGATTAGTCGTTTGAATCGCATCCATAAACAAGATATTGCCACCGTCATTAACATAGTTAATAAGAGCCGTAATATCGTCTTGGTTTAAGTTCGGGTTATCCAAGTCAGCAACAAACTGGTTAGTCATGCCATCTTGAACCAACTTAGGTGGGTATGCCTGAAGGATCAAAATCGGCGTATTACTCGCATCCAAATCATCAAAGTCACCTGAACCACGCTTTTCTACTGACGCAAAACCATACTGAGGACTAACAAAAAACGTGTACTGCTTACCCATTGTGGAGTGGTGATAAGCCGAATAGGCTTGGTCAATATTGGTCACTGCATTCATCCCAGCAATAGGCAAACCATTATTGAACCACTCAAACAAGTTCGAGAAAAACAACCTCATGCTGCCTTGGTCATCATGTAGTAGGTTTTCAAACTTCGAAACAGTGCACTGTTGTTTGTTGCTGTCGATATGTAATGTGCGATTAGCCCAATAATTCTCTGGGCATGACAGAATACTTGGATATAAGCCATTGCCCATGAACACGACCTTACCTTTGCCTATCTCGCCTGCAGTAACGAATGGGAAACCATAAGTCGCGTTGTCTTCAGAGACTAAAGGAATCGGAGGCATCGAGATGCTTGGGTGTTGTGCGATGTAAGGCTTACCTTCACGAGTCCAAGCCTGTTGCTCACCAAAGTAAAGCTCACGGTTTTTATCAGTTCTTGGCATCACCACAGGGAATGCTCTGTTCGATATGTTCAGAGCTCGCATACCACGGGTATACCCCGTCGCACCGTAAAAGCTACCATTGTCATTGAAGACATGGAATTTGGTGACGTTGTGGAAGATTTGCTGCAGAGACTCTGTTACATACTGACCAGAATTCATAGATAAAACGGCAGGTTGACGAACATAATCCATAAACTGAGGCGTTTGGCGCAGCTGCTCATCAATGACTGCCGTTAACCCTTGGCTAAACTGACCAACAAACTCATTAGGAAGTTCGAAGTCTGTACCCTCTATCAGCCCCCCATTTGGCAGAGTTAGGTTGATCAACTCATTTATAACGTTAGGGTAATTTGAAAAGGTATCTTGGACTTCTTCAGATATCTCATAATAACTTACATGATCAACCGCATAGCGCTCTAGTAATGACTGGATATTCGCTTTCTCAACCACATTATTGGTCACATCAGACAATTTATAAGCAACCTGATTACCCGTAATGGAGCCAAACTCAAACGTATCAATACCAAAAACGATTCTGTCGCCCCACAGGTACTCAAAGACTCCCTCTTCATCCGTCACGCCCGTCGCGTTAGCCGAAAAGAAACTGATCCCAGAAATCGGCGTACCATTAGCGTCTGTAAGCTTACTGCGAGTTAACACCTTACCTTCAACACTTGGCTTATAAGCATAGGTAGACTCCGCGTCTGCAGAAACAAAACCAGCGTTAAGGTTATTGTCCGCATTAGGGTCAACCGCAGGAACAACAGTTGTGTCTACGTGTGAACTAGGAGCCTTACCTACTTCATCTGTAGACTCCTCTTCTTTCGATGAAAAGTACGCATCGACAGCATCTTGATCATCAAGCTGCGAGAACACATCCTCAATATCAAAAGCATCCAGCTCTTTTAGACAGATAGCACTTTCAGTCTCACAAACATCAATTGATTCGAGTACCTTGGTAACGTTGTCTCCATGTAATTCTGTCAACTCAAATGCCGCATGAAGCGCATCATTTGAAATCGTGCTTTCTGTAACTTCAGGGAAAGGAGCAGTGAAATCACCTAAAGTAAGGTGACCCAAGGTACAACTAAAACTCACGCCTTGTTTAACACTGAACGTTCCGTTTTCAAGATGAACGCCGTCACAGTATACATCTCCAGACACAAACGCCCCACTCGACAACAGTGAACCTATGTAAGTTGTTGGGGGGATAATATCTGTTGGTGGAATAATGTCAGTCGGCGGAAGAATATCCGTTGGTGGAACAATATCTGTCGGTGGAACAATATCCGTTGGTGGAATAATGTCTGTTGGAGGAACCGTATCAGGGCCGTCACTATAGCTTAGTGAATCGTGATTACACCCGGAAAGAGCCGTGGATATGATAGCCAACGCAATTAAGTTTTTTTTCATTGAGCGAAGTTAGTCGTAATTTAAAGTGGACCGTTATCTTATAGATTTACTCCACCTCGATGACTATTGTTTTTTGTCTTAACCACAAAGACCATTACTCATAAGCGATTGAATAAGAAAAACAAAATGATAATTGAGACTCTCATTCCAATTACAAAACCTCTCCCTACCTTAAAACGGAAAAACGCCATATCTCGATTGAGATATGGCGTTTCAATTAGCCATTAACATTAAGACCGATAGGGTATATCTGCCAAAAACACGTTCAAAAAAGAACTAAGGCTTAAGCTTTAAAACTCGGTCAATGTCTTCTGCAGAGTGGCGCTCTGGTACTTGCTCCCACTCTTCGCCAAATGAACGGTTAACCACTCGGCCGCGTTGGAAGCCTTCGCGCGCTTCTAGTTGCTTCGCCCAGCGCACAACGTTGGTGTATGACTCAACTTGTAGAAACTCGGCCGCATCGTAAATTTTGCCTAGCACAAGGTTGCCATACCAAGGCCAAATCGCGATATCAGCGATGCTTAACTCGTCACCCGCCACAAATGTGTTATTTGCGAGCTGTTTGTCTAACACATCTAGTTGACGCTTAGCTTCCATTGCGAAGCGGTTAATTGGGTACTCTTGCTTTTCATCCGCGTAAGCGTAGAAGTGGCCGAAACCACCGCCTAGGAATGGTGCCGAGCCTTGTGCCCAGAACAACCAGTTAATGGTTTGCGTTCTTGCTGCCCCTTCTTTTGGTAAGAAGTGACCAAATTTTTCTGCTAGATGCATCAAGATAGATGCCGATTCGAATACATTCACGTCTTCGTCACCAGACTTGTCGACAAGTGCTGGTATTTTGGAGTTTGGATTCACGCCAACAAAGCCAGAAGAGAACTGATCAGCCTCACCGATGTTGATCAAGTACGCATCATATTCAGCTTCTTTAACACCCGCTGCTAACAACTCTTCCAGCAAGATAGTGACTTTTTGACCGTTAGGTGTGCCAAGAGAATACAATTGAAAAGCATGGTCACCAACAGGAAGCTCTTTATCAAAGCGAGCTCCAGATTCAGGACTATTGATGTTTGCCCACTTGTTACCACCAGCAGTATCGTTAACCCAAACTTTTGGCGGAGTGTATTGTTCTGACATGATATTTCCTTATTAATATAGGGTCTCACAAACTGATATTAGGTCACATGCCTGCGGTTAAAACCCCTGAATACGATTTATTTTCAAACTGTTAAGCATGGCTTATTCCAGAAAGACATAACCCGCTTAAGCGTTAGTGTGTAGAAGGTAAGTCTGTATTCAAACTTCAATCTAATATCGATAAGTCCACTGCATCATTTAGCAATGATTTTACGAACGACATACCGACAGCTTCAAGAAAGCTGTGATAAAATCGGGATATTACAATTGATAAGGATTTGGCAATGTCTTCTGATTTCACAGGTTCGAGTGCAGCGTATGCTCGCCAAGAGAAAGGCTACCGCGAAAAAGCACTAAAACTGTACCCTTGGGTTTGTGGTAAATGTGCGCGCGAATTTGTTTACTCAAACCTCCGAGAGCTTACCGTTCACCACGTGGATCACGACCATACAAACAACCCTGAAGATGGCAGCAACTGGGAGCTACTGTGCCTGTACTGTCACGATCATGAGCATTCAAAATACACTGACCATGAGCGTTATGGTGTGGATGCAAAAGCGAGTTTAGATGATCATCAGTCAGCGACACACAACCCGTTCGCCGATCTCGCTAAGATGATGAAGAAATAACACACCTTCAGAGTAGTCTTTGGTAGATGGTAACTGCTAGATAATAGATACATAACAAGTAACCCCAGTATGTCACCATACTGGGGTTTCTTTTATCTGCCGTCATAACCAAATAATAGAGTTCAGGTAGGCAGGATCAAAAAAGCCTTCCGAAGAAGGCTTTTTAAGAATCAAATCGAATTATGCTGCCGCTTGCTTGCGAGACTCTTCTACCTTCTTAGCGCGTTGTTTTAGCGTCAATTTATCGCGGTATGCAAACCAAACGTAAGACACAACCACTAAGAAGAACAGGTATGACAATGAGAAAATGAACGGCGATTGAATGATATCGTTCGAGATACCCCAAGAAACACCGATAACAGTCACTGCAATTTTCGCAAAAAAGCCACACATCAATAGCACTAATGCCAACTGTGGGAAACGCGTACTGCGGAATGCAAGCCAGTAGCAACTACCAACTGCTAGAGCCGCAACATAGAAGCCGAATAGGAAAGAGTGAATATGGTCAGCTGCCGCTACACCACCAGAAATTGACATCAATAAAATTAAAAACAGTTTCATAATACTCGCCTCACCATAAGTTGGAAACGCATCCTTTCAAATTTGGAATCTCAGTTTGCATACTATTTTCCCACTTTTTACGGACAACACAACCCCTCCAATCGAACAAAATGTAAGCAAAAGTACTAACAAAAATCACCCTTAACAATTGCTTAACATTCTGTTTTTAATAAAACTCCGTTACTCCTTGTCTCATATGAACAAAGCGCTGTTACGATTTATTTTGTTACACAAATTTAACCTTGGAAATTAATTAAAATTATTTGTAACTCTGTGATATCCGCACGCAATACGCGTCTATTCAAAAACCATCACCTCAAAATCCCTGAAATAATAAGAAGACAGAGCGAAAAAGAACAAAATAGAGAGGTGTTAAAAACATTTCAAAAACCAATGAAAAACAACTTATTAACAAATTGAATTTAATTTACCAAAAATGGAAAAAGAGATTCCAATCACATTTTAATTGGTTATAATCCGCGCTCTTTTGCGCTATCTGTTGATAAACGCAAACTAATTTTGAAGAAACAATCACAATAACCCGTCTTTAGTTAAGTGGCTCTCCACTAACCGATGACAAAACTGAGAATAAAAATGAGCAAGATTGATAAAGCAACACGTATCCTGCTAGCAGGCTTCTGTATCAACCTTTGTCTTGGCATCCTGTATGCTTGGAGTGTATTTAACAAAGCGCTAGTAACTGAAGCTGGTTGGAGTGCTGCTGAAGCATCTTCACCTTACGCTATTGCAACTATCACATTCTCTGTTTGTCTTCTTGTTGCGGGCATCCTACAAGACCGTATGGGTCCACGTAAGATCCTTATCCTAGGTACAGCGCTTACAGGCCTAGGTATGATTGCTTCTGGTTTCGCTACAACGCCTATGATGCTGAACATCACGTTCGGTATTATAACAGGTGCAGGTATCGGCTTCGGTTACGCATGTCTGTCTCCATCAGCAATGAAGTGGTTCCACTCTTCTAAGAAAGGTATGGTTAACGGTCTTATCGCAGCAGGCTTCGGTCTTGCGGCTATTTACCTAGCACCAGTAACTTCTGCGCTAATCGACAGCATGGGTATCCAAACTAGCTTTATGATTCTTGGTGTTGGTGTACTTGCAATCGCAGTACCTCTAGCAGCAACAATCAACAACCCACCAGCGGATTACACGCCAGCTGAGCCTAAAGTAAAAGCAGGCCAAGCTCCTAAAGCGGTTAAGAAGACTGAAGACCTAACTTGGAAAGTAATGCTGAAGACTCCTCAGTTCTACTCTCTATGGATCATGTACGCATTCGCTGCATCTGTTGGTCTAATGATCATCGGTAACATCACTACAATTGCTAGCGTTCAAGCTAACCTGCCAAACGCAGTTTACCTAGCGTCTATCCTTGCAGTATTCAACTCAGGCGGCCGTGTTGCTGCGGGTATGCTTGCAGATAAAATCGGTGGCGTACGTACTCTACTTCTAGCGTTCATCCTTCAAGGCGCGAACATGGCTCTATTCGCTACGTTCAACTCTGAATTCACGCTAATCATTGGTACGGCTATCGCAGCGGTTGGTTACGGTACGCTTCTAGCAGTATTCCCAACACTAACTGCTGAGTTCTACGGCCTGAAAAACTACGGTACTAACTACGGCGTGCTTTACACGGCATGGGGTATCGGCGGCGCTATCGGTGCTGCAGTTGTTGGCTTCTCAATGTCAAACGGCGAAGGTTACGGCCTAGCTTACACAATCTCTGCAGTTATGATGGCAGTGTGTATTGTTCTAGCAATCATCACTAAACCAATCTCTGAAGCTAAAGTTGCTGAACTAAAAGCATCACAAGCTTAATCAACAGAAAAGATTGAATTTGTTACTGAAGAGCTTAACCTTAGGGTTAGGCTCTTTTTGTATCAAGCGACTTCTCCATTGACGACCGAAACCACTCTTCAGCTCTCCCCCACTTATTATCTCGACAACTTCAATCGACTGGTTGAACACGCTCAAACGCTCTACCCCGATCTTCTGAGTGATGATGAATGTCGTTGGTTGTCCGCATACAAACGTCTTTCTGTTTCAAGCCAATGCCTAATGGTTCGTTTGCTTTCTCGTAAAGGCCGTTGGTTTCGCAGCGATAAACTCAACTATGTTGAGATCCCAGATCTAAAGACCGTACTGCAAGAGCTAAACAGCTCAGGCTTCATTGGGTTGAGTCATCCCGAAGAACAGCATGACCTCGCCATTAGTGAGGTCGAGCTCGGATTTCACTTGCTCACCAAACCAGAGCTGTTGAGTGTATTCCCCGCCCTTAAGAGCCATAGAAATGCCAAGAAAGACGAGCTGTTGTTACGGCTTGATCAGCAACCTTTTGACCAATTTCAAAACCTCTCTTTCGACTGTATTTACGTCATCGAATCTCAAGTGATTGATGTATTACTGTTGCTGTTCTTTGCCAACACCTATCAAGACTTAAGTCAGTTCGTGTTAAGCGACCTTGGGCTAAACACCTTTGAGAACTACCCATTAAGCAAGCAACACCGCTTCTTCACCTCTAGGGATCAGCTCAATCAATTAATCCAGATGCGCGATATTCAACGCTTGTATTCAGAAGGTGACCGCAAAGATGGCGAGTTTCTGGAACTGCTTTTAAATGCGATTCCTGAAGAATCAGAACACAGAAGTATTGCCAGAAAACGATCGCGTTTGATCAATGATATTGCTCGCGATCTTGAAAGGCTTAATCTAAACGACCAAGCTATCTTTTGGTTCAGACAATCTACACTTCCTCCGAGCAGAGAACGACTTGCACGCATCTATGATAAGCAAGGTACGCTAGACTTAATGTGTGACATTGTCACGCAAATGAAAGCTACTCCATCGGATGTGTCAGAGTTGGAAATCGCTATTAAGCTTGAAGACCGGCTGCTACGGAAACAGGGGCACAAAGTTTCACGAACCATAAAGCCGAGCTGCAAAGAGTTAAAACTGGAATTAGACCTCAGCCAAACTCGAGTCGAGCTTGCGGTAAAGCAGCATTTTGAGAACCAAGGTTGGGACGTCTACTTTTCAGAAAACAGTTTTCTGTGTGGCTTGTTTGGTTTGGCTTTCTGGGATGTCATTTTCGCAGACGTTGAAGGCGCCTTTATCAATCGTTACCAACATCGACCATTGGATCTGTACCATTCAGATTTCGTAGACAAGCGAGCCGAACAGATTGAAGCCGTGTTTCAAACGATATCCAAACATGGGCTGAACCATTTTCTTGATACTTACGATGAAAAGCAAGGTATCGCGAACCCCTTTGTTCATTGGAATTATTTTCCTAAAGCACTCATCGAACACGGCATGGCTTCAATTCCAAATGCCTTGGTTGTAGACCTCTTCAAAGTGATATTGAGTGACTTAAAGCTATTTAGAACTGGGATGCCGGATTTGATTGCGTTCAAGGGCGATGAGTTTCATTGGATTGAAGTCAAAGGCCCTGGCGATAAACTGCAAGACAACCAGTGGCGCTGGATCAAAGAGTTTGAGCGATTGTCTGTCCCCTTCTCTGTTTGTTACGTCAATCAATGAGTCTTAGCTCTTAACTCTTAACTCTTAACTGCTAGCTTTTAGCTCTTGGGACTTAAATCTAGCTAAGTCTAAACTCCAATTTCTGATCACAAGCGAGTAACGCGCATCGACAAGTCACTCGTCCCATCAAGATCTTGTCTACAAAATTGTTAGAACATGAGCATTTTCAATCATTTTCGATATAATTATAGAAAATGCCTAATATTTAAATACGTATGAATTTGAAAAAACTCTTCATTTTAGCTTTTGTTAGCGTCTTCTCAGGTTGTGCCGTCTACGCGGGTTTAAACTTCGACGAACTGTTTGGTGAACAACAAGTACGCGATCGCCAAGCACCTATTCTTTCAGCTCAAGCGCAGCACTTCATTGACGAAGTAAAGCCCATCATTGATAACCGATGCGTGGTTTGTCACGCTTGTTATGACGCCCCTTGCCAACTCAAAATGTCTTCAGTGGAAGGTATAGACCGAGGCGCGAGCAAGGCACTCGTTTATCAAGGCACCCGCTTAACGGCATCAGCCCCTACTCGCTTGTTTGAAGATGCTTTAACCACGCAAGAGTGGCGCGATGCGGATTTTCATCCTGTCCTCAATGAGCGTATGCAGAACTCAACGGCTAACCTCGATGCTGGTCTTGTTTCTCGTATGTTGATCCAGAAAGAGAATCACCCTCTGCCCGATCAAACCCAGCTTGAAGGTTTCGACTTTTCAATCGATCGCGACCAACAGTGCCCAACCATTGAAGAATACGCTCAATACGAGAGAGATTACCCAACTTGGGGAATGCCTTATGGGATGCCAAACTTAGACAAAACCGAATACGCGACTTTAATGAGTTGGTTGGAAAATGGCGCGTTAATGAACGACCACATTCCATTGACTGATGCAGAACAAGAGCTCGTTAATGTCTACGAAAGCTTTTTAAACAAGAGCGACAATAAGAGTCAACTTTCAGCACGTTATATCTACGAGCACCTGTTTTTATCTCATGTCTATTTTTCTGATTTAGCTCAACCAACGCGTTTCTTTACTGTTGTTCGCTCTGCAACACCACCAGGTGAAGCGGTACAACGCATCACGACTCGTCGCCCTTATGACGATCCAAAAGTAGACCGTGTTTACTACCGTCTGATTCCAGAACAAGGCACTATCGTCGACAAAACGCACATGCCTTTCGCGCTTAATAAAGAGCGTCTACAAAAGTGGAGCACCTGGTTTGTCGACGTAAATTACGAAGTAAAACAACTACTTAGTTACGACATCGATGTTTCAGCAAACCCAATGACATCATTTGAAGCGCTGCCAGTAAACTCGCGCTTCAACTTCATGTTAGATAACGCGCAAAACACCATCATGGCCTACATCAAAGGACCTGTGTGTCGTGGTCAACTTGCCTTGAACGTAATTAACGACCGTTTTTGGGTTTTCTTCATCGACCCAGAGAAAGCCGATGTTCCGGAAATCAACGCCTTCTACGCAAGTCAAAAGAAAAATTTAAAGCTACCTAGCGAACTAAAAAGTAACACCGTACCTGTGACCAACTGGGTAAGATACGCAAAGCAACAAGCGCAATACCTAAACGCGAAATCAGACTTCACTAACCAATGGTTCGAGAGTGGCGTCCACCTAGACACTGGCATCATTTGGGATGGCGATGGCATCAACCCGAATGCTGCTCTCACCGTCTTTAGGCACTTCGATAGCGCCTCTGTTGTACAAGGGTTAGTTGGCACGCAACCTAAGACTGCGTGGATTCTTGATTATGCTCTTCTAGAGCGTATTCATTATCTTCTCGTTGCAGGCTTCGATGTTTACGGCAACTTTGGCCACCAGCTGATTACACGCATGTTCATGGACTTCTTGCGTCTTGAAGGTGAGAGTAACTTCTTAAGTCTTCTTCCTAAAGACGTTCGTCACATTGAACACTCTAGTTGGTACCAGAACCAAAGCGCACAACTGAGTGACTATTTGCAGCGAAACATTGCACCTTTTGATCAGCCGACCAGCGTGGTTTACAAAACGGCGGATCCGAAACACGAACTTCTTGATATGATCAAAGATAAGCTCGCACCTGTTCTCGATAATCGCTTTGAGATTGTTGAAACAGGTTTTGGTAGGAAGAATGAAGCACTGCTTAACCAAGTGAATTTGATAAAGGGCGAAGGCCTGCGTCATGTGCCTCAATTAGTGATGATCATGATTGAAGGCGAAAACGGCGAAGAGCAACTGTTCACCATGATTCACAATAACGCGCACAGCAACATTTCTAGCTTGTTTAATGAAGAAGGTAACCGTGATTACGCCAATGATGACCTTACCCTCGTACGAGGCGTTGTCGGTAGCTACCCTGCGGCTTACCTATCATTAACCGAGAGCGAGATTCCTACTCTGGTTAAAACGCTGCAAAACTTAAGCACAGAAGAAGACTACGTGGCGCTGCTGGATAAGTTTGCGGTACGACGCAGTTCTAGCGAGTTCTGGCCATTCAGTGATCGCGTGCATCGTTGGTATCAACAAGACCAACCGATCGAGTTCGGATTGTTGGATTACAACCGCTTCGAGAACCGTTAGTTTTCACTCATAAAGCATAAAAGCAAAAATCCTCTGTCTTGGCAGAGGATTTTTTGTATATGAGAAAGTATCTTAAGTGCTATTGAGAAGCGACGAGTTCTCTATATTGAATCCGATGCTTCCGGTTGGTGTAGCTCATCAAAAAACGCACGCGCGGCGGGGGAAAGGGAATCTACAGGTTGCTTCAACACCACATAAAACTGACTCTTAAGGCTCCACTTCTCGGGCTGAAGCGGAATCAAGGCTTGGTCATAATGGCCACGGTCGATTAAATGAGACGGTAAAAAACTCAGGTGTGTGCCCGCCAAGGTTAAAATTACACCCGACTCGACATGCCAGCCATCAAAAGGCTTTACGGAATCGTACTGCTCAATATTCAGTAATCGGAACATCTCATCTTTGGCATAGCCGCCCATGTTGATACGACAGCCATCCAATGAGAAATCCTTGTCCATGATCTTCTCAGCCAGATCCTTACGCGCATACAGATAACTGTGCTCTTCAAACAGTGGGTATTTATGTTGAAACGCTGATTTTTGATGTGACCCTAGAACCACTATCATCATATCAATCTGGTTCTTTGCTAACTTCTCATTCAACTGGGTGAAATCCCCGACATCAACACTCACCTCAACACTGTTACTGCGTTGGTAAAACGTCTCGATCGCTTTGGGAAGTGGGTTATAAGGCAAAGTGACGGTGTTATCCAAACATCCAATTCGCACATGCCCAGAGAGTTCCGTCTGTACACCTCGTAACTTATAAGCGAAGTCGGTTAAGGTCGATTTTAGTTGGTTCGCATATTTATACACTTGCTCACCTTCATGAGTCAGCTTAAAACCACGTCGACCACGTTGGCATAATGTTAATTCTAAGCTTTTTTCCAAGGCAATAAGCTGATTACTCAGCACTGGTTGACTAATCCCAGTGCTTGCGACCGCCTGATTGATGCCTCCTTGTTCAACAATTTCACAAAAAAGCTCTAATCTACGTAGGTCTCTTTTATCTAACTTATTGTTTGGATTCACTTTGCCACTCACATTTGTTTTTTGTTATGTTTACATCTGATTATATTCATTTATTAACAATAAATACATCAGTATGCTTTATTCACACTTATGGAATAACAATGCATGGATGGCACTATGGCGGCAGAAGCTTACGTGAATAAACCCGAAGCAACACACAGCCACAAAAAGATAGATGACTTCGAGTTGGAACCCGTTCCCGAGAAGGCCAAACGATCTTGGTGGGTCATCAGCCTTATTTGGTTGGCAATCGGCATCGACATTTCGGGACTGTTTCTCGGCTCGATTCTAAGCAGCGGTATTGGTTTTGAAGACGCACTGCTTGCCACGTTTATTGGTTCCGGCTTATTGGCGATCATCGCGATGCTGTGTGCCAACATTGGCTTTCAAGCTGGCGTGTCTACCCCGCTGGTGAGCAGCGCGGTATTTGGCCGTAACGGCGGTAAAATTCTTGGCTTCATCAACGGCATCTCATTAGTCGGCTGGTTCGCATTCCAGGCTGATTTCTTCGCTTTCATCATGGTCGATGCACTGGCGAAATACGACATCATAATTTCACACCTCACCGCTCTTATTGGCGGCAGTGTGTTAATGATGATGACGGCTATCTATGGCGTTCGTGCTTTAGGCAAACTCAGTACCTATTCTGTTCCATTGATGGTGACGTTGATTACCATCGGTTTGTTTATGGCTGCTGATTATCAAGGTGGCGCAGCGCCATCGATTGAAGATCCTTTGACGCTTGGCCAAGCCATCTCTTTTGTTATGTCTATCTGGATTCTAGCTGCGGTTGCTGCACCTGATATTGCTCGCTACGCCAAAACACGCCGTGATGCGATTTTAGGAGCGGGTATCGGTTTCCTCGTCGGCAACAGTGCCATCATTCTTATCGCATTGATCTTGACCAAAATGACCGGCACCGACGACCTAGTCGAAGTCTTCTTCACCCTAGGTTTAGGCATGGCGGCCATTATAGTACTGGTATTCGCACAATGGACCACCAACAGTAGCAACCTAACCTCTGGCGGCTTATGCATGTCGATGGTTCTACCTAAGATTCCGCGCCCTGTTCTGGTTGTGATCATGACCATCGTCGGCATTGGTATCGCTCAACTCGGCATGGTGAACAAGTTTACCGACTTCTTAATGCTACTCAGCGTAACCATTGCGCCTGCTGCGGGTGTCTACATCGTTCAATATTATGTTTTAGATTCGACAAAAATGAGCTTTGAGAACATCCAACAAGTTCCAGCTTGGATGTTTAAAGGCTTGGCTTCTTGGGCATTTGGTACTGCATTCAGCGCTTGTACTGCACCAGAGTTTTTCAACCTGTTTTCGTTCACCAGCATCTCGGCGTTAGACGGCATTCTTGCCGCTGGTGTGATTTACCTCGCCCTAATGAAGCTTTCTCCTTCAAGTGATAAGGAATAGTAGTTGTGATTATTACTGAACAAATGATTGATGATATCGCGCTGGGTGCGACGGTATTAGGTACTGGCGGCGGCGGTGACCCATACAGCGGTGCCTTGATGGCGAAAGTAGCCATTGCAACGGCAAAGCACCCTGTACGCATGATTCCTTTAGAAGACGTGCAAGACGATTGGATGACAGTGCCCTCTTCAATGATTGGCGCACCAACAGTCGCAGTAGAGAAACTCAATTCGAAAGGTCAAATGTTGATTGCTTTCGAAGCGATGGAAAAAGCGCTCGGCACTGAAGTAGCGGCAACGTTTCCTATCGAAGTAGGCGGCTTCAATTCATTGATTCCAATTCTCGTTGCAGCACAAAAGAACATTCCTGTGATCGATTGTGATGCGATGGGACGTGCGTTCCCAGAAGCTCAGATGGTGACCTTCTTTCTTGATGGTCTCCCTTCGGCACCGAACACATTGGCCGATGAGCGTGGCAATATCGTCACGCTTTATCCGATTGACGGTATTTGGTCTGAAAAGTTTGCGAGGCCAATTACCGAGCAGATGGGCGGCTCTGCAGCAATGTGCGATTACCCAATGAACGGTAAGAACCTAAAACGCAGCGCACTGCCTGCAACACTGACCCAAGCAATGAAGATTGGTGAAGCGATTAGACTGGCGAACGACAACAATAAAAGTGGCACACAGGCCGTATTAGACATTGTCGGCGGCCATACCATCATCAGTGGCAAGATTGTTGATATTCAACGTGAAACCGATGGTGGTTTTGCAACAGGTGGTGTCGTGATTGAAAAGCTGGCTCAGTTTGAAGATACCGGCGTCGATAACGTGTTTGTGCAGTTCCAAAACGAATTACTTCTCGCGCACAAAGGTACAAGCCGCGCAGACATGAGCCAAGATAACCTGCTGGCATCAACACCGGATCTTATTTCGATCTTGGATCATGAAACGGGTAAGCCAATCACAACCGAACAACTTCGTTACGGGCAGCGCATCGACCTTATCGCTTACCCTTGCGACCCCAAATGGCGCACTGACAAAGGTATTGAAGTCGCGGGCCCGGGTTACTTTGGCTACACCGTCGAGTATCAAACCATTGAACAACTAAAGTCTGCATTGAAGAGGTAGTCGCATGACAAACATTACGCTTGATTACTGCCGTTTGGGCATTGACGTAGGTGGCACCAATACCGACGGTGTGCTGCTCGACGCAGACTTGAATGTGATTGCCAAAGTAAAAACCGCAACCACACATGACATTTCAACAGGTATTGATAACGCGATTGCTGCGCTATTAAGCCAAGCAAACATTGATGGTCAGCAAGTGAAACATGCGATGCTTGGCACGACTCAATGCACCAACGCAATCGTTGAACGAAAAGGCTTAGATAGAGTCGGGATGATTCGTTTAGCGCTTCCCAGTGGTGATAGCGTCCCGCCCCTTTGTGGTTGGAGCAAAGCGTGGCAAAACTTGCTTGGTGAACACTTCTACCAAGCTCACGGCGGCTATGAATACGACGGCCAGTTGATCGCCGACATTCAAGAGTCTGAGATCCGCGAGCTTTGCCAGAAAATGAAAGGCCAAGTGGATTCCATTGCTATCTGCGGAGTGTTCTCTCCCGTCAACGGCGACCAGGAGCTTCAAGCAGCAGAATGGATTCAACAAGAACTTCCGGGCGTGAACCTATCGTTATCCCATAAAGTGGGCAGTTTAGGGCTTTTAGAGCGTGAGAACGCCACTATCCTCAATGCGGCTCTGCAAGGGACAGCAAAACGATTCGTTGACGGCTTTTGCAGTGCACTCATCAATCATGAAATCCACACCACGCCTTATTTCGGTCAGAACGACGGAACACTGATGTCACAGCAGTTCGCATTGATGTACCCGATTCTTACCGTGGCTTGTGGGCCAACAAACTCGATTCGTGGAGCGAGTCACTTAACTAAGTTAAAAGACGCGATTGTGGTCGATGTGGGCGGTACTACGTCTGATATCGGCGTACTGACTCACGGCTACCCAAGAGAATCGAGCTTAGCAGTAGAAATCGGTGAAGTGAGAACCAACTTCCGTATGCCTGATATTTTGGCGTTAGCCATTGGTGGTGGTACCAAGGTTCGCTTTGAACAGCAGCGTATAGAGCTAGGCCCAGAAAGTGTTGGCCATACCTTGACGCAAACGGCGCGTAGCTTTGGTGGTGATGAACTTACGCTCACCGATATTGCACTCAAAACAGGACAAATGCAGTGGCAGGCAGAACATCAACTGAGTGATGAGATTGGTGTTTCAGCCGAACAAGCAAGCAAGATTTATCAACAAATGGTCACGGATGTTGAAGAAGGCATCGATAAGATGAAGACCTCTGCGGCGAGTGTACCCGTAATCATGGTTGGTGGTGGTAGTGCCCTATTCCCAGATCATTTTGAAGGTGTGAGCCAAGTGGTTCGTCCTGAGCACTTTGAAGTGGCTAATGCGATTGGTGTTGCGTTGGGTGAAATATCAGGTCAATTCGATAAGATCGTACCGATTGACCCAGCATCACGTGAAGAGACCTTAAAGGGCTTGGAAGCGCAATCAAAGCAACTGGCGATTGAAGCTGGCGCATGCAGCGATAATGTCGCGATCATTGAACGCAGCGAGATTCCATTAAGCTACCTACAAGGCAATATGGTTCACGTTAAGATCAAAGCTGCTGGACATATCAAGATGGCTTAGAGCCGTTCCTTGAAAGCCTTACTTAGATTCTTATTCGACAATAAAAAAGCAGGTCACTTCTTCATATTAAAACGGAGAAATAGCCTGCTTTTTGTTTTCTGTTCTTATTTTGGGGCTTTCCGCCCAATAGCCACTCTATAGTTGCTCTCGGAGCGCTGCTAACGAGTCTTTCACCAATTCAGGTAATGAGTCTGCATTATCGCGATATTGAAGTAATGGATCCTCGCTCGCTTCAATGCTCTGGCATAAAGCAAACAGTGCAGATAATCCTAGGCTGCCGGCAGACCCTTTCAGTTTATGAGCTAAAGACTTAATTTCACGAGCGTTGTCAGCGGCACTTGCCACAATCAGTTCATCGAGAGTGACTTGGCTGCTTTGGTCAAACAACCCAACAATCTGCACTATTTTTTCTCGACCGAGAATGGCCAAGTCGTCTTTGATAATCTTAGGGTTAATCATCTGCACAATCGGTTCTCCTTGATTATGTTCCGCGTCTTGGTTTGCTCGTTGTGTCGAGCTTGCAAATGCCAATGCTGATAAGTCTAGCTCGGTTTCCTGAGGTTTAGAGTTTAGCTGACAGCAAACAGCATCTGACGGATCCGGCTGAGGCAGCAACAGCGTGTGACCGTCCAACTGCTCAACAATCAATTCCGATAATGCTTCCTTCTCTAACGGCTTAGGTAAGAATCCATCAAAGCCAGACGACAAATAGCTTTCCACTTCTTCGTTAAACACATGAGCCGATACTGCGATCATTGGGGGTACTTTTCGAATTACGTCTTCTTCACTTTTATGCTGAAGCGCATCGTCTTTGAGTTGTTGAATTAACTCGACGCCATCGCAGTCGGGTAAGTTAATGTCCACCAGCGCAATATCGAACTCTTGCTCACTGAATATGGCTCTCGCTTCTTGTCCGGTTGTCGCAATCACAACCTCGTGCCCCAAGTTATGCAAGAAGCCTTCAGCAACGATGCAGTTTACGGGGTTATCTTCAATCAGAAGTACTTTAGCTCGAATACACGCTTCAATGACCGGTACTTTCGTTTCTATCTTCTCACCGGCTTCAAGTGGCAGTGAGAACCAAAACTGGCTACCCTCGCCTTCTTCAGAATGAACGCCAATATCCCCGTTCATTGCCAACATGATGCTTTTACTGATCGCTAATCCAAGCCCTGTGCCGCCGGTTTTGTTGCGACCGCTATCGGTTTGGGTAAAGGCATCAAACAGACAAGCTTGTTCGCTAGCATCAATACCGACACCTGTATCTGACACTTCAAACATCACTCGATTTTCATCTTCGATATCTAAGCTGATAAAGATATCGACCGAGCCACTTTCCGTAAACTTAATCGCGTTACCGACCAAATTATTCAAGATTTGGCTGATTCGCGTTACGTCACCACGCCAATAGCGTTGCACATCACTTTCAATATGGAAATCAAAGTTCAGCTTCTTCTCAGCGGCACGCCCTTCCATCAATTGGTAGGTATCTTGAACCATCTGATGAAGATCAAACGAAGCAGTGCGGATTTCTAAATGCCCTGCTTCAATCTTTGAGTAATCCAACACGTCATTCAAAATCGCGAGTAGGTTCTTACCGCTGCGGTTAATGATGTCTGCATAGCCGGATTGCAGCGGGTCTAACCCAGTATCTTTGAGCAATCTTGCAGTACCTAATACACCGTTCATCGGCGTTCGTATTTCATGACTCATCGTCGCAAGGAAAGCGGATTTTGCGCGGCTTGCTTGTTCTGCGGCGTTACGAGCCTTAGCGTGGTTCCCTACCTCGATGTTCAGCTTCTCATTGGTCTTTTGCAGCTGGTAGGTTCGGTCTGTGACCAACTCTTCTAAGTGTTCTTTGTGCTCTTCAAGTTCGCGTTTCGCCTTTGCTTCACCCACCGCAACCACTTGTAGCGCCTGCGCGGTGTTTCTGGCAGTGATGATCGCCTCGCCCATATGAGCCAGCTCATCATTACCCTTTACCGAGATATCAATATTCAGGCGACCTTGTGCGATAGACATCAAGGCCGATGAGTATTCAGTAAGACGTTTAACAACCGAGATATACACCACTCGCCACACGATAAATGCAACGATAACCAAACCAATAACCGAAATCACAGACAGTGACCATTGAGCCAAATTCAACGTGCTGGTCAGCTCATCAACCGCTTTTTTGGTACTGCGGTTTGAATCATCAACCAGTTGGTTAACCGTTGTATTCAGCTGAGAGAACAGCTCCAACGTATTTTGCATCAGAAACTCTGACTTTTTGGTGTTCTCATATTGTTCTAATGAAATATCGAACACGACTTGGCGTTTTCTGAGCTCTTCTAGAAGCTGAGACATCTGCGCTGAACGAGTAGGATCTTCGACCGCTTTAACGCGGCGCGCCATGATTCTTAGGTTGGATTCAAATTCTGATTGGATTTGATGAATACGCTCTACGTTGGTAACGGTTTGCGTTTCTTCAATTTGGTTAAGCATTTTGAACGCCAGCAAATGCAATTCGTGTAGGCGCTCAGACAAATCAAGGTCAACCTCTACAAGCGCATCTAAGGCTTGGTAGGCTTTATCCGTTTCTTTGGTTTCTAGCAGGTCATAGATATGCGTGACGTTAGCAACCGCAATGGTAGCCGTGTTCAAAACTTGGGTTCGCGTCAACTGCTCTAGCTCTTCGGCCAATAGGCGCATCTCTTCGACACGAGACGACAACTCTTTGCTTAACCAAAGCTTACGCTCAACCGACACACCCAACTCAGCCAGTGTGTTAATAACGCTTTGAACATTGTTTTCGAGTTTATTGAGGAGCTGAGAATCGAAACTGTCGACACCAAGCTCTTTGATATGTTGAAGAAGCGACTCAAGTTGGTCAAACAGTACGGTGCCAGCCTCTTTTCTTTCAGCTTCGTTTCTCGCATTAGAAAGTGTTTGTACTGACGAAATAATACGGTTACTCAACTCAGAAACCTGACGAGCTTCGATCATGGCAGGAAGCGCCGAATCAACGACGTTTCTTTCCGTTTTGGCTACAAAGCTAAAACCAGAAACACCGATCAATGCAGACAATAGAACCAACAGTGCCATCACTAAGAATGAGGCCAGCAGCTTGCGTCCAATACTCGCTGAAGCTAACAACATAAACTCTAAACCTTAAAACGTTCTTCTTTACCCATGCAGAATACGCTATATTTTGCAGTGTTTCTTATCTAAAACCAACAAAACGGCAATTCATGCTATCTAGACCTTTCGCTTCAATAATTCTTCTCTCACTACTGGCCTCAGTAACTACTGTCGCAGGTGCTAGTGAGCCTTTGAGCCCAATAAAGCCCGCCAATGCCACATCACAAAAAGAGAAAATCTGTGCCATTTATCCGCACCTCAAAGACTCTTATTGGTTGTCGGTAAACTATGGAATGATCTCTGAAGCAGAAAAGCAGCAAGTTGAGCTAAGAGTATTGGAAGCTGGCGGTTACCCCAACGTGGCCAAACAAGCCTCGCAACTGGTGCTTTGCACGCAATGGGGAGCCGATGCCATTATTTTAGGTACGGTTTCACCCGATGCGTATCATGACAATCTCAGCGATTGGGTTGGCTCGACGCCTGTGTTTGCTACGGTAAATGAGTTAACCGTCAATGAAGAACAACAGAAGGTATTAAAAGGTACGGTCGGTGTCGATTGGTACCAAATGGGATACCAAGTCGGAGATTTTTTGTCGAAACGACACCCGAAAGGATCAGGCGAAACACCTATCGCCCTGTTACTTGGCCCACAAGCGAGTGGCGGCACTAAGCCTGTAGCACTGGGGTTTTATGATGCGATCAAGTCGAGTGATATCAAAATTGCGATCAGCTATTGGGCAGATAACGATAAAGAACTTCAAAGAAATCTAGTACAGCAGGTGATAGAAGAACCTGATATCCAATATATAGTCGGAAGTGCCGTCGCGATTGAAGCAGCGATCAGTGAGCTACGAGCGGCCGATAAAACCGAAGATATTGGGTTAATCTCAAGTTACCTAAGTCACGGAACCTACCGTGGTTTACTCCGTAACAAGGTACTTTTTGCGCCAACAGATAAAATGGTTGAGCAAGGTCGCTTGTCGGTAAAACAAGCCACGAGTTACTTACGCGGTCAACCTTACGAGCAACACAGCGCACCGATTATCGAAGCGCTGACACCTGCAACTCTCAAAGATCAAATTATCGCCGACTCATTGTCACCTTCTGAGTTTCGTCCGGTATTCAGTGTGAATCCATAGTGCTATATTGGCTGAAGAACTCAAAACAATAAAAACGAAACAACAATTTAGGGAACATTCATGCAAAAAACAACGCGCACTATGCCAACACACAAGCATATCGCTTTGGTCGCTCATGACCACTTCAAACCTGAGCTACTAAGATGGGTCAAAGAGAACAAAGAAAAACTACAAAAGCACTTCCTTTACGCAACGGGCACGACTGGTTCTCTACTCAGTAAAGAGACAGGCTTAGCAATCAAGAGCATGATCAGCGGCCCAATGGGCGGCGACCAACAACTTGGCGCGCTTATCTCTGAAGGCAAAATCGATATGCTGATTTTCTTCTGGGATCCGCTTAATGCTGTACCACACGACCCAGACGTAAAAGCACTGCTTCGTATCGCAAGTGTTTGGAACATTCCTGTGGCCACTAACCGCGCTACCGCTAATTTCTTGTTTAACTCTTCACTGCTTGAAGAAGAAGTAATCATCGAGATCCCAGACTACGAAGCGTACCTAGCTGAGCGCACGTAATCGCACGTTAAATGTGCTCTCTACTGAACAGACTAAAAAGCCTGCATTTTATCGCAGGCTTTTTTATGTCTCGTTTTCAGACATTAAACAGTTCAATCATAAAACAGTGCGAGAGTCTCTCTATTTATCGCTCCACACTGCCATCTCGTTGCCACTTGGCTCTCTGAAATGGAAACGTCTGCCGCCGGGAAAGCTAAAGATCTCACGGTTTATCTGACCACCAGCATCAATTACATCGCGCTCGGTTTGCTCAAGATCTTGGCTATAAAAAACCATCAGCGCCGCGCCATTATCCGTATTCGACGCCAGATCCGCCAAATAGAAGCCGCCCATTAAGCCTTTGCCTTCAAACGCAGAATACTCAGGGCCATAGTCTTCAAAGCTCCAACCAAACACTTGACTGAAAAATGCCTTAGTTGCGGCGATGTCTTTCGCAGCAAATTCAATGTAGTTAATAGAGCCGTGTTCCATAGCAAATTCCTTATGCTTTATGCGTCTGCCTTGTGATATTAGGGCAGGGATTGAAGATCTAATCTTAGACAATCAAGTCAAGTAACATCACTTTTTACGAACAACTGGGTAATCAGAACCATGCAGCTCCTGCACAAAGCCAGAACCGTCACCGCTGTGCGTGATCCATACTTTCTCTTTTGCCCGCGTCATTGCTACATAGAACAAACGACGCTCTTCCGCATAAGGGAACGCGTCTGATGATTCAGTCAATGCGCCATCAATATGCAGCTGTTTTTTCTTGGTCGGGAACTGTCCTTCATCAACACAAAGAATAATGACAAAGTCCGCCTCTTTACCTTTACTGCCGTGGCAAGTCATGAACTTGATATCAATGGAGGTGAAGATCTTCTTCCAATCTTCCAACAACTCTGGCTTGTGGTAATGATTACGTCCAAGTAGCAACACCGATTTATTGGTTTTGCCTTTGGATTGACGGTTCAGTTGATCAAGAATCTTCTCAACTTCTTTGCTTGGCGCACTGTACACCGCCTTCTGCTTTTGTTGCTTGAAGCTGTTCAGTTCTTTCGGAATCTGAATTGGGTTTTCTTGTACAAAGCGATTGGCAACTGCACCTAGCTGATTGTTAAAGCGATAAGTGGTATCTAGGTGATGAATGGTCGAGCTTTCAAAGCGATCCTTAAAGCCCGTGGTCAAATCCACATCCGCACCCGCAAACTGATAAATCGACTGCCAGTCATCGCCTACTGCAAAAATAGAGGCTTGATGCTCGGCTTTAGACTGATTACAAAGTGCTTCAACCAAGGCAAGACGATCAGGTGAGATGTCTTGGTACTCATCGATCATGATGAACTTCCAAGGTGAGATAAACTTGCCCTTCTCGACATGCTGGGTCGCTCGACTGATCATGATTGAGAAGTCGATATGATTCTGTTCTTTCAGCTCCTTTTGCCACGCGGTTACACATGGCCAACACAGTGACAGTTCGCTGTTGAGGCGCGTATAGTCTCGATGATCAATCAGCTGTTGCTGTACTTCTTTTTTGGTTAAGCCCGACGCATTCAACTGTTCTAGCTGCTTTTCAAGCCAACCGATCAATTTGAGGTTTGAAACGTGGCTACCAAGCTCATCGTCACCGGTTAAATAAGCGATTGGCCATTTAGACAAATGCTTTTGCCAACGTTTAAAGTTGGTCGGTGTCATCCAGTGCTTCTTCAACCAATCAATGCACCATGCTTGGCGTTGGTTGTCATCGAGCGCTAAAGGAGAAATAACCACACGTTCGGGTTCAACTTGATTCAGTATCTTTAAACCCAACTGGTGGAAAGTGCTGACTTGCACCTTCTCTGCTGATAAACCAATTTTGCTGTCGAGACGTTGCTTCATCTCTTCTGCCGCTTCACGACCAAAAGCGAGCAATAGCAACTCTTCAGCTTGAGCTTGATGGCTTTGCAGTAAATACGCGACGCGAGCCGTTAGAACACTGGTTTTACCCGAGCCTGCACCCGCTAAAATAAGGTTGTGATCATCATTCATCAACACCGCATATTGCTGCGATAAGTTCAGTGGTGACGACTCACATTGCGCAAACAACACTTCCCAGTTTTTTCGCTCGGTCTCTAGCCATTGCTGGTTTCTTTCAGCTTGCTTGATTTCCGTTTCAGATAACCATGGCTGCATTCTTGCGATGCGGTTTGGCATGCGTTGTGCGGCCTCTTCTAGCGTCATTGTCATACTCTCTAAGCCTGAGTTGACCATATCAACCCAAGTGTTGACCTTAGAATGCGGTAGAAAGGCTGGTAATTGCTCAAGACGTGTTAATTCAGCTTCCCACTGAGGTACGTGTTCAGCCAATTGTTCACATTGAGTGTCGTGCCACTTCTGATAAGCACTAACTGACGCGCGTGCAAATTGACGGCATTGATCCCAAGGTAAGCCTTGTACTAACCAACTGCACTGTGTTCCATCTTGTTGATTAGCAAAAAATTGTAGCGATCCCCAGAACAATCCGCGCTTTATCGCGATCTTGCCACTCCAAATAGTAAATGGGATACGCTCTTCACTGCCTACTGAAGATAACAGCAAGCGTGGACCATCAAGTTCAACCTGATGATATTCATTTTGAATAAAAAACTGTGCAGTCTTGTTAGCGCTTAGCTGCATTGGAGTGTGCTCTTAATTGGGAATATTGAATTTATATCATGATGCAATGAGAATTAATAATATCTCATATCTTATCGACGCTTTCATGACCACCTACGGGCAATTATGGATAAGTATCAAATTCTTGTGCTTGATTTCTGTTAGGATTATGGTTTTTAGTGTGTCAAGTGAGCGACTGTGGACTTTTCAGCCAAATTACGCCTCTATTGGGCGAATAAAACCATAAATTACAGCGTATTAATTCTCATCACTCTGCTCGGCGTGGTGGTGCCTGCTTGGTATTATGGACAAAACACACTGATCACGCCTTTGATCTTAGGCGTTATTGCTGCGGCTCTTGCGGAAAGTGATGACAGCTTTACCGGGCGCTTGAAAGCACTCACGCTGACCTTTATCTGTTTCGCCGTTGCGGCTTTCTCTATTGAGCTTCTCTTCGATACGCCTTGGCTGTTCGCGATCGGGCTTTTTGTTTCAACCTTCTCTTTTATCATTCTCGGGGCAATTGGCCCTAAATACGCGAGTATCGCGTTTGGTTCTCTCTTGGTTGCCATCTATACCATGCTTGGTGCACACGAGAGCACCAACCTTTGGTTTCAACCGCTTCTACTGTTAACTGGCGCCGCTTGGTACTACTTCATGTCGATGATTTGGCAGATAGTGTGGCCAATGCAACCCGTGCAGCAAAACTTAGCCACGGTATTCGATCAAATCGGTAACTACATCGATTCAAAAGCGGAACTCTTCTACCCCGTTTCTGACTTGATTCCCCAGCCACACCGAATCATTGAAGCCAAACTCAACGCGAGTACCGTTAACGCACTCAACATGTGTAAAGCGACGCTGCTTAATCGCTCTAAGCGCGGACACATTGACGGCCCTAGTGACCGATTTCTTAACACCTACTTCATCGCACAAGATATTCATGAACGCGTCAGCTCTAGCCACTATCGCTATCAAGAGCTAGCAAAACACTTTGAGCGCTCTGACGTGTTGTTTAGATTTAAGTATCTACTGGAAGCGCAGGCCACTGCGTGTAAAGAAGTGGCGAGCTCGTTGAAAGTTGGCGCTGAATACCAGCATGGTGACAAGTCTGTATTGGCACTCGATGAGCTGATGTCTTCGCTCAATCATCTGCACCAACAGAATAATCCTAAATGGAAATCACTGCTGAACCAGTTGGATTACTTATTCAATAACCTAGCAACCGTTGAAAAACAGCTCTCGAATATCAGCAACCCAGATGCAGAGAAGATTGAAGAAGGTGTATTGGACGATACCAACCCTCATACTTTGACGGCAATGTGGCACAAGATCAAAGCTAACTTGCACACCGATTCTATGCTATTCCGCCACGCGATTCGCATGGCGATCACTTTGACGCTGGGCTACGGGATTATCCAGGGTTTTGATATCGAACGAGGTTATTGGATTCTACTGACGACACTGTTTGTGTGTCAGCCAAACTACAGTGCAACCCGTCAAAAACTGACGGCGCGTGTCATTGGCACGGTCGCAGGCTTATTGATCGGAGTACCGTTACTGACTTTCTTCCCGTCGCAAGAGAGCCAATTAGTGTTCATTGTGATCAGTGGCGTGATGTTCTTTGCGTTTCGAATCAATAACTACGGGTTTGCGACCGGCTTTATCACACTGCTTGTGCTCTTCTGCTTTAACCAATTAGGTGAAGGCTACGCGGTAGTATTGCCAAGGTTAGCGGATACCTTTATTGGTTGTGCTCTCGCCGTGCTTGCTGTCATTTATGTGTTACCTGATTGGCAGTCGAAGCGACTGCACAAAGTGATGGCGAATGCGCTCGATTCCAATAAGAACTATCTCGCTCAGATCATCGGCCAATACCGTGTCGGTAAGAAAGATAGCCTAAACTATCGTATCGCTCGACGTAGTGCGCATAATAATGATGCAAACCTGACTGCCGCGATCAGTAGCATGTTGGTTGAACCGGGTAAGTACCGCACCTCTGAAGATGAGAGCTTCCGATTCTTAACACTCAATCATGCTCTACTTAGCTATATCTCGGCTCTGGGTGCTCACAGAACGCGTATTGATGATGAAGCGACACACAAACTGGTGCTAGATGCGCACAGAGTAATCCACCAGCATCTCGACGCTCTAAATGATCAACTCTATTCTCATAAAGAGCATTGTGAAGTGAAAAACGCTTATGACCCGGAGCTGGATAAACGTTTGAGTGAATGGCGAGAAGAAGATGAGAATTCTGTCAAAATGGTTCTACAACAGCTCCATTTGATCTATCGAATGCTTCCAGAACTGCATACCTTAGCGACCAAGTTTGCAGTTAAGGTTAAGATCGACAAGTCGTTTGAAACAGAAGCTTCTTGAGCAACAAACAAAATACCGTAAAAACAAAAAGATAACGCCAATTGCTTATCTTTTGATCATCACAAATATTTATACATTGCTTTACCCATACCCCTAATTGGGTAGAGAAATTACTTACCTACCCTTGTGCCACAAGGGTTGAAGGCGTTTTTACATTGTAGGAATTTTCTGACTTTGATTGACCAAGCCTTAACTTTTCCTAACATTTCTCGGACAAAAAACGACCACAGGAATTTATAGTTGTCTTAGTTTCAAGAAACTTCAAACATCATTTAAAATTCACTTAATCTTGTTTGATTTCCTGAATCAGTAGGCTATGCTCTAAAGAGCATATTGATTTGAACAAAGGTCACACTATGAATACACAGCAATTTGAAGCATTTAAGCAGCAAATACAGCTTCTTAGCCCACAACAATTAAAAGCACTTCAGGGTGAGATCGACGGCAACCTTGAAACAGAGAAGCCTTCTTTGCTTACTGATGAAGAATTAAACGCGCTAAATGACCTGTTCAGTTAATAGACAGACATCACTATTTTAGCTTAAGTTCACATTTTCACCGTAAATTTCATCTGTTCACCATTGCGCTCAAAATATCGTCCGCCTAGACTCATTTCATACGTCAATAAAAGGTTCTGATATGTCGATATCTGGTATTCAATCTGGTTACGCCATTATTCAGCAATCCACCAACATGGCTGAAGAAGCCGCAATCGAGCTCAACCAAGCCTCCAAACACGCTCTAGAATCCGACGACACTTTCGAAGCTAGCGATCTCAGCTTTAATCAAATAGAGCCTGAACAAGCCATTTCCTTTAAAGACAAAGAACCTGAACCTGCTTCATCTTCAACCGATTCCTTGATTAAACTGACACAAAGCGCAAGTTATAACCGCGTTGGTGCAAGTGTGGTTGATCGTCAAAACGAAGCCATCGGTAGCCTTCTCGACATTCATATCTAAATTTCGCTCAAATACAGCCTATATTTCGCGAAACTTCGCTGCTTTTTGCTTCAACAACCACACAAACTGTAACTCATTATATCAGGCGCTTGTTTCTGGTTTATTACTCGGTAGAATCAGCGCAAACCAATTTGCTGCACAAACTTTACTTCATACTATTTATGCCAAAACTAAATCTGCATCGCCGTGACTATGTTTCTATTTTAGGAGGCGACATCTCCGCAGACGAATTAGAAAAAAAGCTTCAGCCTCATTTTGAAAAGCCAGTAAATAAGCTGACACCTAGCCCCTACCTGACAGAAAAGAATCTCACACGTCGCTGGACAGCGCTCGATAATGCAGATTCACAGCAAGAACTGCTCGACCCTCATACACAAAGTCAGTTCCAAGCTTATGAGAAAAACATTGAGCACTTTATTGGCACCGTTAAAGTCCCTGTGGGAATATCTGGCCCTTTAAGAGTCAATGGCCTATTTGCTACGGGCGATTACCTCGTACCACTCGCGACCACAGAAGCTGCGCTTGTCGCGTCTTATAACCGTGGTTCTAAGCTGATTACGGCTTGTGGTGGCGCAAGTGCTATGTTGCTCAATGAAGGCGTAACACGTACTCCTGGCTTTGCATTTCAAGGATTAGTTGAAGCCGGACAGTTTGTGGCTTGGGCTGTGACTCAGTATGACCAGTTCAAGATCTTGGCAGAATCAACAACATCACACGGCAAGCTGACCGACATTAATATCAACATCGAAGGTAACCATGTTTACTTGGTGTTCGAATTTCTAACCGGAGACGCTTCTGGTCAGAATATGGTGACCATCGCAACCAATGCCGTGTTTGAGTACATCATCGAAAATACGCCAGTTAAGCCTGACCATGCTTTCCTTGATGGCAACTTGTCAGGCGATAAGAAAGCCAATACCCAAACCTTGCGCAGCGTTCGTGGCAAAAAGGTAACTGCTGAGGTTAATATCCCTGCAGAGCTTGTCGCGAAGTACCTACACACGACACCAGAGAAGATGGTCCAGTTTGGCCAAATGACCACAGTCGGTGGCGCTTTGAGCGGCACTATCGGTATCAACGCCCATTATGCGAATGCACTGGCGGCACTTTACATCGCTTGTGGCCAAGACGCGGCCTGTGTCGCCGAGTCAGCGATTGGTATGACGCGTATGGAACTCAACAAAGAAGGCGGTTTATACGCTAGCGTGACACTGCCTAACCTAATGGTGGGGACTGTCGGCGGTGGTACTGGCTTGCCAAGTCAAAAAGCCTGTTTAGATTTACTTGGGCTGCATGGTAACGGTAAATCACAAGCCCTAGCTGAAGTTTGTGCTGCACTGTGTTTAGCGGGTGAACTATCGATTGTGGGCGCATTTTGCGCAGGCCACTTTTCACGAGCGCACCATAAGCTAGCTCGTAAATAACCTTTATCCAATTTGGCTTGTTCGATTTTGTCGTTCATGCAAAATCACAAGCCAATCTGAATGCGTGAGTCATAAATGGATTACTTACACTTATCTAGGGTGAGCCTTAAGCACCTCACTGCGCTTCATATTATGCTGAACACCCACAGCGTCACTCAGACCTCAGAGCAACTCTGTGTCAGCCCTTCGAGTGTAAGCAAAACCCTGTCTCAGTTGCGTGACATCCTGAATGATGAGCTTTTCTATCGAGATGGTACCAAGCTTATCCCGACTCCCTTTGCTCTGAAGATAGCGCCCACTGTTCACGCAATTCTTTCAAGCATGAATGGACTGCTTCATCAAAAGAGTTTTACCCCTCAAGAGTACCAAGGCAGTTTTTCACTTTCGATGCGTGAAAGTACTTTCGAAGTATTTGCCTCAAAGATCAGTAAAATTACCACTGAGCTCGCGCCAAGCGCGAAGCTCAACATCTATTCGAAACAACAGCTCGGCTTCGATGCTTTACTCAGTGGCAAGGTCAATTTGATCTTGTTGCCTCATGATATATCTCAGCCGCCGACCGATAACAAAGAGCTGGTTTGGGAAACAATTCTTCCAGATGAAATGGTTTGTTTGATGGGCGCACACCAGCCTCTCGCTCAGCAAGAACTGACGGTAGAAGGCTACTTAGATTACAAGCACATTGGGATTTTAGATAACGAACTGTCTCAGCCTTACTTTGAACAAAACTTGGTTCAATGCCACCAACCAAGAGAGATGGCAATATCGGTCGCGGACTTCGGCGCTGCGGCTGTGTTGTGTCACCACACACCTTTCCTGTTCACTTGCTCTAAACAGTGGGCTGAGCATGCTAAACAAGCTCAGGGCTTAGTGAGCAAGCCCTTGCCTTTTGATTACGGTAAGGTGGCGTACAGCTTGGTGTGGAATAAACCCAACATGAATGATCAAGCGATCAAATGGTTGTGTGACCTGTTTTTAGAAGCTTAATATTTTTAGAGACTTAATATCTTTAGAAAGTTAACGTTCTTAGAAGCCTGATTGACCGCCTAAGAAATCTAAAGACTAGGTATAAACCTCAGGAGTTTGCATCGGTCTTTGAACTATGGTGTAGAGCTTATCGTGAAAGCTCTGCATCTGTTTTTCGGTGCATTTCGGCCAATCTAACGCGTCGCCAATGACACCATGATGCTGAAACGCATTCAGCCGAATTCGAATATCACTTGGTAGAGTCTTCAAGTAACGCCCCACTTGTTCAATTTCGTCCTCAAGATCGCTTTTATTTGGGATATGTAGCAACCTAACTTCGTGCAGTTTTCCTTTATCTGCTAAGTAGTTAATGGTTTCAAACACCCTATGATTACCTCTACCCACTAACCATTGATGTGTTTCCGATTGCCATGATTTTAGGTCAATCATCGCGCCATCAAGATAAGGCAACACCTTGTCCCACCCTTGAAGTGACAGCGAACCATTACTATCAATAAAACACGTGAGATGCGCTAACTGTGAATCACGTTTAATCGCTTGAAACAGCTCTATGATAAACGGCAACTGCATGGTCGCTTCACCGCCAGAAACGGTAATGCCACTCAAGAAAAACTGATTATGCCTGACAAGCTCCAGAACCTCTGAGGCCGTCATTGTGGTAATTTTCGGGCTCGACTTATGATCGCAGACATCAATGCACTGATCGCAATTCGTACAGGCTGCTGGGTCCCACTTCACTTTGCCATCAATAAGACTCAGAGCACTGCTCGGACAGCCGCTAATGCAGTCACCACAATGGTTACAGTGATTAATTGTGTGTGGGTTGTGGCAAGTAATACAGTCAAAGTTGCAGCCCTGAAGAAACAGCACCAAGCGGTTTCCCGGGCCGTCAACACAAGAAAAGGTCAGCACACGGCTGACCTTCGCTTGTTTTTCTGTCTTATTATTTTTAACCCTAGCCATTTGAGTTGTTAGATCAGAAATTTTCATAATTCACATTGTTCGTATTCGAAACGCACCATACACATAACGCACGCACGTTAAAGCTATTCGTATGTCGGCGACATCTCTGAACTCACCACGCGTGGTTTACGCTCTAATATGCCCGTGTTCTTCGCAGCTTCGGCACCTAAAAAGGTGGTATTGGTGCGTGAGCCTTGCTCGTCATATTTGGCAATGTCAGATAGCTTAATCATGTAACCCGTGACACGAACCAAATCATTTGATGCAACGTTAGCCGTGAACTCTCGGTAACCCGCTTGAATCGCGCCTTTACACAGGTTAAACATCGCTTCAGGGTTAGATTTCACTGTTTCGTCGATGGTCAGAATGTCACTGATGCCCGAGGTGTAGAACTTATGGTGACCCGCGGTTGCACGAACGTAAGAGACAGGATCCGGTTCGGTACCATAAGGAATACGGACACCCGGCGTCACATCTTCATCTAAGCTAATACCGCCTTGAGCATGCAGCAGAGCTTTACCTTCTAACCCATACTTCACGTCAGAGCGTTCAACGATCTCAGCCAGTTTTTCGGAGATACGGTGACCAAGCTGATTTGCCTGTTCATCGTGACCATAGCGCCCTGCTTGGCCCTCTTTCTCCAACAAGATGTTGACTGCTTCCGCCATGCCATAAATACCAAACATTGGCGCAAAGCGATCTTCTTCGATAAGGCCTTCTTTGGTCAGGAAACCTTCGAAGAAGTTAGACTCTTCATGCAAGAAGCGGCTACGAGCGTTCATCAACTCAACCATGATGCCACTGTAGTTCGGCAGTACTTGTTGTAAGAAATCAGCACTGTCCTCAGACTTCAACGCCACTTGCTTTAGGTTCATACGCACCAAGGTATTTGAACCGCCCGCTAACGGCAGAGAGTTGTAGCAGCTCACAATACCAAAACGCTTATCGCCGTAAGCCTCGGCATGCGCTGGATAGTTTGCAATATGTGGTTTACTGCATTCACAGATGTTGCTCGCCGCATGACGAAGTAGATCATCAGGTGTCAAGGCTGGGTCGTACATAAAGGTTAAGTTTGGCGCGATCTGCTTCAATTCAGCGTCTACACGTAAAATCGTACGGCAGATAATGTTGTCTGTCGGGCCGATATTCACATGCATAAAGGCGTCTGGCAGTGTGCGATCCAACATGATCCAGAACAGCTTAATCTTTTGGTATACCTGCTCTTCTGTTAAGTCGCCCACGAAAGGCATCAACACATCATCCAACTGACCTAGGTAAACCGGAATTGAAGTGACAGACGGAACATGGTGGTAAAGGATGGTAAGCATGTTCAATGCTTCATCGAAGTTGGTTGCCGCGCTAAGCTCTAAATACTCTGAGCCTTGATGTAAGTATTTAGAATAATCTGGAAGTACATAGCGCGGCTTAAATGGGGCGTGCCCTTCAAACATGTCACACAGCACACCTTGTTGTAAGGCTTGCTCTACTTCTTTGCTTACCGGCATATACGGTAAGCTGGCTTCAGCTTCTAAGGCAAGATAGCTCGACTTCTGTTTTGGTGACAGGTTGGCATCTGAAATGATATTGCTAAAGCGTTGTTGTTGCTCTGAAAGTGGTGAAGAAGTAGATGACGCAGATTGGTGGCTCATGATTAAACCCTTAGTGTTGTTATGGGCTTATTTTATATCTCACCGTTATATTTCCACTAATGAAATGTATGCAAGACTACATTTCCAAAATGGAAATAAATAATTTGTAAATTAGCGGTGTTGAGTTTTCTATGAGCGAGATGAGAAATAGAGAAATAAAGAAATAGAGAAATAGAGAAACCAGAGTTAGTAGTGAAGAAATGAGAAAGCGCTAATTCGTTCTGTTTAAAACGATAGCGCCAAAAAGAGAAAACCCACATAACTGACGTTAGAGTCGTTAATGTGGGTTTAGTAGTTTAAATGAGCATTCTGAATGCTAGCTCAAGGCATACACACGATTACAGATCTGGAAGCGCTTGTTTACGTCCAACACCCATTAATACCTTTAACTCTCCTTGTGGAGTGTCAATCGAGAACGGTGTAGAGACTTCAACTACTGCAAAGCCCGCTGCACTCAATACATTTTCTGAGCGCTGTTGGCTTACACCGTAGTCTTCACTGTCGCTTTCCAAGTACCAATCCCAGTGTACAAACGTACCGTCGTTTTCAAGCAGCGTGTAAATCAGACTGACTGTGTCTTGTAGGTTCGGGATAAAACCACACACCGAAGAGGCTACCACTAGGTCAAACTGGTTTCTGAATGCTGGATGCTGCGCTGCAAGTCCGCGCGATAAAATATCAACTACCGGTTCAACGTTAGGTAACTCTTTCTTATCTAACTCTTCAATCATCCCTTCAGAGATATCAAGTGCGATGATCTCTTTTGCTAAAGGAGATATTTTCTGGCTGAGTAGTCCTGTACCACAACCAAAATCAAGGACACGGGTTCCGTTTAAATCAACGAGCTGTGTTAACTGGTCAAATACGGATTGTGCGAATACTGCAGTTGCGGGATCTTTATCCCAATCAACGGCGTATTCGTCCCATTGTTTCGCCATCATGGCCTCCATCTTTACTTCTTGTAGGTTGGGAACTTCCCCAGAGTAAACCAAATTAGTCAATTCGTCATAGAGTTATCATGCAAAGATGGACTATTTCTAAGATAGTCAGCACAATATTCAGATAATATGCACCAACCCCCGCTCAATATGGAAATGAAATGAACCTTTCTCAAGTCCAAGCCTTTTGTTCCGTTGCTGATTTAGGATCAGTTTCTGAAGCTGCACGCCAGTTAGAATGCAACCGAACCAAACTCAGCATGTCGATTAAAGCCTTGGAAAAAGAGTTAGATGTCGAGCTGTTCGTCCGCAGCGGAAACCACGTTGAGCTTTCAGAAGCGGGTAAAGCGATTTACAAAGATTGCGAAGGCATGTTGGTGACAGCCGCGCGTATTAAACAAACCTGCTTGCATGTTTCGGGCGAATTCAACGCAGAAATTTGGATAGCACGAGATGACTCCCTACCCGATGAAATGTGGCAGGACTTATCTCACGCCTTAAATAACAAGTACCCTTCTACCTCATTCAACTTCGTTCTCGCATCGAGCGGTGACTTAGCTAACCTAGTTGAAACTCAGCAAGTCGACTTCGCATTTGGTGTCGATTACGAACGCGTCGATGACCCAAGAATTATCTACAACCCGCTTGGTAAGATTCGAATGATGTCTGTATGCAAGAAAGGACATGATTTGAGTGCGATGCGACGAGTGTCTGATGAAGTACTGAGAAATTCGATGCAAGCAACCATGGTTTATCTTAATGAAAAGGATAATCCTGAGCTTGAGCCCTTCTCGCGTCGTTACATTGGCTTCTCTAGCTTCGACTTTATGTTGGATACGATTCTACGTGAAGAAGCATGGGGCGTAATGCCTGAGCCATTGATTCGCCATTTACTGCGTGAACAAGAGCTTGCCGTGATCAAACACACCTACGGTTTAACACAAGAAGACTACTGTATGTTTACCGCGGCTGGCATGGCAGAGCACCCAGGAATGAATTGGTTGGCCGACCAGCTTAGTGATTATTTGTTTGATTTCTAGACGGACGACTTTTACTCCATACTTAAGTCTTGCTCTAGAAAACCATCACGTGATCCACTAAGTAGCGTCCGTCTTCTTCAACCAATACCATTTCGGCGACAAACTCGCCTTTGGCGATGGTGTAAGCTTGTTTCCACACAAAAGCGATGGAGTCTGAACGTCTAAACAGCGCGACTTGCTCTCGCTCAGCAAAAAAGCCATTACTGTGCTGATAATGGTGACACACCTTTTCTAAATATTCCGGCGTAACAATGTCTTTCATCCTTTGAGTAAAGTCTCGACAGTGCTGTTCATGATCGACCTTGGTTGAACCGTCCATCAGATTATCCATAATCGGGTTAGCAATCACCCACAACTCGTTATCACTGATATCGTCAAACTTCATATTGATTCTCTCCTTGTCCATTGCAGTCGCAGTCAAATCTAGAAGACCAATAAGACCTTAGCGACTAATGTGTTGTATTAATCATAAACGATCCTATTTCAGTTGCACATCATCCCCAAAAAACACTCAACGTCAACTTTATTGACACCAAACCCTAACCTTAAGTCACTGAATTTTATTGATTTATATGTTTTAATTAAATAAGACATATAAACGTCATCAGATAAAGTTTGTAAAGTTAGCTCGATATTAGAACAATGAAGTTATCAAAAACATCTGGAAAATATTATGTGTGACAGGAAAAGTCAAAACGAAAATCGAGTACTATTGTTCTCAGCCCTTTTAGCATCAGGCTTCGCAATTGGCGGATTGGTGTTGGGTCTTCTCGTTGGCTCTCTGGTCATAGTGTTTGACGGTGTCTATTCTCTTATCAGCTTACTGTTAACTTTATTGTCACTAGCTGCTTCAAAATACATTAACCGCCCTTCAGATAGAGAGTTCCCGTTCGGTCGAGCTATCATCGAGCCGATTGTGATTGCGATTAAAGCCGTTGTGATTCTGCTTGTGGTTGGTTATTCACTTTACTCTGCGATTGGTGCCCTAATGACGGGTGGTCGTGAAGTTGATGCTTCTATTGCAACTCTGTTTGGTATTTTCAACGTGTTGGGTTGTGGTTACGCTTGGTGGTACATCGCGAATAAGAGCAAACGTATTTCTTCAGGTCTGATTCAGGCTGAATCTAAGCAGTGGCAGATGGATACGCTACTGAGTGTAGCGGTAACAGCGGGTTTCGTAGCGGCTTGGTTAATTACTTTTTCTCCGCTTGCAGAATACGCAGTGTATGCCGACCCAATGATGATGTTGCTAATGTCTTTCTACTTCATCAAAGTTCCTTTCGACATGTTACGTGAGGCGATGCGCGAACTGCTTATGATGTCGGCAAACAAAGATATTTGTGATGCGGTAGATAAGAACGTTGTCGCGGTAGACAAAGAAGCGGAGCAAGATTTGGAGCTGATGGGTGTGACTAAGGTTGGTCCAGAATTACGAATCAATGTTGATATTCATACCAACGACCAACAAGCGATTGCGGTCGATGATATTGAACGTACGCGCCGCCAACTTAAGCGACGCCTATCGAAGATGCCATATGAGCTTCAATTGAATCTCAATATCGCGAGTTAAGAGTCGAGAGTTAAGAACCAAGAGCTAACCAATCAACCTCTCGCTGACTAAGACTCTGATTGAACCTTTTTAGAAGCCGACGCCGTAACCGTCGGCTTTTTGTCTCTGGTTACCCACCAGCAAGCTAAAGAGCCAATCGTTACCATACAAACGCCCTGCCAAAACGTCATGCTCAATGACAAACCCAAAATAATAGAAGACAGTAAGGTCGCAAAAATAGGCGTGAAATACGACATGGTCGCCAAGAAGACCATATTGCCGCCAAGTATCGCTGTATTCCAAAGCGCGTAACCTGCGCCCATACACACGCCTGCCAACACTAAGTCAATCGCAGCACTGGTTGTCATCACCATGCCGGTTTCGTTACTCAATGCGTATTTGATCCACAAGGTGATTGCCGTTGCGATAAAGAACAACACAATCGCATTCTGCCCTTTCGCCACTTTCTGAGTGTAATTACAGTAAACCGCCCAAATAATCGCGCCGAAAAACGCCATTGAATAAGTTTTTGGGTTAGTAGCAACATTGGCAGCGATTTGTTCAACAGAAAGCCCCTGATCGCCGCTGATGCTCCAAGCGACGCCAAAGAAGGCCAAGAAGATACTTGGGTAAACCAACCAGTTAATTTTCTTGTCGCTCAGCAGCACCGCAAATAACACCGTCAGTGCTGGCCATAAGTAGTTGATGACAGCCATTTCCAAGGCTTGATGTCTATTGTTTGCCATTCCTAAAGCCAGAGCCAAGAAGATCTCATAACAAACGAACAAGGTGCCGCCAATCAGCAAATAAGACTTAGAAAAGCGTGACAGCTTTGGTAGACCCATAACACAGATCAACAACAGCGCACTCACCGTGTAAAGGCTGGCCGCACCACCGATTGGGCCCAGTTGTTCAGATACGCTTCGAGACAGCGCGATTAAGCAGCTCCAAAGTAGAATGGCAGCAATGCCGTAGCAGCTATGGCGATGAGATTTAAACACACCTCTTCCTTTTCTTTATTGTCATTGGGTAATCAAAGCGAGCTTAAAGCAAAGATAGACTTAAGCACCACTATCGATAACTTACAGTAGGTAAAAATAAGTAGCCGAGCACATAACTGCACTCGGCTATCAATCATTCACTCAAAAATCTAAAAGCAATTATGCCAATAACAGAGCTTGCAGGTCAGCTAAAGACTTAACTTGATAATGAGGGTTAATACCTGCTGGTGCTGCTTTCTCTTGGCTGTTCAACCAACACGTCTCAATACCAAAATCCAAGCCGCCTAAAATATCTGAATGCGGGTTATCTCCGACCATCAATACGCGTTGTTTTGCTGGTAAGCCAACAAGCTTGTGTGCATGTTCAAAGATTTCAGCGTCTGGTTTCGCGACACCGACTTCTTCAGAGATGATCACATGGTCAAAGTAATCTGTCATGCCTGTGCGTTCTAAACGTATAGATTGCAGCTCGGTAAACCCATTCGTGATGATACCCATGTTCACTTTGCCTTTTAAAGACTCCATCAACTCTTTTGCACCTGGGAGCAGAGAACAGATATCCGCCATTGCGGTCAAAAATGCACTGTTTAGTTCTGCTGTTGTTGTCTCTAACTTTGTTGCCCAGCTTTCAAAACGCGCGTGCTTCAGTTGAGCTGCCGTAATGCGGCCATCTTGATAATCTACCCAAAGTGGTAAATTAACCTCTTGGTAAACCGAATAATCCTGTTCACTAAAGTCCACACCAAAACGGGAGAACATCAGCTTCATTCCTTGAAAAGCATCAAAGTGGAACAAGGTTTCATCCGCATCAAAGAATATCCAATCGTACTTCATTTTCTGTCCTGTTATTCGCGTTGTTGAGCAGTGCTGTGTTTGTTTTTATCGTAGTTTTGCTTAATTTTTCTCTTCGCCTTGTAGGCTGGCAATCACTTTACTCGTAAATCTGTGAGCCTGTATATAAATCTAATAATTTATATAAAACAAGTCGCAACTCATGATGTATCGCAAATTTTGCCACATATTAAACCAATACCATACAAGAAATACATTTAAGTACCGGGAGGTATTATGAAACACTTCTTACCGTCATCTGTCATGCTCACCCCATTTCTTGTCAAATACTATGACGAGGAGCCAGAAGACACGCTTGATTCTGAAGAGTCACAAGAACCTGAAATTGAATGCAGCGATGACTCAGATAAAACGTCGACACCAGCCTAACTAGAAGAGTTTTCAATGAAAAACCTTATTTTTCATTGTTATAGAGCACCATTCTGCTCTTGGTGGAGCCAATTTATCGCTAATCACTACTGACAAAGAACACAGCCAAAAACCATGAAAACGATTGCTATATGAGCCCTATCACAACGACTAGCCACAAAGTGGTAGTTCGGAATCAAAGTTATTCCAGATCAATGGTCGACCACTTGAATGCCGACAACATGTAGGAAATTAAAAATCATAATTAACGGAGTTTTCCAATGTCTACTGCATTTTACATCCCTACAATCAACTTCATGGGTACTGGCTGTCTGAAGGATGCTGCTGATAGCATTCAGTCTCAAGGCTTTAAAAAAGGTCTGATCGTTACTGATAAGATCCTGAATCAAATTGGCGTAGTTAAGCAGGTACAAGACCTTCTTAGCCAGCGTGGCGTAGACGCAGTTGTATTCGACGGCACTCAACCAAACCCAACCATCACTAACGTGAACGATGGTCTAGAATTGCTGACTGACAACGATTGTGATTTTGTTGTTTCTCTAGGTGGCGGTTCTCCACACGACTGTGCAAAAGGTATCGCTCTGGTTGCTTCTAACGGCGGCAAGATTGCAGATTACGAAGGTGTCGATCAATCTGAAAAACCGATGATGCCTCTTATCGCTATCAACACGACTGCGGGCACCGCTTCAGAAATGACACGTTTCTGCATCATCACTGATGAAGAGCGCCACATTAAGATGGCTATCGTTGATAAGCACACAACACCGCTTATTTCAGTAAACGATCCTGAACTAATGCTTGCTAAGCCTGCATCACTGACTGCTGCAACAGGTATGGATGCGCTAACACACGCAATCGAAGCTTACGTTTCTATCGCAGCGACACCAATTACAGACGCTGTAGCGATTAAAGCCATTGAACTTGTACAAGCACACCTAAGAACAGCGGTTACGCACGGCGAAGACATTGAAGCTCGTGAGCAAATGGCTTACGCACAGTTCATGGCGGGTATGGCGTTCAACAACGCGTCACTAGGTTATGTTCATGCGATGGCGCATCAGCTAGGCGGCTTCTACGATCTTCCACACGGTGTGTGTAATGCTATCTTGCTACCACACGTTCAACGCTACAACGCGCAAGTTTGTCCTGAGCGTCTACGTGATGTTGCAAAAGCAATGGGCGTTAACGTTGAAGGTATGTCACCAGAGCAAGGTGCAGAAGCTGCGATCGAAGCAATTGTTCAACTAGCAAATGACGTGAACATCCCAACAGGTATCGCGCAACTTGGTGCGAAGCTAGAAGATATCCCTACTCTGTCTGACAACGCACTGAAAGACGCATGTGGTTTTACTAATCCTAAACAAGCGACCCACGAAGAAATCTCTGCGATTTTCGAAGCGGCAATGTAATCTGCCATTAAGTCACTTATAAACTTATCGACAAACGGGCTCACCTACTGAGCCCGTTTTCTTTACCTGCCATATGTTATTCAAGTCTCTGTTTTGAATAGCCACTGATTAAGATAAATCTCTTTAAAAGTCGCATTGTCATAACTGCTTAGTTATAGTCAAACTATTGATACATAGAATGACAAACAGGTTCCATTGAGTCGTTGGATAGTTAACTCCTCATTATTAGCATCGCTCGTTTCCCACTCTGCCTTCGCGGAGGAACAGGATGAGTGTCACAGCCAACCGTTAGAAGACACGCGCGTCGAAAAAGCTTACCACTACCTAAACAGCAAGTTTTGTCAGCCCGCAATATGGTTCGATAACTTCTTTGTGGATGACCGTATTACCGAGGACGCCAGAGCCGGAACCTCTGTACGTTGGTATAATGATTTCATCTATTCTGAGGGCGGTGACGTGGATTATTCCACCAAGCTCAACGCACGCCTGCATTTACCCTTTGTCAGCAAAAGGCTTAAGCTAATCTACGAGTCTGTTGGCGATGAAGAATTCTTAGACTTCTTCCCACAAGATTCTGAAGAGTTAGAAAATGCACTTGGCCTTCGTTATGACGCCTATGCCAAGGGTTACAGTAGTTTCAATATCAAAGCGACATTACGCCCAAGAATAGAGGCTCGCTATCGTTTTACCTACCCGCTCACCACAGATGCAGTATTCCGGCTAACCCAACGTGTGTATCAAGAGAAGAAAGAGACGGGAGAGAGCACTGATATCGATTTTGACCTCTCTTTGAGTGACGATTTCTTAGCGCGTTGGTCTAACTTTGCTGGCTATAACGATGACCTCAAAGGCTGGGAGTATGGTACGGGCATTACCTTGTACCATTACCTTTCTCAAGACCAAGCTCTGTAATACAGCGCCACGATAACCGCGACCAGCGAACCGTATAACCACAACGAATATTCGCAAGTGTCGGTAACGTATAGAGAAAATGTATGGAAGGAATGGCTGTTTTACGAGGTCACCCCGCGTTACCAGTGGGAACGAGAGCCTTACGAGAAACACACGGAAGAAGCCAACATCACCCTTAGGCTTGAAGTCTTGTTCAACAATGTCTAGTGAGTGTTTGTGAGATTGGGGCATCGTTAGATAGAAAACGAGGCACAAAAAAGCACATCATGTGATGTGCTTTTTCAGTTCTATATAAGGCTTAAACTGTAGTCTTAACCTTTGTAATTTCTTACTCGCGCCGCTTCTGCTTCACGTTTATCGACAACCGTCTTACCGATTGGCGCCAGCGAGATAACCGCTAATTTAAGGTGCTGAATCGCGAACGGAATACCGATGATGGTAATGAAACACGCCACAGCTGACATGATGTGACCAATCGCTAGCCAGATACCCGCAAATAAGAACCAAATCACGTTACCAATCACGCCTAGCGGGCTCGTGCCGATGTCCATTTCATTGGTTAGCTCATCACGCGAAATCGCTTCCTGACCAAATGGGAAGAATGAGAAGTTACCCATAACGAAACACGCTCTACCCCATGGAATACCAACGATGGTTAGGAATGCGAGCAGTCCGAAGAACCACCAAGCTAGTCCCATAAATACGCCACCGAACAGAAACCAAATGATGTTTCCTATTGTTTTCATTCTGTATTCTCCAAATCTTTAAATGCTGTTTATTTGATATGCCGAGTAAGGCAATGCTTGTTGTAATAGGTTCATTATTGTTGAACCTTTATGAACCGTTTATGAATCACTTACATTTTATGTGATTGATATACACCACGGTTCTCTAAATCTACATAGGGCTAAACCCATTTATTTGATACCATACACTTAGATTTTTAGTACCAAAAAGCTAAACAGACTCAACAACGAATTTAAGGCCGAATTTATGAATAACACTGAGCAACCTAAAAAGAAAATGAAAAACTGGGTGCCAATCGTCTTCTTCGGACTTCTCAGTACGGTTCCAGTGTTCATGTTCTTAGTTGATGTGTACATCAACCAGTATATGTAACAGAGCCGGACATCCTAGCTATATAAATGGATATAAGAACCCTTTCCTGTATCCATTTCAGTTCCAATTAGATCAGTTCTTCTTCAGCCAGCTCTTCGTTAATCAAATCAGCTCTTCGCTAATAAAATCTAGAATGTCTATCAGCTCATGATCAGGCAAATTTAGTAGGTTATCCCCTACATACCATTCAATCTTACATTGGTTTGGCAACTCACTGATCGCTGGGTTTCCTATCCAAATCTTGTGTTTCTTCGCTATGTTATCTCTCACAATAATGCCGTCTTCATAGCTCACAGGTAAATATAGGTGAAGCATGTTGACCTGCGGTTGCTGCGGATTAACAGTGAACTGAGGATAGTCTAATAAGATTTGGTAGATCTGTTTTGTTCGCTCAAACAGTGATGGCATCAACTCTAATCGCTCATCAAACTGCATTGCTGCTGAAACCACATAAGGCGTTCGGTGATAAACATTGCCACCTTGGCGCTTCATCCACGCCGATGCTTTCGCGACAAAGGCTTTATCGCCCAACAATAACGAACCACCAAGGCCATTGAGACCTTTGTACAGCGAAACATAAGCACTATCGAAGCCCTGAGCAATCTCGCTGTATGGCTTTTGATAATACGCGCCGCATTCCCACAAACGTGCACCGTCCATATGAAGGTGAATCGATTGTTCTTTGCAGTATTGCTTGATCGCTTCAAGCTCATCCCATTCTGGTAATTGGCCGCCGATTTCACGCATGGGTAATTCATATAGAGCGGCTGCAATCTCATCAGGCCATGCCTTTAAGTCATCAACATTCCAAGTGCGAAATACATTGCCGACCGGAAGCACGTTGAAACGATTTTGGAGCTGATACCCTTGGCGTTCATGGCGAATGATATGACTCGACTCATGCATCGCTACTACCGGGTTTCTTTTCTCTTGGCAGGCAATTTCTAATGCTGTGGGTTGATTCATGGTGCCGGTAATAACAAACACGGCGGCTTCATAACCAAGCAGCTCTGCGACCTTATTTTCAAAGCTCTCGATAAACTCGCCATCACCGTAGCTATCATGGCTCACATTGTGTGTTTCACACCATTCAGCCATCTGAGCGAATGTTTGTGCTGGTGTCGGTTCTAGATGACCAGAAAGCAACAAATCACATTGTTGACGCAAGTCCATGCTCATAGTTTTTTCCTTTATTCATTATCGTTCTATGTAGGGTTATTGGATTATTTACGTTACCCACCAACGGTGACATAAAATGCCCACATTCGCTTTTACTATTCGTGAATAATTAGTTTTACTCAGTCATCGGCTACTTGTGCCTGAAAGACACAAAATGACTGGTGTCTTATATAATTAAACGCAGAAAGCACACGTATCTAAACAAAGAAGTATGGGCTAATTCGTTGTTGTTCAACCATTCTTCTATTATTGTATAACTATAATTCCAATAAATATTATTCGTTAATGGACAAAGAGGGCTATATGTCGAAAAATCGAGTCTTGGTGCTATTCGCCCACCCTTCTCAACATCGTTCTGAAGCAAACAAACCCTTATTTGAACAAGCCAAACGCGTTGACGGTGTTACCTGTGTCGATCTCTATGCCGAGTATCCGACATTTAAAATCAACATCGACCGTGAACAGAAACGCCTGTTAGACCATGACATCATCATTTTTCAGTTTCCTTTGTATTGGTACTCAACACCGGCAATTCTTAAAGAGTGGCAAGACCTTGTTCTTGAATACGGCTTCGCCTACGGCGCCGATGGCAATGAACTACAGGGTAAGAACTTATTATGTAGCATTACTGCAGGTGGTAAAAAAGATGCCTACCAAAGTGATGGTTACAACCATTTCACTATTCGAGAGCTGCTTCACCCAATCGAACAAACTGCTTCTCTGTGTGGGATGAACTATCTCGCGCCCTTTGCGTTATTTGGCTCGCGTACCGCGTTGGAAGAAAACCGCATTCAAGAGCATGTCGATAGCTATAAAGTGCTGTTAGAGGCGTTGGTTGCCGGCAAGATCAATATTAAGAAAGCCAGCAAAGCAGAAAAACTCAACCACTACGTAGAAGAACTAATGGCAGAGGTTAAATAATGACGGGATATTTTCTACAAGCGTTTATCTACTTAGTCGCAGCAGTTATTGCCGTGCCTATTGCCAAAAGACTTGGTCTTGGTTCTGTATTAGGTTACCTCATTGCTGGTGTTGTGATTGGCCCAATCATCGGCTTAGTGGGTGAAGAGACCACAACCATCCAACACTTTGCCGAGTTCGGCGTGGTTATGATGCTGTTCTTGGTCGGCCTTGAACTTGAGCCTAAGATGCTTTGGGCAATGAGAAACCGACTGATGGGGCTGGGTGGCCTGCAAGTTGGTGGCACTACCGCGATTGTAATGGGTATCGCCCTTTTCTTCGGACAACCTTGGACCATTGCGCTGACTATCGGTTTGATCTTCGCACTGTCATCTACCGCGATTGTACTCCAAACCTTTAACGAAAAAGGGCTATCCAAAACAGAAGGCGGCAAGAACGCTTTTTCAGTCCTACTGTTCCAAGATATTGCCGTCATCCCTATGTTGGCGTTCATTCCTCTATTAGCGTTGCCAGAATTAATTGAAGCTGCACAAAGCGCGGTCGCTTCGGCCTCTGATCATCATGAAGAGTTAAGTCTTGTTGCTGGCCTACCCGGTTGGGCTTATGGCCTTGTGATCACAGCATCTATTGCGATTGTTGTGGTCGGCGGACACTTCTTGAGTCGTCCACTGTTCCGCTTCGTGGCAAGCTCAGGCCTGCGTGAAATCTTTACTGCAACCGCACTGATGTTGGTGATTGGTATTGCTGCACTGATGAGCCTAGTCGGCCTATCACCGGCTTTGGGTACCTTCCTTGCGGGTGTGGTTTTAGCGAACAGTGAATTCCGCCACGAGCTTGAGTCTAATATTGACCCGTTTAAAGGGCTGCTACTTGGCTTGTTCTTCATTACCGTTGGTGCTGGCATCAACTTTGATGTTCTATTCAACGACTTTGGTTTGATCATTGGCCTCACTCTTGGCGTTATGCTTCTTAAAGCCTTGGTGCTATTTACGTTGGCATTGATCTTCAAAATCAAAAACAGTGACCGTTGGCTGTTTACACTGAGCTTGGCGCAAGCCGGTGAGTTTGGTTTTGTACTACTAAGCTTCTCAGCTCAAAACCACGTATTACCTGCTGACATCGTTCAAACATTGTCGCTGGTTGTGGCACTTTCAATGTTCCTAACACCAGGGCTGTTCATTCTATTTGATAAAGTGATTCTTCCTCGTTACGAACAAAAATCTAACGACCGCGAAGAAGATACCATCGAAGAGAAAGGTACCGTTATCATTGCGGGCATTGGTCGATTCGGTCAAATCGTTAACCGCTTGTTGGTGTCGAACGATGTCAATACGGTGGTTCTTGATCACCAAGCGAACCAAGTAGACTTACTACGCTCTATCAATATCAAATCTTACTTTGGTGATGCGACACGTCACGACTTATTGCATACCGCCGGAATCGAAGAAGCCGCGATGCTAGTAGTAGCAATCGATAATCAAGACTCAAGCGTTGAATTGGTCAAATACGTTAAACACACCTACCCTAAAGTGAAAATCTTAGCCCGCGCATTCGACCGTGGTCATAGTTATCGCTTACGAGAAGCAGGTGCAGACTTTGTGGAATCAGAGACCTACCATTCTGCTCTTGAAATGGGTGCAGAAGCCTTGCGCTCTTTGGGTCATCACCCATTCTTCGTTGAACAGCAAAAATCGACGTATCAACGCGTTGAAAGCCGTAAGTCTGAAAAGCTCTATCAAGCTTGGTCTGAAGCGGAAGAGAACCCACGCTACGACAACAACTACCGACAAATCTTCATTCACCTTGAAGAAGCAATGAAAGAAGATATGAAAAAAGACCGTTCAGACAAACACTCTCGCTCTGAACGTGGTTGGACACCACCACCAAAAGGCTATGCAGATGGCTTTGAGGAAGAAGAGTCTTAAACGGCATCTAGACTTCAGCTCTAGATAACCATGCAATTCAACCATCAAAAGCGGCTATTTAAGCCGCTTTTTCTTTCATTTACCCCCTACAAAACGTCAAATGAGCATAAGTAGCGGGTGCTGAAACTCGTAATCCGAGAGATTTGTGTGATCTAGCTAAAATTTTTAATTTCTGACCACATAGCAAAAGTGGATTCAATTTTTACATTATTGAAACATTCCACCCCTGCATAAACCACACCATAAACATGGCTATATATGCACTCATTCCTACCATTCAAGCACCCACCCAATTCATAGCGACCACTAACTAAGGCTTGAATTACATTGCATATATCGAAATGCGCCGCAAAAGCCCCAACAAACCCATTCATCAATCAAATAAATAACGCACAACATTCACAAATTCAAACTATCAAAATTAACATAAACATTTCAAAATATGTCTATCGTTACAATTTGTAACGAATGGCGGTTGTCGGTATAGTCCTGCAATTCAAAAAGTGAGACCTTTGCGCTCACCTTAAAGGAGATATAATAATGATTACTAATGATGCTGTAATAATGGGCATGTTAGCTGTTATTCTTGGCGGTGTTTTTATCACGGAAAGTAGCCAAAATAGCGCACTGAAAAAATTCTACTCGTTCGTTCCGGGTCTATTGCTCTGTTACTTTGTTCCTTCTCTATTGAACAGCCTAGGCATCATCGACGCATCAAACTCAAAGCTGTACTTTGTTGCAAGTCGTTACCTATTACCAAGCGCACTCGTTCTACTGATCATCTCAGCTGACCTACGCAAAATCTTCGGCCTTGGCTCAAAAGCCGTCATCATGTTCCTAACGGGTACTGTCGGCATCATCATTGGTGGCCCTTTGGCGATTTTAATTATCGATCAAGTTAACCCTGACCTCGTATCTGGCGATGTATGGCGTGGCCTTACAACTGTCGCTGGTTCTTGGATCGGCGGCGGTGCGAACCAAGCAGCAATGAAAGAAGTGTTCGAGGTTGATGATCAACTATTCTCTGCAATGATTACGGTTGATGTTATCTGTGCGAACATTTGGATGGCCGTGTTACTTATCATGGCAGGTCGCCAGAAGAAAATTGATGCATGGTTAAAAGCAGACACATCAGCTATCGAAGAGCTAAAAGAGACGGTATCTAAATACCAAGAAGAGAACGCTCGCCCAACAACAACAACCGATCTTATGAAGATCACGGCAATTGCTTTCGGTTTGACGGGTTTAGCTCACTTATTCAGTGACATGATTGCACCATGGATCTCAACCAACGCGCCGGAGCTTGCGAAATATAGCCTAACATCTGGCTTCTTCTGGCTGATCGTAATGGTGACAACGTTCGCGCTGATCGCTTCATGCTTCAAATCTACACGTAGCCTTGAGCACAGCGGCGCGTCTAAAGTAGGTTCAGCGTTCATCTACATCCTAGTTGCAACTATCGGTATGCAAATGGATGTGACAGCTATATTAGACAACCCAGGTTACTTCTTCATTGGTATTACATGGTTAACTATCCATGCCCTTCTAATGATTGTGATGGCGAAGCTAATTCGTGCACCATTGTTCTTTATGGCTGTAGGTAGCCAAGCTAACGTAGGCGGCGCTGCATCGGCACCTATCGTCGCGGCTGCATTCCACCCAGCATTGGCACCAGTAGGTATCCTAATGGCGGTATTGGGTTATGCTCTCGGTACATACGGCGCTTACATCTGTGGTCTCATCATGCAAGTTGCTGCTGGTTAATAGAATCGCTTAATCCAATAACACCAAAGGCTGAACGATGATCGTTCAGCCTTTTTCGTTTCTAAAACTGTATTTCAAATAACGGCTTAATCGAACAAAGATGTCAGTTTATTTTCCACCACAGGGCTGATATTAAAGCTCAACATAAAATCTGGACGCGTTTTTTCGTCTTTCTCAAGGTAATAGTTCGCTTCAATGCCAAACTTCCAAGGGCGTCCATTCAGAACCGTTGTTTTACTAACACTGATGTTTAACGGAATTTCCGCCAGATCCTTATTCCAGTCGTACGAGAATGTTGGTGCAGAGCCCACCGTCCAACCGCCTCCTAAGATCTCCACCCAAAACACTTGTGTCGACGTCCTGTTGATTCGAGTATCAGAATGGTCGGCTCCGTCTCCAGAAACACCATACAAGTGATTTGGGAACATACCGACAACTCGCTCGCTACTCGCTTTCCCGACCATAAACTCTGGTCCGACAGCAAATTGATCCGCTGTTAAGTCACTGCTGCCCGTTGGCAACGAAGCAAAGATACCGAACGCGACAATAGTACCGCCCTCCATTTTAGGCGCATAAGCTAAATCAAATGAGATGTCTGTAAAGCCTGACTGCTCCGTGTGTTGCGAGCTTGCTGGTGCGTCCACATGGAAATCGTTCTGTACATAAGAGATGGCCGGGCGGAAGATCACTTTGTCGCCGTTATCCATGGGAAACGGCAGTGTCGGCTGTAATACTGTAGCGAAACTGTCCCCTCCACCATCGTAACCACCTGAATACTGGAGCTTTAAATTAAGGCTAGCGTAAGCTGTGTTTGGGTTTGCAAGTTCCTTTGCTGCCTGTTCTGCTGCTTGATCGCTTTCAGATGGCTTTGTTTCCTAATTGGATCTCAGATAGAAACGGCCAGTATGGGTGATTATTAGGCTATTTCTATCGTTTTAGGCATACCTAACCCTGTGAGCTTATTCAACGCTTTAATCATGGCGTAGGTTTCACCAACCTGAGCATTAT
>NZ_JBFRVD010000024.1:0-94151 GCF_041474985.1 Vibrio sp. 10N.222.49.C9 | reverse complement strand
TTACTCACTAGATTTTAAATTATATAAAAATGGCGAGTCATACGACTCGCCATTTTTGTATCTAACATTGTGCTCTAGCTCTAGATTCGACTTTATCGATAGCTTTTCGTGCTCAATTGAATCTTTTAGCTCTTATTTACGCCGGTTTGTTTTTTGAAAACTTGATCTGTTGAATCACTAAGCCAGCAATGATCAGTACCAAGCCAAACAGGGTCGCTGGGTGAATCTCTTCGCCGATAATAGTGGAAAGTAGCATCAACGAGATAAACGGTGACGCAAAAATCAGATTGCTGATACGCGCTGTGTTGTTGGTCAGTTTTAATGCCGAGAGCCACAAGACAAAGGTAATGCCCATCTCGAATAGGCCAACATAAGTCACCGCCATCCAACCTTTCGCTGTGATTTGGCTAAAGCTCTCGCCTTCATAAATGGTTAAACCGATCGCGAAGGGCAATGCCACTAAGAAACCAAGCAATACGCCAATCACAGGGTCAGCCTTGTTTTTGGTGTTTAGAATCCAGTATCCCGCCCAAAGCAAGGTAGAAAGCAGCGCCAGTGCCACACCGAGTGGGCTATCGAACTGCATGCCTAACACATCGCCTTTGGTGGCAATAACTACCACACCCGCATAGCTGAAGGTACACGCAATCCAATCTTGCTTACGAATCTTTTGCCCCAGAAAAACCGCCGCCATTAAGGTTAGCGTGATAGCCCAGCTGTAGTTGATGGCTTGAGCTTGAGAAGCGGGCAGCAGGTCGTAGGCTTTGAATAGAATCAGGTAATAAGCCAATGGGTTAACCAAGCCGAGCAGTAGGTAATACCAAGGGTTTGAAAGGAACGTTGTACTCAGCTGAGAGAGCTTACCTTGAAAGGCGCAGACTGCGATCAGCGCAATCGACGACACAATACTGGCAATGGTCAGCATTTGAATCGGTGAAAACTCAGCAAGGGTCAGCTTAAAAGCAGTAGCGACCGTTGACCACAGCAGTACTGCGGAAAGGCCAAAGCCCAAGGCACGACGTTCGTTCATGGCAACTCATTCTAATTTGATGGGACAGAATACGGAGCGCCTAGTCTATCTGTCGAATTTTAATACGGCAAACTGGACATTTATCCAGTATCAAAATACCATTTAATGAGTTATTTCAAATTAGGCTAAATCATTATCATGCAATGGATTATCGAACATCAGGCAACGCTTATTACTGCAATTTCTGGCGCGCTCGTCAGCGGCGGTGTCGTGGGTTGGTGGATTAAACAGAAGCTCTCTTTTCAGCAGCGATTGCTCGAGCAGCAGCTAGAGTCCGATCGTTTGTTGCATGAATCTCAGCAAGCTCAGCTCAAAGCATCACTCGCAGAGGCGCAACAAGAGCTCGATGAGTTAGATGATGACCGAGACAAAGCGGCATTCGAGCTCAAGCAGGCGCACGGTAAGGTGATGGCTGCAATGGAAAAACTGCGCTACTTTGAGGCGGTAAAGCAAGAGCGCCAGCAGTACGCTGATGAGATCAATGTGCTTAAAGATCATAAGTCTGAATTAGAAGCCGAGCTGCGCGAGCAAGAAGCAAGGCATGACCAAGAAAACCTCGCCAATAGCGAAAAGCTGCAGTTGCTAGAGCAAGCTGAATCACGACTTAAGCAGCAGTTTGAATTGTTAGCGAACCAACTGTTTGAAACCAAAACCGCCAAGGTTGATCAGCAGAACAAGCAGAGCCTAGAAGGTTTGTTGTCTCCACTAAGAGAGCAGTTGGAAGGCTTTAAGAAACAAGTGAACGACAGCTTCAGCCAAGAAGCCAAAGAGCGTCATACTTTGGTGCATGAGCTTAAAAACCTGCAGCGTCTTAATGAGAGTATGACGCGTGAAGCGGTGAACCTGACTCAAGCGCTAAAGGGTGACAACAAACAACAAGGTAACTGGGGCGAGGTGGTGCTGGCTCGCGTGCTTGCTGAATCAGGACTGCGCGAAGGCCACGAATACCAAACGCAAGTGAACCTGCAAAACGATGCGGGCAAGCGTTATCAACCGGATGTGATTGTGCATCTGCCACAAGACAAGCAAGTGGTGGTCGATTCAAAAATGGCGCTGGTGGCATTTGAACGCTATTTCAATGCCGAAACCGATCAGCAACGCGATGCTGCATTGCGCGATCACTTGGTGTCACTGCGAGCGCACATCAAAGGCTTGAGCCAGAAAGATTATCATCAGCTCAAAGGCATACAGAGTCTGGATTACGTGTTGATGTTTATTCCGGTTGAACCAGCATTCCAAGTGGCGATTCAGGCGGATCCTAGCTTGGTGAAAGACGCGATGGAGCAAAATATCATCTTGGTCAGCCCAACCACTTTGCTGGTGGCACTGCGTACCATTGATAACCTGTGGCGTAACGACAGACAGAACCAGAACGCACAGGTTATCGCAGAACGTGCGAGCAAGCTTTACGACAAATTACGCCTGTTCGTTGATGATATGGAAGGTCTCGGCAGTTCATTAGATAGAGCCAACCAAAGCTATCAAGGTGCGATGAATAAGCTAGTAACAGGCCGTGGCAACGTGATTCGTCAGGCCGAAAGCTTCAAGCAATTGGGTGTTGAAGTGAAGAAACCGATCTCGATTGGTTTGGCTGAAATGGCGCAAAATGAGGCTTTTTCAGAAAATGCCTCCTTAGTAGAAAGACAACCTGCTGAGGATAAAGTAAACTAATCGGCCGCAGCGCCTCTAAACACAAAGAGCGCTGTCGATGAGAACTTACCATGGTAGATAACAGCATTATGGACACAAGCGTGCAGACAAATTCAGCAGTAGAGTCAGAAACCACACACTTTGGTTTCGAAACAGTCGCAAAAGACGAAAAAGTCGCGAAAGTAGCAGAGGTATTTCACTCTGTAGCCGCTAAATACGACATCATGAATGACTTAATGTCGGGTGGTGTTCACCGCTTGTGGAAGCGATTCACGATTGATTGCAGTGGCGTTCGCCCTGGTCAGCGTATCCTAGATCTTGGTGGTGGTACTGGCGACCTTACTGCGAAATTCTCGCGTATCGTTGGTGAAAAAGGCCACGTGGTTCTTGCTGATATCAACAACTCAATGCTGAATGTTGGCCGTGATAAGCTGCGTGATAGCGGCATTGTTGGCAACGTACACTACGTACAAGCGAACGCTGAAGAGTTGCCATTCCCAGATAACTACTTCGATTGCATTACGATCAGCTTCTGTCTGCGTAACGTAACCGATAAAGACCAAGCGCTGCGTTCTATGTACCGCGTACTTAAGCCGGGTGGCCGTCTGTTGGTTCTTGAGTTTTCTAAGCCAGTGCTTGAGCCACTATCAAAGGTTTACGATGCCTACTCTTTCCACCTGTTGCCAAAAATGGGTGAGCTGATTGCCAACGATGCAGACAGCTATCGTTACCTTGCAGAATCAATCCGCATGCACCCGAACCAAGAAACTTTGGAAGGCATGATGCAAGACGCGGGTTTTGAGAATACGAAATACTTCAACCTAACAGGCGGCATTGTTGCGCTGCACCGTGGTTACAAGTTCTAGTCGAACTTGGTAGCAGGCTCGTAGGGCGTGCTAAAAATAAGAATAAAGACAGAACGGATAGGTTAACGCTTATCCGTTTTCAAAGGTAAGGACAGTCATGCCATTTGATCCATTGGTCACCGCGGTTATTGAAACCTCTTTAAATACTTTCGTGAACGATGATCCAGCACTGGTTCGTCGTTTGTCTCGTTTAAAGGGGCAGATCATTCAAGTTAATTTGAAAGAGTTGAATAAAACGCTCACTTTCGTTTTCAGCCAACAAATCGATGTGTTGTCGGAATACGAAGGGCAGCCTGATTGCTACCTATCTTTGAATTTATCGGTGTTACCGGAACTGCGTGAGCAATCGAACATCACCAAGCTGATCAAGCAAGATAAGCTGATCTTAGAGGGTGATATTCAACTGGCACAGAAATTTGCTCAGCTGATGACAGACTGCAAGCCTGATTTGGAAGAGTGGTTATCGCGCGTAACGGGTGATGTGGTTGCGCATACCTTGATGCAAGGCGTTAAAAACGTCGGTGGCTTTGTGGCAAAACAGGCGACTAAGCATCAAAACCATGTTGCTCAAGTTCTGACTGAAGAGTGGAAGATCGCACCTGCACCGTTAGAAGTCGCGCATTTTTGCGACCAAGTTGATGACGTAAAAAGCTCTGCTGCTCGTCTTGAAGCTAAGTTGAACGCTCTGTTGGAGAAAGCATGACCCCAGCAGAACTGAAACGTCTTTATCATATTATCAAGGTACAGTTGGAATACGGCCTTGATGAGTTGATGCCGGAACACCAACTGACTAAAGCCCCTTTGTTGGCGCGAAAGTCACTGTTTTGGCTCAAGAACAAGCATCAAGATAAAGAGTTGGGTCATCGCTTGCGCCTTGCGCTGCAAGAACTTGGTCCAGTGTGGATCAAGTTTGGACAGATGATGTCGACACGTCGTGATCTGTTCCCTCCTCATATCGCCGATCAGTTGGCGTTGTTGCAAGACCAAGTTGCGCCGTTTGATGGTCAATTGGCGAAGCAAGATATGGAAAAGGCGTTGGGTGGCAGTTTAGACAACTGGTTTACCGACTTTGATATCGAGCCACTGGCTTCTGCTTCTATTGCTCAGGTGCATACCGCAAAGCTTAAAGAGAGCGGTCGCGAGATTGTTCTGAAGGTCATTCGACCTGATATTCGCCCGGTGATTGACGCAGATCTAAAACTGATGCACCGAATGGCGCGTATAGTCGCTAAGTCGCTTCCTGAAGCACGTCGTTTGAAACCGGTTGAAGTGGTTCACGAGTACGAGAAAACGTTACTTGATGAACTCGACCTGCGCCGTGAGGCGGCCAATGCCATTCAACTGCGACGTAATTTTGAAGGCAGTGAAGAGCTGTATGTTCCAGAGGTTATCCCTGATCTAAGCAGCGAAACCCTGATGGTGTCAGAGCGAATCTATGGTATTCAAGTCTCCGATATTGAGACGCTAGAAGCCAACGGCACCAACATGAAATTGCTCGCGGAACGCGGTGTGACGGTATTCTTCACCCAAGTATTCCGAGATAGCTTTTTCCATGCAGACATGCACCCGGGCAACGTATTTGTTAACCCAGAGAATCCAGATAACCCTCAGTGGATTGGTTTGGATTGTGGCATTGTTGGTACGCTCAATAGCGAAGATAAGCGCTATTTAGCAGAGAACTTGTTGGCTTTCTTCAATCGAGATTACCGTAAAGTTGCTGAGCTACACGTTGATTCGGGGTGGGTGCCACACGACACTAACGTCAATGATTTTGAGTTCGCGATCCGTATGGTGTGTGAGCCAATCTTTGCAAAACCACTTGGCGAGATCTCATTTGGCCATGTGTTGCTAAACTTATTTAATACAGCAAGACGTTTCAACATGGAGGTTCAACCTCAGTTGGTGCTTCTGCAAAAGACCTTGTTGTATGTCGAAGGCCTAGGCCGTCAGCTGTATCCGCAACTTGATTTGTGGGCAACGGCGAAGCCTTTCCTTGAAACCTGGATGATGAATCAGGTGGGGCCGCAAGCTGTGATCAACGCAGTAAAAGAGCGTGCGCCATTCTGGGCAGAAAAACTGCCAGAGCTGCCAGAGCTACTTTATGACAGCTTGCGCCAAGGTAAAGCGATGAACCACAGAATGGATCAGCTTTATCAAGGTTACCGAGATAGTAAGCGTCAGCAAGCAACTGGAAAGTTTTTGTTTGGCGTTGGAGCCACTTTAGTCGTATGCTCCGCAATATTAGTTTCAAGCCCTTATGAGCAGCTATCTATGGGCTGTGGCATCGCAGGTGTCACATTTTGGTTGCTTAGTTGGCGAGCTTACCGTCGTTAGACAGTAGACTCTCTTAATATTTTTATGTGTAGACAGACCCGAGGACAATGACAATGGGTGGTATCAGTATTTGGCAACTTCTAATCATTGCTGTAATTGTAATTTTGCTATTCGGAACAAAGAAACTGCGCGGTATGGGTGGTGACTTAGGTTCAGCGGTTAAAGGCTTCAAAAAAGCGATGAGCGATGAAGACAAGCCTGCAGATAAGAAAGATGCAGACTTCGAACCAAAGAATATTGAACAGCAGAAGACAGAAGCTCACGCTGAAACAACTGCTGAAACAAAGAAAGACAAAGAGCAGGCGTAAATCGTGTTTGATATCGGTTTTTGGGAACTGGTATTAATATCTGTCGTTGGGTTAGTGGTTTTAGGGCCTGAGCGTTTGCCCGTGGCGATTCGCAGTATTTCCAAGTTTGTTGGACAAGCGAAAAGCATGGCAAACAGTGTGAAAGATGAACTTTCTCATGAGCTTAAGGTGCAAGAGTTGCAAGAAAACCTACGCAAGGCGGAAAAAATGGGTATGGAAGATTTATCTCCAGACCTTAAAGCGTCAGTCGATGAACTCAAGCAGGCCGCTGCTGAGGTTCAACGTCCGTATGCTAAGCCTGAGTCTGATAAGCCAAGTGAGACTAAACCTAGTGTCATGGAAACTGTGGAATCTGAAACCATTCAGGTCAACAGCGAAGCTTCAGCACCGTCAGATAAGAAAGCCGAATAGTCTCGCAAGGAGGAGTCGCCGGATACTTGATTCGCTAGATGTTTAAATAGATATCTATTCAAGTAAATAACTATTCAAGTGGATACCAATTCAACTGGATAGATACACGCGCGGCTCCTTTTCGATCTTCCTGTTTAAGAGGTTTGACATGTCTTCGACTGAGCAGACACAGCCTTTAATTAGCCACCTTCTAGAACTACGTAATCGCCTACTACGTGCGATTGTCGCGGTGCTAGTGATATTTGTCGGGCTAATTTATTTTGCTAATGATATTTATGAATTCGTATCAGCACCTTTGGTAGATCGTCTACCGGAAGGGGCGACGATGATCGCAACCGATGTTGCATCGCCATTTTTCACACCGCTGAAATTAACCTTGATCGCGTCTATATTCCTCGCGGTTCCGTTTATTTTGTATCAGGTGTGGGCTTTTGTTGCTCCGGGTTTATACAAGCATGAAAAACGCTTGATCATGCCGCTATTGGCTTCAAGTTCATTGCTGTTTTACTGTGGTGTGGCGTTCGCTTACTTTATTGTATTCCCGTTGGTATTTGGCTTTTTTACGGCCATATCATTAGGGGGAGTAGAGTTCGCAACCGACATCTCAAGCTATCTTGATTTTGTACTCGCGCTGTTCTTTGCTTTTGGTATTGCCTTTGAAGTGCCTGTTGCGATTATCTTGTTGTGTTGGACGGGGGCAACAACGCCTCAATCTCTGTCTGAAAAGCGTCCTTACATTGTGGTGGGTGCTTTCATCATCGGTATGATGCTGACACCACCAGATATGATCTCGCAAACACTGTTGGCGATTCCAATGTGTATTCTGTTTGAGATTGGTCTGTTTTTCGCACGCTTTTATACGCGTAAGCCAGATGCGGATGAAGAGGAAGAAGCTGAATCTTGATTCGGAATGCTTCAGTAAAAATCACATAATAAAAAAGCGGCCTAGGGCCGCTTTTTTATTATGTCTGTTTATCGAATCTTTAACTGATAGCCACAGTTCTGACATATATAGAGCTCTTTGATGCCCAAAATTTTATGCCATAGGGTTCGATGTTGACGTTGTAAGTGTTGTGAATGGTCACACATAACCAACTACCTCCATATGCAGGCGGTTGATTATATATTGAATGAGATAGTAACTCAAACTAAACTGTAAATTCTAACTTTCCACTGAACAAACAAAAAAGCGACGCTAGCCGCTTTGATTTTGCGTATCTATCTTACTTTCAATTGGTATCCACATTGAGTGCAATTATACAGCTCTTTGATGCCAATTACTTTGTGCCATAGAGTTCGATGTTTACGCCTTAAGTGGGGGTGCTTACACATAAATTACCGTCGAGATACTCAGGCGGCTTATGTTGTACTAGTTTAATAGTTCATTCAACAAAATATACAAAACTTACATTTTTTGTTGAATTGTATGGGTTTTTACAAGTTGAATAAGCTGATTGCATTTTTTGTGGTTATTGCATTCACCTCTTCGATGCTTTTGCCGCGCAATTCAGCGATGCGTTTTGCTACTAATTCTGTGTAGGCTGGTTCATTGCGTTTACCGCGATTCGGTGTTGGTGCTAAATATGGGCAATCTGTCTCTAGGATGACGTAATTCATATCAAGATGTGGGATCACCTTGTCCATCCCTGAATTCTTAAAGGTCGAAACGCCGCCTAAACCTAAATGAAAGCCTAGCTCGTTGATCGCTTGAGCTTCCTCTAAGCTGCTACCAAAGCAGTGGAATACCCCGCGTAAGCTGCCATCTTGTTCTTTACGAAGTAGGGCAAGTGTCTCTTCAATGGAATCACGAGTATGGATCACCACAGGTAGATCAAGCTCTTTTGCCCACTGCAGTTGAGTCACAAACGTCATCTCTTGTTCAGCCTTGAAGGTTTTATCCCAGTACAAGTCGATACCAATCTCACCCACGGCGATAAAGTCATGCTTATCAAACCAAGCTCGAATGGTTTTGAGGGTTTGTTCGATATTCGCATCCACATAACAAGGGTGTAAGCCCATCATTGAACGGCACACATCAGGAAACTGTGCTTCCGTCGCTAACATTGGTTCGATAGATTCTAAATCGATGTTCGGCAATAGAATGGTATCAATCCCTTGAGCCAGTGCGCGCTGCACGACTTGTTCGCGGTCTTCATCGAATTCACTAGCGTAAATATGAGCATGGGTGTCGATCATTGTTTTGTCCTGAAAGCGGTCTTTACTGAGTTGTCATGAGTATACGGCAGTGTGAGGAGAAGGTCATTTTTTGCCATTTATCCCTGTTTTTGAGTGGGTTTCATATTTTACTGCTAGCGTCCTGAGCCATCAGTGATATGCTTTTGCCTGTATTTAGCACTTTTCATATCTAAGTATTTCGGTGCTTAGACTAGGCAAGGAGAATCTAGTGTCTGTTTCAATTCAAGGTCAATTCCCAGGTCGCCGTATGCGCCGTATGCGTAAGCACGACTTTAGCCGTCGCCTAATGGCAGAAAATCAATTGTCTGTGGATGATCTAATCTACCCAATGTTTATCCTGATGGGTAAAGACCGCCGCGAGCCTGTCGAGTCAATGCCAGGTGTTGAACGCTTGTCGATCGACTACATGCTCGAGGAAGCAGATTACCTGTCAAAACTGGGTGTTCCTGCGATTGCTCTATTTCCAGTCGTGAACCAAGATGCTAAAAGTTTATGCGCAGCTGAAGCTCATAACTCAGAAGGTTTGGTGCAGCGCGCTGTACGTTTACTAAAAGAGCATGTGCCAAACATTGGCGTTATTACTGACGTAGCACTAGACCCGTTCACCACTCACGGCCAAGACGGCATCATCGATGAAGATGGTTACGTGATGAATGACGAGACGACTGAAGTCTTGATCAAGCAAGCATTATCACACGCTGAAGCAGGTGCTGACGTGGTTGCACCGTCAGATATGATGGATGGTCGCATTGGTAAGATCCGTGAAGCGTTAGAAGAAGCAGGTCATATTCATACTCAAATTATGGCGTACTCCGCGAAATACGCATCGTGCTACTACGGTCCATTCCGCGACGCAGTCGGCAGTGCTTCGAACCTGAAAGGTGGTAACAAGAAGAACTACCAGATGGATCCAGCCAACAGCGATGAAGCTATTCACGAAGTCGCGATGGATCTTAATGAAGGTGCGGACATGGTGATGGTGAAACCAGGCATGCCTTACCTTGATATTGTTCGTCGTGTTAAGCACGAACTGCAAGCGCCTACGTTTGCTTACCAAGTATCTGGTGAATACGCGATGCACAAAGCGGCGATTCAAAACGGCTGGCTGAAAGAGCGCGAAACCGTCATGGAATCACTGTTGTGCTTTAAGCGTGCTGGCGCTGATGGCATTCTTACTTACTTCGCTAAAGATGTCGCAGAGTGGCTTGCTGAAGATAACGCACAAGCTGCTGAGCATTTAAAAGAAAAGTAACCGTGTAGATCTCACTTAAGTGATCAGTAAAGGGTTGGCCATTGTGCCAGCCCTTTCGTTTATAAGGATGAATAAGATGTCAGTTGTCGTACGTGAAGGTTCTTTAGAAGAAGTGGTGTCTGTGGTCGAGCAGATCTCTGAGTTCGCTAAAAAAGAGAGTGTCGCTTCTCTGTCAGATCGGCTGGCAGGGAAAAAGAGCCTTATCTTAGTGGCTGAAGAAGCTGGCGTGTTGCTTGGCTTTAAGATCGGCTATGAATTGGATCAAGATACTTTTTACAGCTGGTTTGGTGGCGTGTCACCGCTCGCGAGGAACAAAGGCGTTGCACAGGCGCAATTAGACGTTCAGGAACAGTGGGCGAAAGAGCAGGGCTACAGACAGTTAAAGGTTAAGTCTCGTAACCAGTTCCCTGCAATGTTGCGCCTGTTATTGAGAAACGGTTACCTAATCGAAAGATTTGAAGAAAAAGAAGACATTAATGACCATAGAATCCATTTTTTGAAGCAAATTTAAGCACTGCTGTTAACGGTTTATAAAACAAATGAGATTTATTATCATTTAATTGTTGACTATTAAATGAGAATCATTATTATTAACTTCGTCTTAGGGAATGAGGAAATGTTCACAAGGATGTTAAGTACTCAAGTATCTACTTGGTTACCCAACAGAATTCTCGCGAACTTGTACTAAGTTCTTTTTGACACGACATTGCTCACATTGCTTCCAGTGTAATTTATAGCTTTTAGGTAAAGCTGTGGTATTCAATTTGAATGGCTTTACCGGTTTTTGCTAGGCGACATCTTCGGGTGTCGCTTTTTTTATACCTACCATTTCAACAAGATGCATATTTAGTGGCACGTATTTTTATGAATAAAACGCCATCAGCATTCTTTTCCACAACGCAAGATCGAGAAAAGATCGTTGATCATCTGTTCGATCTGTAAAATTATTCTTTATTTTCAGTTGTTTATTGGTGTTTTTTGAGTTGTTCACCGTAGTTCTCAACAGGGTGGATAAATAATATAAACAGAGTTATCCACAGAACGCTTGCGTCTAAGAACAAAAAATAACAACAAATCGATTATAACGAACACAACCGAGTGAACGGATACAGATCGACAACGTGGAATCCAACCAACAGACGTGGCATTCTTAACAGATAATTTCTGTACTTACTGGATACACAAACATTATGGCTCGTATTCCTGATAATCCATTGATTCTGATCGATGGCTCTTCTTACCTATATCGCGCGTTTCATGCTTACCCTGGCACCATGAGCAATGGTGATATCCCGACTAACGCGGTTTACGGTGTAGTTAACATGCTGCGCAGCATGATGCGTCAATTTGCTTCTGATCGTATTGCGGTTATTTTTGATGCAAAAGGAAAGACGTTCCGTGATGACATGTACCCAGAGTACAAGGCTAATCGTCCACCTATGCCGGATGATCTACGTTGTCAGATCGAACCTTTGCACAACGTGATTCGCGCAATGGGTCTACCACTTATCTCGATCCCAGGCGTTGAAGCGGATGATGTGATTGGTACGCTAGCTTCTCAAGCATCTAAAGCGGGCATGCCGGTTTTGATCAGTACTGGCGATAAAGATATGGCGCAGCTGGTTGATGACAACGTTACTTTGATCAACACCATGACCAACGTGGTTATGGATCGCGAAGGCGTGATAGAGAAGTTTGGCATCCCACCTGAGCTGATTATCGACTACCTTGCACTGATGGGCGATAAAGTGGATAACATTCCTGGCGTTCCAGGTGTTGGTGACAAAACAGCAACTGCTCTACTACAAGGCATTGGTAGCATCGAGAAGTTGTACCAAAACCTAGATGATATTGCGGCGCTTGGCTTCCGTGGTTCAAAGACCATGGCTAAGAAGCTGATTGATAATAAAGACAACGCTGAGATGTCTTACGAGCTTGCAACGATCAAACTGGACGTCGAGCTAGAAGAGACACCAGAGTCACTCGTAAAAACCCAACCAAACACGGATGAGCTGATTAAGCTATACGGTCAACTGGTCTTCAAATCTTGGTTGAACGAGCTACTTGAAGGCGGCAGCGGCGTGGTTGAGGCGGATGAAAAGTCGGGTGCTGTGCGTAGCAGCACGGCATCAACCACTTCTACCGTAGAAATGAACACCTCTGCAGTGACGATTGATCGCAGCAACTACGAAACCATCTTAGATGAAGCCTCTTTTAATGCGTGGCTAGAGAAACTGAAAGCGTCAGAGGTGTTTGCCTTTGATACTGAAACAGACAGCTTGGACTACATGGTGGCTAACCTTGTTGGTCTATCATTCGCAACCGAAGAAGGCGTTGCCGCTTACGTACCGGTTGCCCATGATTACCTAGATGCACCTCAACAACTCGACCGTGATTGGGTACTTGAACAGCTTAAGCCGATTCTTGAAGATGACGCACAGGCTAAAGTCGGTCAAAACCTGAAGTACGATATGAGCGTTTTAGCGCGCTACGGTATCGAGATGAAAGGCATCAAGCACGACACCATGCTAGCGTCTTATGTTTTTAATAGCGTTGGCGGCAAGCATGATATGGATAGCCTAGCGCTGCGTTTCCTTCAGCACAGCTGCATCTCATTTGAGCAAATCGCAGGTAAAGGTAAGAAGCAGCTTACTTTCAACCAGATTGAGCTGGGTGAAGCGTCTCCATACGCAGCAGAAGATGCTGACGTGACTTTACGTCTTCATAACCGTTTGATGGAAAACATTGAGCAAGATGAAAAGCTAAAAGCCATCTATGAAGAAATCGAAGTACCACTGATCCCTGTTATGTCTCGCATTGAACGCACTGGCGTATTCATCGATGACATGCTGCTAGGCGCTCAATCGCAAGAGATTGCGGTTCGATTGGATGAGCTAGAACAGAAAGCCTACGAGATTGCAGAGCAAGAGTTCAACATGAACTCGCCAAAACAGCTGCAAGCGATCCTGTTTGAGAAAATGGGTCTGCCTGTTATCAAGAAAACGCCATCAGGTGCACCTTCAACCAACGAAGAAGTGCTGCAAGAGCTGGCTCTTGATTACCCGCTACCTAAGCTGATCATTGAGTATCGTGGCCTTGCGAAACTCAAGTCTACCTACACAGATAAACTACCGAAGATGATCAACGCTGAAACGGGTCGTGTTCATACGTCTTATCACCAAGCGGTGACAGCAACGGGTCGTTTGTCTTCAACAGATCCAAACCTACAGAACATCCCAATTCGTAATGAAGAAGGTCGTCGTATCCGCCAAGCATTCGTTGCACAACATGGCTGGAAGATTCTAGCGGTCGATTACTCTCAAATTGAATTGCGTATCATGGCGCACCTTTCGGGTGATAAAGCGCTTCTGGAAGCATTCCAACAAGGCAAAGATATTCACGCGGCAACGGCTGCTGAGATTATCGGCGTGGCTATTGATCAAGTTACCACTGAACAGCGTCGTCGTGCTAAAGCCGTTAACTTCGGTCTTATCTACGGTATGAGTGCCTTTGGCTTGGCTAAGCAACTGGGTATTCCTCGTGGCGAAGCACAGCACTACATGGACACTTACTTCGAGCGTTACCCTGGCGTAATGCAGTATATGGAAGACACGCGCAGTGCTGCTTCAGAGCAAGGCTTCGTTGAAACCATTTACGGTCGTCGACTGCACCTTCCTGAGATTCAATCTCGTAATGGCATGCGTCGTAAAGCTGCTGAACGCGCGGCGATCAATGCGCCAATGCAAGGCACAGCAGCGGACATCATTAAGAAAGCGATGTTGTTGGTGGATGAGTGGATTCAAGCGGAAGGCGATGGTCGTGTAAAACTGCTTATGCAGGTACACGATGAATTGGTGTTTGAAGTGGAAGAGTCATCTTTAGCCGAAATTGAAAGTAAAGTACAAGAATTGATGGAATCCGCTGCAGAGCTAGAAGTGCCGCTTGTCGCGGAAGCTGGCCACGGTGACAACTGGGATCAAGCCCACTAATCAGTTTTTGACCTTAATAAGCAAATTAGTATGAGCCAGTGCACAAACACTGGCTTTTTTTTGTCTCAAATAAAGTTAAGTCGTAATAAAAATTTAGGTGTTTTAATAAAACATTCATGAAAAAAAACTACAAAAATTGTTTTCATTTCTGAGCAATTGTTGTACATTAAATCTCGTAGGGTACAGAGGTAAGATGTTCTATCTTTCAGACCTTTTGTTTCACGTTATTGGATTAGGCTGATTCAGCCGCCCCAGTCAGTATTTGACTGGGGCGTTTTTTCTTGTGCGAAAGAAAAATATTTCCAACCTATCATTCCCCCGTAAAACCTCTCATTTTTAGTGCCTTTTATTACACTTTCTCAAGCACAGTGATAAACCCCTGATTTGCCTTAGATCTGGAATTCGATCAGCTTTTGGTAATTTAAATCCGTCTCTAAGTCGATTGTTTTATCACTTGAAATAACTTTTATTTTACAAGTTATCGATAAAGGATTGATGGGTTACACCTTATTTATCAGTGTATTGAGTCGGTGAATGCTCAATGTAGTCCATGATTTTCTGTTGTTTCTCGGTGCTGTATTTCAGGGCTTCGGCAGTAATTTGGATGGATTGCGCCATCGAAGAGATATTGTTGGTCGCTTTAACTCACGAATTTACAGAAAAAAATACCCCGCCTATATAAGGAGGGGCATTGATAAGGTGCGAACACTTGATAGTGGCGAGCTAGTCCCCCTCTATATAGAGACTACTCTGAATCGTTGTGTTCTTCGTCTGCTAACTCATCGATCAGTTGGTCTGCAAGCGCAGGCGCAAACCACTCATCCATCTTGGCACGCAGTTGGTCAACGCCGATGCCCTTCATTGATGAGAAGACATCAACCGCAACATCACCACCGAAAGATTTTGCATCGTTACGGATTTTCAGTAGCTGTGCTTTACGCGCACCACTTTTCAGTTTGTCTGCTTTTGTTAACAAAACCTGTACTGGGATGCGGCTATCGATAGCCCAGTAGATCATTTGTTGGTCAAGGTCTTTCATTGGGTGACGGATATCCATCAATACCACTAAACCTTTCAGGCTTTCACGTCGTTGTAGGTATTCACCTAGCGACTTCTGCCATTTTTTCTTCATCTCAAGTGGTACTTGAGCAAAGCCATATCCAGGTAAATCGACGATATGACAACCGTCCGTTACCTTAAATAGGTTGATTAGCTGAGTTCGACCGGGTGTTTTACTGGTTTTCGCCAAGCTTTTTTGGTTTGTAACGCGATTTAGCGCGCTAGATTTACCAGCATTGGAGCGTCCTGCAAACGCAATTTCGATCCCTTCGTCTTCTGGTAAATGACGAATATCAGGTGCACTGGTAATGAAATGCGTGTTTTGATAATGAATTTTTACGCTCACTGTTAACTCCATCTCGACTTTGTGTAGTCGATTGATTACTTTTTTGTGAATTTGTGTAAAATAACCGTGCTCGGCATAAGGTCGCCTATTGTACCATGAGTGGCAACATAGAGTGGTACTGGAAGCTTGATAATTATAATGGAATGTCATGAAGAAATTAGCGCTAATTTTGAGTCTTTTAGCCAGCTGCTCAGTATGGGCTCAAGGTAGTATTGAAGCTGGTAAAGCCAAATCACAAACATGTGTTGCCTGCCACGGTGCTGACGGCAACAGCCTGATCACTCAGTACCCTAAGCTGGCTGGTCAACATGAGAAGTATCTAGAGAAGCAGTTAAAAGAGCTTAAGCTAGGTATGACAAGTGGTGGTAAGCAAGGTCGTTACGAACCTGTAATGGGTGCAATGGCGATGCCTTTATCTGAAGAAGATATGGCTGACCTAGCGGCATACTACGCCTCTCTACCTATCTCTAGTAACTCTACTCCTGAAAATGTAGTAGATGAAGGTAAGGTTCTTTACACAGCGGGTAACGCAGAACGCGGCGTAACGGCGTGTATTGCTTGTCATGGCCCTCGTGGTAATGGTACCGAACTTTCTGGTTTCCCTAAGATTTCAGGTCAGCACGCAGATTACATCAAGGCTCAACTTGAAAAATTCCGCGATGGTGACCGTAATAACGACATGAATGCGATGATGCGTGATGTAGCTAAAAAGTTAACAGACGCTGATATTGATACCTTATCGAAGTACGTTGGTGGTTTACACTAATTTGTCGGTTTCTTGCTCTTAGCCAGAGTAAAGGAATGTACGTTCGAGCGAGATTGAAGAGACGCCCCGATCAGTAATGGTCGGGGCGTTTTCTTTTGTATTGGTTTTATTAATGCGTTTTGTGTTTATGTCTGATTTATCAATGTGTGATCGATTTGTGTACAAAAGTGTGAAGTCGCACTCTTGTAGTCTTTTTGTAACACGGTAAAGTAACCGCCATCAGCTAGGAGCTGACTTAGATATGGATGATCATCTAGTCTAACGGTATAGACAGAAATGGATCAGGCTAGGACAGCCCAGCAACAAGGTGTTAGAAAAGGATAGCCAAAACTCATCAGGACGATGAACAACAAACAAATTTGGCATGGAAAGCACCAATAACAAATGGAGATTTGCGTACCAAGTTGAGTATGCAAATTTTGGCCGATATAGGCAGATTTAGAGAGCGATAGGTTTTCCTATCGCTTTTTTTATTGATTTGATGAAAAAACACCCAATACCTCTCCACTATAAACTCAGTTTCTGGTATGTTTCGCATCCCTGTTTAAGGATGTGCTATGTATACTTGTCCCTTATGCCATCACCAAGGCGTGAATCACTATTTTGAAGACAAACGCAGAGCCTATCTGCAGTGTCAGCAATGTGAACTGGTATTTGTTAAACCTGAACAAAGGTTAGAAGCAAAAGAAGAAAAAGCACACTATGATCTCCATGAGAACGATCCTAGTGATGCAGGCTATCGCCGCTTTTTATCTCGCATCGCGGATCCACTAACAGACAAAATTTCATCTAACTCACACGGGTTGGATTTTGGTTGTGGCCCAGGCCCTACGCTATCTATTATGTTAGAAGAAGCCGGACACACCATGGAGTTGTACGATATCTATTACCACCCAGAACCCTCTGTGTTGGAAAAAACGTATGACTTTATGACTGCCACGGAGGTGATAGAGCATCTTTATCACCCAGACAAAGTGTGGCAGCAATGGTTGAATTTAGTTAAACCCAAGGGCTGGATTGGTCTTATGACTAAACTAGTAATAGACGTAGACGCGTTTGCTGGTTGGCACTACAAGAATGACCCGACACATGTCGTCTTCTTTAGTCGTCAAACATTCCAGTTTTTGGCAGAGCGGGATAAGCTCGAACTAGAATTTTTTGGAAATGATGTAATTTTACTGAGGAAAGTGCAGTAATGGGTCGTAGTAAGAAATCAAGAAAGCCGGGAGCACTTGGCGCTCCGGAGCCTATGGTTACTCGTAACCGTAGTGAATCTGATGTTGAAGGTCGTGAACGTAAGCGTGTTAAAAAGCGTAAAGGCCTTAAGTCTGGCAGCCGTCACTCAGATGGTAGCGAAGCAAAACAGCGTAAAGCTGCACAAGCTCGTGATCCACGTTTAGGCAGCAAGAAAAAAATTCCGCTGATCGTTGAACCAGCGAAGAAGCCGACTAAACAAGAGCGCAAGCTATCTAACGAACAAGAGTTAGAGATGCTTGAGAATGACGCTCAACTGAACACACTCCTAGATCGTATCGAAAATGGTGAAAACCTAGGTGCTGGTCTACAGAAGTTTGTTGATGAGAAACTTGATCGTATCGAACACCTAATGGGCCGCTTAGGTCTACTAGAGCCAGAAGACGATGAAGAAGAGATCTTCGAAGAAGCACCGGTTGCCTCTAAGAAGAAAGCGAGCTCTGACGAAGACTTGTTATCTCAATTCGAAGACTTCGACTTAGACAGCTTTAAAGGTTAATAGCCAATGAACGTAACCTTATTAGCAATTGCTGGTGGAATTATCATTCTCGGCTTGGGCTCTTACGCAGGTTACCTTCTACTTCAAGTGAAGAAGCAGACGGAGTTGCAAAAGCAGCATCAAGCACTTGCCATTGAAAAACGTAACGCGACGATTTACGACAACGTAAATACTTTGTGCTTAGCGGGTATTCAAGGCCAGTGTGACTTACCTGAGATCAGTATCCGAGTGTGTATCATTATGGATAACGTTCAGGGTGATGAGCGTGTCGATTTTGATTCTGAGTATCCTGCTCTTTCTGAGCTGTACCATATCGTAAAAGATATGGCTCGCGGAGACGGAAGGCAGGAACTGACGAAGAAAGAGCGCATGCAGCAGAATCTCACACGCCATAAGGCGGAGACTCGCTTGAATGATGCGGTCATTGAAGATTTGAAAAGGTTGCAGGAGAAGGTTAAGCCTCTCAATAACCAAATCAACATTCAGATGATCTAGTCACTAAGACTTTTAAATATAGAGGCTTGTTTAACATTCCGTTTTTAGACGCGCTGCTTTTAATACCTATGCATTTAAGACTTTTCATCTTAAATGCATCTTGTTTTTAAGTCGCCTTGTCTTTTAATAGACGATGTTAAATGAGCCTTCTTACCTTTTGCGTCTCGTTAATCCCGACGCTTTGTTAGTGATCAAGCTAGCAGTTCTGAGTTTTTGTCTGAAAAATTGATTTTGTCTTGGAACGACCTTACTGGTCGTGTGGCAAAATAACCCGTCTATATTTTAATGTATGTAAAATGATTTGAGAGACCTTAGGTTCTCGCGGATCTAAATTGGAAATACCGCTATGTCGAGCAAGCCAGTAACAACGAATCAGCAAATCGTTTGGGATCAAGAGATCTTAAACAAGTACAACTATTCGGGACCTCGTTACACCTCATACCCAACTGCGTTGGAGTTTCATGAAGCGTTTACCGTCGCTGATTACGACATGGCGTGTACTCAATATCCTGAGCGTCCACTCTCTCTTTACGTGCATATCCCGTTCTGCCACAAGCTTTGTTACTACTGTGGTTGTAATAAAGTCATTACTCGTCACTCGCATAAAGCGGATGAGTACCTTGATGTGATTGAACATGAAATCCGCCAACGCGCCTCTTTATTGAATGGCCGTGAAGTGACGCAATTGCACTTCGGTGGTGGTACGCCAACGTTCTTGACCAAAACACAAATCACTCGTTTGATGAGTATTTTGCGTGAAGAGTTTAACTTCACCGCTGACGCTGAAATCAGTATTGAAGTTGACCCGCGTGAGATTGAGCTAGACGTACTTGACCACCTGCGTAACGAAGGCTTCAACCGCCTGAGCATTGGCGTGCAAGACTTCAATAAAGAAGTGCAGAAACTGGTTAACCGTGAGCAAGATGAAGAGTTCATCATTGCGATGGTTAAACGAGCGAAAGAGCTAGGCTTCCGTTCAACTAATCTGGATTTGATCTACGGCCTACCAAAGCAGACTCAAGCTTTTTTCGCTGAAACATTGAAGCAAGTGTTAGAAATGAAGCCGGGCCGTTTATCGGTATTTAACTACGCACACATGCCTCAGCTGTTTGCGGCGCAGCGTAAGATTAAAGACGAAGATCTACCTGAAGCGAAAGAGAAAATGGCTATCTTGCAAGATACCATCGAGACGCTAACGGGAGCGGGTTACCAGTTCATTGGTATGGATCACTTCGCACTACCTGAAGATGAGCTAGCCGTAGCACAGCGTGAAGGTATTCTGCATCGTAACTTCCAAGGCTACACCACCCAAGGTGAAGCTGACTTAATTGGTTTCGGTGTTTCTGCGATTTCTATGGTTGGTGATGCTTACGCACAAAATCAGAAAGAGCTGAAGAAGTACTACGCTCAGGTGAATGACCTGCGTCATGCACTTTGGAAAGGTGTTGCTCTAGACAGTGACGACCTTCTACGTCGTGAAGTGATCAAGCAGCTGATTTGTAACTTCAAGCTTGATAAAACAATGATCGAATCTGAGTTCTCGGTTAACTTTAATCGCTACTTCAAAGAAGATTTAGAGCTTCTACAAACCTTCATCAACGATGATTTGGTTGAAGTCGATGACAAAGAAATCCGCGTTACTCTGCGTGGCCGCTTGCTGATCCGTAACATCTGTATGTGTTTTGATAAATACTTACGTGCAAAGGCTCGCCAGCAGCAATTCTCTCGCGTTATCTAATCGCTCGATAGAGAATAGAACAATAAAAAATGCCAGCATCATGCTGGCATTTTTGTATCTGACTCATTCGATTTCTGCCTGGTTTAGGTGAGACTCTCAGTGGTATTTTGTTTGACCTTGGCACTTTGCTTGGAGTTGATGAGGTCGGTAGGCCATTGGTCAAACGGAACTGGGCGACTGTATAAGAAGCCTTGAGCAAGCGGGCACTGCAGCTGCTTGAGAAGTTCAGCCTGTTGCTGTGTTTCAACGCCCTCTGCCACCAAGCTTACTTTGAAGCCCTTAGTGATGTTAACGATGGCCGCGACGATGGAGCTATCTAGGTTCTCTTTATCAAGTTTGCTGACAAAGCTGCGGTCGATCTTAAGGCTGTCGAATGGCAGTTTGTGTAAGTAAGCCAGTGACGAATAGCCGGTACCAAAGTCATCAATCGCAATTGATATCCCTAGTGCTTTTAGAGTCAGCATGTTATCGATGATGGTCGGGTCGTTGTCGACGATGCGTGATTCGGTGATCTCTAGTGTCAGGTTGCTTGCTGGCAGATTTGTGTCTCGCAACGTGCCTTTTACTTGTTCCACAAAGCCACTTTCACTCAGTTGATCGACCGACAGGTTAACGTGAATAGAGAAGTCCTTGCTCCACTTTCCTGATTCAATCGCGATGGCAGTATCTCGACACGACTTATGTAGAATTTGCTTGCCGATATCGTCAATGAGCCCGCTCTCTTCCGCGAGAGGAATGAACTCGAGTGGCGAGATCACCCCTTCATCCGTTATCCAGCGAGCTAAAGCTTCTGCTCCTATGGTCGAGCCAGATTCCAGATCAATAATAGGCTGATAAAACGGTTCGAACTGTTGAAGCTCAATCGCTCGGTTCATCCGCGCTAACATCTTGGTGCGATGTCTCGATGCTTTGCCCATTTCAAGGCTATAAATACAGACACTGGTTTTGTCTTGTTTCGCATTGCTCAATGCAATGCTGCTGCTGCGTAGCAGGAGTGTAATGTCGTGAAGATTCGAGACATTCACTATCCCCATCGATACCTTAATCACCACGCTTTCCGATTCCATTGAAAATGGGGAAGCGAAGGTTTGAAGTAAGCGGTTAGTCAGCAGCTGAACATCATCGCTTTGCGTTACGTTTGGCGCGTAGATGGCAAACTCATCACCACCAGTGCGAGCTAGTAGGTATTCGGATGGCAGTGTGCCTCTTAAACGAGCGGCCGCAATGATAAGTAGCTGGTCGCCATTGTAATGACCTAGGCTGTCATTGATGTCTCGGAAGCGATCAATACCAATCAAATACAGTGTGCCTTTTTCGTTGTCGGGGTGTTTCTTGGCAGCGTCAATAAAGCCTTCACGGCTGTATAGCTTGGTTAATGAGTCATAGGTAAGTTGAGACTGTAATGCATGAAACGAAGCCTTTAAGTTGTTGGTCATTTCATTGAATGACTCGACCAACATGCTGGTTTCATATATATGCCCTGTTTTTGGCATGCTCGCGTCCCAATCGCCCTTAGCAAGGCGTTTTGCCGCATCCGCTGTCGAGGTGATGGGTTGGGTTGCGCGATTAAAGGCAATTAATCCTGCAATGACCCCAATGCAGCTCAGTGCTAGCCCAAGCAACCAACTGTTTCTTTGATTTTCTGGCAATTCACCGAGCAGATTGCTTTCAGGGATCGACACCCCAATAAACCACGTGAGCCCGTGCTCATCTTCGTATGGGGTGATTTGGTTGAAGTAGCGTTCGTTGTCTAGGCTAAAACTAAAGCGCTGCTCGCCCAAATTCTCGATTAGGTGGAATTGCTCTACGTAGCTAGCACTCTCACGTATGACTGGATTAGCACTCTCTGTTGCTAGTTTGCGTTGCCCTTTGTTGGTTTGTCCTGTGCCCCATGAAACGACACTGCCTCCGCCTGAGTGCGCGACCAAGCGTTGCTGCTTATCGATGATGTAAACAGAGGCATCCGTTCTATCTTTGAGCTTTCTGAGAAACGCATTGAAGGTATTGATTTTGATGTCGCTGACTACGACGGCTTTGAATTCATTATCATCATAGATAGGCGCTAGAGCAGATAAGGTGATTTCTTGACGTTCGTCAGCATTGGCATAAATTGGTGACCATAACGGTTTTTTCTGTGTCGCAATGGGTGTGTACCAAGGACGGATTCTAGGATCGTAACCTGAAATCACCGATCGAATGTCTTCACTAATTTTGCTGCCACGGTAAATGACCAGCTGATCATTGGTGCGTTCGTCTTGCACCATCAAGGTGTAGCCTTTGTTGGCTTCTTTGCGGAAACCGACGTAGTTACCATCTTCAGAACCAAAGCCGATCGCATCGAGTTGAGGTACAGCAGTGTAATGGTCTGAAAACGTATAAAAAATATAGTCTTGGACCTTACTAAGATTGCCTGCTTGATAAAGATGGTGGTAGCCGATGTTATGGCTGAGCGAGAGGTTGGCGTGAAATGGCTTTTCTAAAAAATTAGACAGGCTTTGATGAACATTGTCAGTCAGTGATGTCAGCTGGCGTGCACTAACATCACTCACCATCTCTTTGTAGCTTAGCTTTTGAGTGAAAACCATTACACCCATAGTGAACAGAAAAATCATCACGAATGGCAGAACCACTGCGGTTCTCAAAGTAATTTGTGTTTTCAAAGACATCTTTAGCTACAATTTTGGTGAATAGTGTACTGTAATTGTACCGACACTATTCAAACCAAGCGACACTTTTTTGGTTAAAAAGTAGCTGCATCGAGAATCATATAAGGTCTAGTACAGTTCTTTGAGTTTACGAGTTAGGGTGTTTCTTCCCCATCCCAAAACCTTAGCTGCATCCTGTTTATGACCATTAGTGTGGTGGAGTGCAGCTTCTAGCAGTATACGTTCAAATTCTGGCAGAGCATAAGTTAGCAGCTCTTTTTCTCCTGAATCAAGCGCACACTTTGCCCAATTAGCGAGCAGTTGTTGCCAGTTATCTCCAGTTCCTGAGGTGGTCACCACTTTTTCTTCTAGCAGCTCTGGTGGCAGGTCTGAAGGAAGAATTTCGCTGCCGCTGGCCATCACGGTAAGCCAACGACAAATGTTTTCAAGCTGACGCACGTTACCCGGCCAATTGAGCTGGTTGAGCTTCAAAATGGTCTCAGGATGCAGTGTCTTCACTTCAACACCGAGCTCTTCGGCGGCGGATGCTAGGAAGTGATGAGTCAGCTTTTCAATGTCTTGTTTACGTTCGCGAAGTGCCGGGATATGGATTCGGATAACGTTGAGTCGGTGGAAAAGGTCTTCACGGAAGTCGCCTTCATGCACTAAGCGCTCAAGATCTTGGTGGGTTGCGGCAACGATACGAACGTCTACCTTAACTGCAGAGTGACCGCCGACACGATAGAACTGACCATCAGAAAGTACACGCAACAAGCGAGTTTGGATATCGAGTGGCATGTCACCGATCTCATCCAGAAATAGGGTGCCGCCGTTGGCTTGTTCAAAGCGTCCTTGGCGAACGCTGTTAGCACCGGTAAAGGCACCTTTTTCGTGGCCAAACAGTTCAGACTCGATCAGATCTTTGGGGATTGCTGCCATGTTCAAGGCAATGAAGGGCTTCTTAGCTCTTGGGCTGTGACGATGCAGAGCGTGAGCGACCAATTCTTTACCGGTACCCGATTCACCATTGATCAGCACGGATATGGATGAGCGAGACAAACGGCCAATCGCTCGGAAAACCTCCTGCATTGCCGGTGCTTCACCGATGATTTCTGGCGCGTTGGTGTCTTCAGCGACCTCACTGGCTTGTTCGCGTTTCTGCTCTTGGCTGTGCGCGATCGCTCGTTCGACTAGAGTCAGTGTTTCATCAATATCGAACGGCTTTGGAAGATATTCAAAGGCGCCTTTTTGATAAGCATTCACCGCCGCATCAAGGTCTGAGTGCGCGGTCATAATGATCACGGGCAGGTCGGGAGAGCGTTGATGAACCTGATGCAACAGCTCAATCCCGTCAATGCCGGGCATGCGAATGTCAGACACCAATACGTCCGGTGTCTCGCGCTCAAGCGCAAGCAACACGCTCTCAGCATCAGCAAATGTTTCACACTTAATATCCGCAGATGAAAGTGTTTTCTCTACTACCCAGCGGATAGAGCTGTCGTCATCGACGACCCAAACGTATCCCTTACTCATAATTCAATTCCTTTACAGCCAAATCTATTGTGATAATCATTGTTGTTTTTATGATGTCTTAATCTTTGTGTTACCGAGCTAAGCCTTTCATCTCGCTGTCCAATAGCGAGGTTCTTATGACCTAAATCGGTAGATAAATCGTGAATGTGGTGTTGCCTGGCCAGCTTTCAACATCAATTTTCCCATTGTGTTGATCGATCAGGTTTTGAGAAATCGATAGCCCCAGCCCTGTTCCACCTTCTCGTCCGCTGACCATTGGGTAAAACAGCGTGTCTTTTAAATCATCGGGGATGCCCGGACCGTTATCGCTGATCTCAATACGAGCTGCGAGTTTGTGTCGCTGCCCGTGAATATTTGCTTGATGCACCGTTCTGGTGCGAATGGTGATTTTGCCAGAATCTTGAGTCTTTAGAATCTGCGCTGCATTGCTCACGATATTGAGCATCGCTTGTTCAACCTGTGCCGAATCCATCAAGATGTCCGGTAGGCTCGGGTCGTAATCCCTTTCGATGGCGAGCGTTGAACCCGATTCGAGCTCTACGAGCTGCCTGACTTTCTCAAGTATCTGGTGAAGGTTCTCTTCTGATTTAGTCCCCGGCTTCTGTGGGCCAAGCAGGCGGTCGACTAATGCTCTTAAGCGGTCGGCTTGCTCAATAATGATCTGCGTATATTCATTAAGAGACTGATCAGGAAGCATTTTCCCAAGTAACTGCGCCGCACCTCTTAAGCCACCTAGTGGATTTTTGATCTCATGTGCTAACCCGCGTACCAGCAACTTAGCCGCTTGTTGTTGTGCATGTTGGTTGAGCTCTTGGCTAAGGCGTCTTTGCTGGTCTATCTTGCGCATCTCAACCAATAACAGCGTCTCTCGCTGCCAAGATATTGGGCTAACCGTGACTTCAAGCATCAGTGGGCGGTTATCAACAACGAAGGTAACGTCACTGTCGGTAATGCTCTGGCCACTTTGTAGCGGTTGCGTCAACAGTGCCAAATCAAGTGAAGCGTGTTGGATAAGTTGGCTCAGTGGATGATCAACGATGCGTCGTGCGCTCTGTGAAAAGAGCTGCTCAGCGGCCGGATTGGCGTATCGGACATACAATTGCTCATCGAGCATCAATGTCGAAGTCACCATATTGTCGAGAATGGCGCTGGAAAGATGATGTGTATCTATGCTGTCGCTTTTGGCTGATCGATTCACTATTTCGTCCTTGAACTGGTGTTTTTCTCACTGCACCAAATTGGTGCGTGGCTAAGTTCAAGTATGGCGCATATCAACCAGAAGCTAAAGATAATTCATTAGAGTCGCTGAAAGCTGCTTCGATTAGGTGAAAAGTAGAGGTTATTTGGCCTCTTTTAACACATTGGCCTACTTGAGCGTCGCTCGATGTAAATACACGGTGACTGGACTAGTAGATGCAATAAGCTTGCCGCTTCTATGTGCTTGAATTGCAATGGTGTGAGTACCTCGATCGATACCTTTTAATTCCCAAATAGGCTGGGTCTGTGGGGCGCCATATCGACGGCCATCAAGCATCAATTGTAATTGCTCCCCAATACCAAGTTTTCGGTTGAGCTCTATCTGAATCGGGATTAAGCCGCGGTTGTTGCGAATGGTTTGATCATGAACTGGAGTCAGCATGGTGAGAGTTAATTGAGTGGGAACCTCGCGCTCTGTGGTTTCGGTTTCTGCCTGGGTTTTAGCTGGCGTTTTAGTTGTAGAGGAAGCTGCGGCGTCAACCGGAGTCGAGGCCTCAAATTTAGGGGCGGGTGCTGAAGCTTGCACATCTGGCAGGCGAAGAGCCTCGGCATCTTGAGCGCTAGGGTTATCACTAAAGTGGAGCACACCATCTTCATCTACCCAGGTATACACCGTTTGAGCAGAGCACGAGAGCGCGACTGTTAACCCGATTATGAACAGTATGTTTTTCATATCTTTAGCCTCTTTTCACCGCTAGGTGATTTCACGTTTGGCGTTGGTTTTATTGTATTTAGCGCGACAGCCTCTGAGGGCTTTTGTCTAAGGTATGGTACGAGGAGGGGAGCGTCGAGAGAATATAAAAAAGGCCCGCCTGCGAGGCGAGCCTAATATTTAGCCAGCGATTCTTACAAGGTTGCAGTAAGAAATGGCTTATCTCTACAGGAGATTAAACTGAGTAGTACAGTTCAAACTCAAGTGGGTGTGTAGCCATGTTCACGCGTTGTACGTCGTCAGATTTCAGAGTGATGTAAGAATCGATGAAATCGTCAGAGAATACGCCGCCAGCTGTTAGGAACTCACGGTCTTCGCTAAGCGCTGCTAGAGCTTCTTGTAGAGATTCTGCAACTGTTGGGATTTCAGCTGCTTCTTCTGCAGGAAGGTCGTATAGATCTTTATCCATAGCTTCGCCTGGGTGAATCTTGTTCTTGATGCCGTCAAGGCCAGCCATAAGCATTGCTGAGTAGCATAGGTATGGGTTAGCTGCTGGGTCACCAAAACGTAGCTCGATACGACGTGCTTTAGGGCTTGGTACTACTGGGATACGGATAGAAGCAGAACGGTTACGTGCTGAGTAAGCAAGCATTACAGGTGCTTCGAAACCAGGTACAAGACGCTTGTACGAGTTAGTTGATGGGTTAGCAAACGCGTTGATTGCACGAGCGTGCTTGATTACACCACCGATGTAGTAAAGAGCCATTTCAGATAGGCCGCCGTACTTATCACCAGCAAACAGGTTAACGCCGTCTTTTGCTAGAGATTGGTGAACGTGCATACCAGAACCGTTGTCACCAACTAGTGGCTTAGGCATGAATGTCGCTGTTTTACCAAATGCGTGAGCAACGTTGTGTACAACGTACTTGTAGATTTGAGTTTCATCAGCTTTCGCTGTTAGCGTGTTGAAGCGAGTAGCGATTTCGTTTTGACCCGCAGTTGCTACTTCATGGTGGTGAGCTTCAACAACTAGGCCCATCTCTTCCATTACTAGACACATTGCTGAACGGATGTCTTGAGATGAATCTACTGGAGCTACTGGGAAGTAACCGCCTTTAACGCCAGGACGGTGACCTTTGTTACCGCCTTCGAAGTCAGAACCTGTGTTCCAAGCTGCTTCTACGTCATCGATCTTGAAGAAAGAACCGGACATGTCGTTTGAGAACTTAACGTCGTCAAATAGGAAGAATTCTGGCTCTGGACCAACTAGAACTGTGTCTGCGATACCTGTAGAACGTAGGTACTCTTCAGAACGTTTAGCGATAGAGCGTGGGTCACGGTCGTAGCCTTGCATTGTTGCAGGCTCAAGGATGTCACAACGGATATTTAGTGTTGCGTCTTCTGTGAATGGGTCCAGTACAGCAGATGCTGCGTCTGGCATCATTACCATGTCAGATTCGTTAATGCCTTTCCAACCAGCTACTGAAGAGCCGTCAAACATTTTGCCTTCTTCGAAGAAGTCTGCATCAACTTGGTGAGAAGGAATAGAGATATGCTGCTCTTTACCTTTTGTATCAGTAAAACGTAAGTCGATAAATTTAACTTCGTTCTCTTGGATCAGGGATAGTACATTTTCTACTGACATCTTGGATAACCTCCAGTGTTATTAATTCGGTATTAGCTCGATTCGGTTGAAACTAGCATTGATTAATGTCTATAAGTGCATTAATCGATGCTGATTTATCTACTGCCAAAAACGTGCCAAAAAAATTATTCCATTAATTTCAATGATTTACTTGTTTTGCGATTTTGCTTAATCTGGTTTTTGCACCAAAATGATCTCTAGTTGCACTTTATTGGTGCAACTGTTTGTCTGTGCACCAATATGAGACATAAGCGAGCACCATTCAGCAATGAATTGCCTAAGTTGTCAATCCACTTTTGTTATTTTGCGGGAGATTTGGCTCGCCACTCGTAGGTGATACTTTTTTAGAGTCCTACGAATTTGGCTGCTCAACACTGTACTGAATCAAAGTTAAGCGGATATGAATCGCTAATAAAGAAAAAAGCCTTGGTTCAGATCACATATTTCTGGGTTTTTGTCTAGAATCTGGTATATTATTGACCGTTTTTTAAATCAAGCTAGCGGTTATTATCCAAACTTTTGAGATAAGTGACGGCTACTTTTATGAGTGAATCGAGAATCCATGTCTACTCCACAGATTGATAAGTTAAGAAATATCGCGATCATCGCGCACGTTGACCACGGTAAAACGACTTTGGTTGATAAACTGCTACAACAGTCAGGCACTCTTGAGTCTCGTGGTGAAGCTGAAGAGCGTGTCATGGATTCGAATGACATCGAAAAAGAGCGTGGCATTACCATTCTTGCTAAGAACACAGCAATCAACTGGAATGATTACCGCATCAACATCGTAGATACTCCGGGACACGCGGACTTCGGTGGTGAAGTTGAGCGTATCATGTCTATGGTTGACTCTGTTCTGCTTATCGTTGACGCAGTTGATGGCCCAATGCCTCAAACTCGTTTCGTAACGCAAAAAGCATTCGCACACGGTCTTAAGCCAATCGTTGTAATCAACAAGATTGACCGCCCAGGCGCTCGTCCTGATTGGGTTATGGATCAAGTATTCGACCTTTTCGACAACCTAGGTGCTACTGATGAGCAACTAGACTTCACAGTTGTTTACGCTTCAGCTCTAAACGGCTGGGCAACAATGACTGAAGGCGAAACTGGCGAGAACATGGAACCATTGTTCCAAGCTGTTGTTGATACAGTAGACGCGCCTGCAGTTGACCTTGACGGTCCACTACAAATGCAAATTTCGCAACTTGATTACAGCTCTTACGTAGGTGTTATCGGTGTTGCTCGTGTTACTCGTGGTTCTGTTAAACCAAACCAACAAGTAACTATCGTCAATGCAGAAGGCAAAAAACGTAACGGTAAAGTAGGTACAGTTCTTGGTTACCTAGGTCTTGACCGTCACGAAGTTGAGCAAGCTAACGCTGGCGACATCATTGCAATCACTGGTCTTGGTGAGCTGAAAATTTCAGACACTATCTGTGACGTAAACAATGTTGAAGCAATGACTCCGCTTTCTGTTGATGAACCAACAGTAACAATGACGTTCCAAGTAAACACTTCTCCGTTCGCGGGTAAAGAAGGTAAGTTCGTTACTTCACGTAACATCCTTGAGCGTCTAGAGAAAGAACTAGTACACAACGTTGCACTACGTGTTGAAGAAACTGATAACCCAGATCGTTTCCGTGTTTCAGGTCGTGGTGAACTTCACCTATCTATCCTGATCGAAAACATGCGTCGTGAAGGTTTCGAGCTAGCTGTATCTCGTCCAGAAGTTATCATCAAGAAAGACGAAGATGGCAACCTAACTGAACCGTTTGAAACTGTGACTATCGACGTGCTTGAAGAGCACCAAGGTGGCATCATGGAAAACATCGGTCTACGTAAAGGTGAGCTAACTGATATGTCTCCAGATGGCAAAGGCCGTGTTCGCATGGACTTCATGATGCCTTCTCGTGGTCTTATCGGTTTCCAAACTGAGTTCCTAACTCTAACGTCTGGTTCTGGTCTTCTTTACCACTCATTTGATCACTACGGTCCTCACAAAGGCGGCGTAATCGGTCAACGTAACAACGGTGTTCTAATCTCGAACGCAACTGGTAAAGCTCTGACTTACGCACTATTCAACCTACAAGAACGTGGTCGTCTATTTGCTGAGCACGCGGATGAAGTATACGAAGGTCAAATTATCGGTATTCATAACCGTTCAAACGACCTGACAGTAAACTGTCTGAAAGGTAAGCAGCTAACGAACGTTCGTGCATCTGGTACTGATGAAGCACAGGTTCTTTCGCCACCTATCCGTCACACTCTAGAGCAAGCTCTTGAGTTCATCGACGAAGACGAACTAGTAGAAGTAACGCCAGTAAGCATTCGTATCCGTAAGAAGCTTCTTACTGAAAACGAACGTAAGCGTGCAGCACGTCCAGCTAAGGCTTAATTGCCAGCTGACTAGCTTCTAGCTAAGTAGATAAGAAAGCCCCGAGTAGCCTAGCTGCTCGGGGCTTTTGTTTTTTAGTTTGTTTAGATACGGTTAAACGAGATACGAAGAGTGTTTAAGTCTTCGTCATCCTCAAGAGGGAGGAACGACCGAGTTGGGGATCTAGCTTTTGATACCTAAGTAACGCTCAACGAATTGAAGCCGTTCTTCGACTGGCATAAACGGCACTTCAACCACCTCATAGCCAAGTTCTTGGTAGACTCTTTCTAACGCGTGGTGAATCTCTAGCGCCTCCTCAAACGGATAAGGTCTCACATCATCTTGTACATAAATTGAAGCCTCAGGGCGACAGAACAAGGCTTGTGAGTGGTAGCCTTTGCTTGCTTCTCGGTAGGCCGCATCTATCTCTAGGTTAGCCTGAGCCAAATAGCCACAAATGTCTGGAATAGCGCGATCGAGAAAGGCAATCGGATGTTGATTGGCTTGGTCTTTTTGCTCGCTCATCACACCTAAACAAAGCTCAGCAAAGCCGGGAAGGTCTACCCAAGGCAAGATACCGTTTTCAAGCTGACTTTGCTGTTCTATTAACTGGCGAGAGGACTCTGCGAAGGTGGGGTAACTCGCACCAGCCAACGCATTTATCAGTGTGGTTTTTCCGGCACCAGGGCCGCCAGTTATAATGATTGGGTTCATACGGGCTTATCTTGTTTTGTCTTTTCAGGCGTTACTTCTGATTTAGCTGAGCAAGGAATTTATCCGACTCGGCAATCGCTGCATTCATCTGTTTGATCGCGTACGCGATGTCTTTTTCTAAGCTCATAAACTCACCTTGCAGTGAACCGACAGCGCTCGCATTGAGGTTGTGCTTCAAGTAAAGCGTGTTGTCGCGAAGGGTATTGAGCACTGGGTCCATTTTCTTCTCGGCGCGCTTCATTGCTGACAGCATCGTTTGGTAAGACAATTTAGTTTCACGAAGTTTTTGCTCGCTCGAGCGGCGCAGTGAATCACTGGTGTAGAGATCTAACTCACTCTGCCACTCTTCAAACAGCGCATCCGACACATCTTCAATCGCAGCAATGCGGTCACTGACATTTTGCGCGGCTTTCTCGCTGTCTTGGTATTTATCATTGATTTGGTTGTACATGTCTTCAAGGTCGCCGCCACTGAAGTTAGTCAGGCTGCTGAGTGCTTCAAGTGCGCTGGTAAACTCTTCCTGAGCATCCTGCTGTGACTCTTTAGCGTCTTCCACTCTATCAACCATAATGTCACGCTTGTGATAGCCCACTTGCTCCATGGCGGAGTAATAAGCTGATTGGCATCCAGTAAGAGTAAAAATAGAGAGGACTATAACTATTAAATAAGGCATCCTAGTTTCCTATAGTTAAGTAACGGAATATTAATTAGGACTATGAACGAGTTACAAGGGAGTTACAAGTTGAAGATAAAAAAGGTCGCCACACTCAGTATTCAGTTTTCTCGCTATCTTTTGGCGCGAATGACGCACGATAGAGTCAACGTGAATGCGGGCTACTTGGCGTACATTACTTTGCTCTCGATCGTACCGATGTTGACGGTTCTGCTCTCTATCTTGTCATCATTTTCCATCTTTGCTGATGTTGGTATCGTGATTCAAAACTTCGTTATTACCAACTTTGTTCCCGCGTCTGGGGATGCCGTACACGGTGCTTTGTTAGAGTTCGTTGCCAATACCGGAAAAATGACGGCGGTGGGCAGTGTGTTCTTATTCATTGCAGCTCTGATGCTGATCTCAAATATTGATAAGAACTTAAACTACATCTGGCGTGTCGACGAGAAGCGACGTGCGGTGCTGTCTTTCTCTATGTACTGGATGGTGCTTACGCTAGGACCTATTCTAGTCGGGGCGAGTATTGCTGCTACTTCTTATGTGACATCATTGAGCTTGCTGCAAAACGAGGTAGTATCTGGCGCCTTTAATACCGTAATTCGCAAACTGCCTTTGATTCTCTCTTTCTTTGCGTTCTTCGGTTTGTACTTGTTGGTTCCCAACAAAAAGATACATTTTTCTCACGCAGCGGCAGGTTCTCTGGTTGCAGCTCTGTTGTTCGAACTCAGTAAGAAAGGCTTTGCGGCCTACATTACTCAATTCCCTTCTTATCAGCTGATCTATGGCGCTTTAGCGGCGATTCCGATTCTTTTTGTTTGGGTGTATTTGTGTTGGCTCATCGTATTGGTTGGTGCTGAGGTGACGGCGGCGCTCGGTGAGCACGAACAGTGGAGTGACACGCAAGAAATGGTACACTCTTCGGATAACGACAAAATCACAGAGCAAGGAAACAACAGTGATAGCACTGATCCAGAGAGTAAGTGAAGCTGCCGTCCGTGTTGATGGCGAAGTAGTTGGTGAGATTGAACAAGGCTTATTAGTTTTGTTAGGCGTAGAAAAAGGTGACGACGAAGCCAAAGCCAAACGTTTGATGGAACGAGTGACCACTTATCGTGTCTTTGGAGACGAAGACGATAAAATGAACCTCAACGTGAAGCAAGTAGAAGGTAAGGTATTAGTGGTGTCTCAATTCACTCTGCCGGCCGATACCAAGAAAGGGACTCGAGCAGGGTTCTCTCGTGGTGCTCACCCAGAAGATGCTGAGCGTCTTTACAACTATTTCTCTGACCAGTGTGAATCAGTGTTGCCAACGGAACGTGGCCGATTCGCAGCCGACATGAAAGTGTCTTTGGTTAATGATGGCCCAGTGACATTCTGGCTGCAGGTTTAGGCTTAAAGGAATAAGCATGTTTAAACTCATAACACCAACCACCGAAAATCAACTAAACAAGTATTACCATTTTCGTTGGCAGATGCTCCGTGAACCTTGGCGAATGCCGGTAGGTTCTGAGCGCGATGAATATGACCCAATGAGTCACCATCGCATGATCGTTGATGGTCGGGGTCGCCCGATGGCGATTGGTCGTCTGTATATCACCCCAGATCTGGAAGGTCAGATCCGCTACATGGCGGTGAAGAAATCTCGCCAAAGTAAAGGCATGGGTTCGTTGATTCTAGTCACACTTGAGTCATTGGCTCGCCAAGAAGGTGCTAAGCGCTTGGTGTGTAATGCACGTGAAGATGCGATCTCATTCTATGAGAAGAATGAATTTGAACGTCGCGGTGAGATTAACGATCAACGTGGCCCTGTGCGTCACCAACAGATGGTTAAGCATCTTGACCCAATGGCAGACGTTCTGCGTAAGCCTGAGTGGTGTAATGAGCTTCAGCAGCGCTGGGAACATCAGATCCCGATCAGTGACAAGATGGGCATCAAGATCAACCAATACACGGGTTACCAATTTGAGTGTAGTGCTCAGCTGAATCCCAACTTGAACCCGCATAATACCATGTTTGCAGGCTCTGCCTTTACCTTAGCGACCTTAACTGGTTGGGGGATGACTTGGTTATTGATGAAAGAACGCGGGCTGACCGGTGATATCGTGCTGGCAGACAGTAATATTCGTTATCGTCACCCGGTTGAGCAAAACCCTGTTGCCTCTACTTCATTGGATGGGATCAGTGGTGACTTGGACCGCCTTGCGTCAGGAAGAAAGGCACGTATCATCATTCACGTGACCATTCATAGCGGCGATGTGGAAGCGGTAGAGTTTACGGGAACCTATATGCTGATCCCTGACTACAAAAAGGTACTCTCGACAGATACTAGGGCGTGTTGATTTTTCGGGCTGGTTTTTGCAGCGAGTTGCTGGGTATTTATACAAGGCAGAGGCTTTGATGTGTAGCTAGCCTACATGAGAAACCGATAACGCAGTAGAAATACCCAGCAAACGCTGCCCGGAGGGTTCGGCTAAAAGCGCTTTACTCTTTGTTGAGGGAGATTTGCTTAGAATGACTAGGCTACTTCCCCCTCGCCGCGATTAAAACGCTTTTATCTAGGCGTCCCCATCCGAACAAAATTCAACCACGAAAGGTCAACACGCCCTAATGTGAGCGAATAGCTAACACCGGTAATGCTGTCGATATTGACTGAAAGCGCTACTCCTGAGGAGTGGCGTTTTTTTGTTGGCAGTCGTTAATCTCCGAATACTCAGCTTGGGTGAGCTTTCCTGAGATTTGATGGCATGGGTCCGATAGGGTAATCGAGAGGGTGTGTTGCTCAGCTTTAAGCAAGTCGAGTTCTCCAGAAGCCTCGCCATTGAGCGTTTGAACCCTTTGTTCGCCTTGCTCTGCTGATGATGCACCAATAATATGCATCGGTTCGAGAGTGAAGCGCCCACGGTCAAAATGCGCATTAAGCTCTGGAATTTCAAACACGTTATCAGTCGATGTTTCAGAAAGCTTGTCATTAAAGGTCATCACACCCTGGCGAACGCTGCCAGTGAGTTGCCCTGTGGTTGAGTAACCGAGCATCAGTGAGTCGCCATATAAACCTGCGGCTTGAAGTTCAAACTCGCCATAGCCGGTTGCATCGAGTGGTAATTCAAGTCGCTGCAGCATAGGCGCAATGGGTAACCCATCGGCAGAAATATCTAAGCTCCATGGCTTGCTGATTTGGTTAAAATCGAGCGTTGCATTGGCTTCAATGTAGCCATTCCTGAGTGGTGCAAACATACGAGTCAGCGTCCATTTTCCTTGTTCGCTATTCATCTCAACCACAGGCTGTGCGCTGAGAATATTTTGGTAGCTGGCATCATTGGCGCTCGCCATCAGCTTCCCTTGCCACAAGCCCAGTTTTCTATCTTGCAGCAGTTGAACTTGATGCCCCTCGACATGTAATCCAGAGACCTGCCAGTAAGGCGTTTGTGCTAGTTGGATAAGTTGGCTGCGTTCTATATTAAGTCGGTTAATCTCGACGTTCTGGAGCTGTGTGAGCCAAGGCAATAGGCGAGCGGCCGGTAGAGGGCTATCTTGGTTTTCGGTAATCCACTTGATGCCTTGCAGGTCGAGCTGCGCCAATTGAATGCTGCTAGGGGCGACTTCGCCATTGAGCTGAACAGTGCCCTGCAGGAATTGAGTATAGAAATCCTCAATCAGAATCCGGTTTGCTTCTAGGTTGAGCTTGAGGCTTGGCTCGATGAACATGTCATCATCAATGGTCACTCCTTCTGCCTGTAGAGAAAAAATGGCTTTCTGTTGTTTCCAGATTTCAAAAGGCAGTTGGATATTTTCTAATGAGGCATCAAAGGCAGCGAGGTGGCCATCTTGCCACTCTACGTCGCTACGCAGAATATCTAAGCTATTGATGTGATTAATCTTAATGCCTGCAACATCCCACTCTTTGCTTAGTAGGTTTTGGGTCTGTTCCTGATTGAGTCGTAAGCCATCGACGGTCACATTCACCAACGACCAATCTTGTTGATATTGTTCAGCTTGCCCAGAAATCTTGGCGCCACGCCAGTCAAACGAAGCACCATAAAGGGTGCTGTCACTCGGCTTGAGGTCTAGATCAATCAACAGATTATCGAATGCCTCACCTTGCCAATACAGTTGTGAGGCAGAGAGTTGGGTTTTTCCATAAGGTAGCAGCGAGTTATCGTTGTTCCACGTTGGGGCGGAGATCTGTAGGTCGATGCCTCGCGCATTAAACTCTGGCGTCGAAAAGTCGAGATTGTTGATGGCCAGCTGGTGGAGCTTGATGTTTGGTTGGGTAAATAAAGAAGTCAGTGTTTTTAGATCGTCTGCCTCTAATTGTAGGCCGCTGATCAAAACAGATTCAAAGACCAGTTTGGCCTCTGTCATCGAGCTGGGGCTGAACCAAAGATCGATCTTGTCGATATACAGAGGTGTTTGCTTTTCTGGTTGGCTTTGGGTAATGCCCATTAAGGTGATGTGATAAGGCGCCTGATACTCAACATCTTCAATGAATACAGGTTGTTCAATCGTATGTTTGATAAAAAAGTTGGCAACATCCGCACGGTATTGGGTCTGCAGGCTTAATAGCAGCGCTGCGATAGTTGCAACGGCGATAGCCAACACAATGCCGAACACCATGAATACCTTTTTCATTCCCTGAAAGCCTTAAATTTCAATAGTCTTAAAACAGAGTGGAACAAAAAGGGTCAAGCATCAACAAAAAAGCCCCTCAAAAGAGGGGCTTGCTACAAAAATATCACTTTAAATTGGGCGTTCGCTTTTGGCTAAGCCCGAGCAGATGATTGGGTTAGTCCAGTTGAGGGCCAGCCGCAACCAGTGATTTACCTTCAGCGTTGTCAGTGTACTTATCAAAGTTGTTGATGAAGCGCTCGGCTAGATCTTTCGCTTTGCTTTCCCATTGTAGAGGGTCAGTGTACGTATCGCGTGGGTCAAGGATCGCTGGGTCAACATCGTGCAGCGCTAGTGGCACTTCTAGGTTAAACATAGGGATAACCTTAGTTTCAGCGTTGTCGATTGAGCCATCTAGGATAGCGTCGATGATGCCTCGCGTATCTTGGATAGAGATACGTTTACCAGTACCGTTCCAACCTGTGTTCACTAGGTAAGCTTCAGCGCCAGCTGCTTCCATACGCTTCACAAGCACTTCAGCGTACTGAGTTGGGTGGAGAGTTAAGAATGCCGCACCAAATGCCGCAGAGAACGTTGGCGTTGGCTCAGTAATACCACGCTCAGTGCCCGCTAGTTTTGCAGTGAAGCCAGATAGGAAGTGGTACTTCGTTTGCTCTGGAGTCAGTTTAGAAACGGGTGGCAGTACACCGAATGCATCAGCAGTCAGGAAGATAACCTTTTGAGCGTGACCGGCTTTTGATACTGGTTTAACGATGTTATCGATGTGGTGAATCGGGTAAGAAACACGAGTGTTCTCAGTTTTTGAACCGTCATCAAAATCGATAGAACCATCACCACGAACTGTTACGTTTTCTAGTAGTGCATCACGACGGATTGCATTGTAGATTTCAGGTTCTGCTTCTTTAGATAGACGAATCGTCTTCGCGTAACAACCACCTTCGAAGTTGAAGATACCATCGTCATCCCAACCGTGCTCATCATCACCGATTAGCTCACGCTTAGGATCGGTTGAAAGCGTAGTTTTACCTGTACCTGATAGACCGAAGAAGATGGCTACATCGCCTTTCTCGCCGACGTTTGCACTACAGTGCATTGAAGCAATGCCTTGCAGAGGAAGCAGGTAGTTCATCATTGCGAACATGCCTTTCTTCATCTCACCGCCGTACCAAGTACCACCGATGATTTGAACGCGCTCTGTTAGGTTGAAAGCAACGAAGTTTTCAGAGTTTAGACCCTGCTTTTCCCAGTTAGGGTTAGTTGTTTTAGCACCGTTCATTACCACGAAATCAGGTTCGAACGTTGCTAGCTCTTCGTCAGTTGGACGAATGAACATGTTCTTAACGAAGTGCGCTTGCCACGCTACTTCAGTGATAATACGCACGCTTAAGCGCGTATCAGGGTTAGCACCACAATAACCGTCGATGACAAACAGGCGCTTGCCAGATAGCTGAGTTGTCACAAGCTCTTTCAGCTCATTCCATACTTCAGTTGTAATCGGTTTGTTGTCATTTTTGCCTTGATCTGACCACCACATGGTATCGCGGGTCGTGTCATCTTTAACAATGTACTTATCTTTTGGTGAGCGGCCAGTAAAGATACCAGTGTCTACCGCAACAGAGCCTAGTTCCGTTACTACGCCTTTTTCGTAGCCTTCCAAACCTGGCAGTGTTTCTTCAACGAATAACTGCTCGTAGCTAGGATTACGAAGAACTTCAGTAACGCCAGTCAGTCCGTGCTTAGTTAGATCAATTTGTGCAGCCTTTGTATGTTCCATAACGGTCATAGGTGCTCCTTGTAGGATATTTTGTAGGGATTTTGTATTAATTTTTTATTGTTATCTGCTCACCATGCTAGCAACGAGACTCGGGGGAAACAGGGATATAGCTCAAAAAATATCCATATTAGCCATGGGGTTTTAAGCGTCTCGTCACATATTGGCCCAACTAGTCTATCCTGTACGCAAACCTTTGCGCTAGGGGCGAGAACATTATTAATTGATTAAAATTAAGCGGTGATTTTATTACGAGATGTTACGGAGTTTGCGCTATTTTGATCACAAAAAAGGCCAGCTGAGGGCTGACCTTTTTGGGGTAAATTACGTGTTTTTGGTACGCCGTAAATTAATGAACCGTATTGCTGCCTTTATCTGCTGCTTCTGCGTACAGTGCATCAACATCATTCTTGTCGAACGAGTAGTTTGTGCCACAGTAATCGCAGTGTAGACCAACGCTTCCTTCGGTGCTTAGGATGTCGTAGATCTCTTCTTGAGCAACAGTAATGATTGCTGCTGCACTTCGATCGCGTGAACAGCCACAGAAGAACTCAACCGGTTGTGGTGTGAATAGCTGTACTTTCTCTTGGTTGTACAAACGGTAAAGCAGTTCGTTCGCTTCTAGAGTGAATAGCTCTTCGTTTTTCACGGTGTCTGTTAGTTGCTCTAGGTGCTCGAAGTCGTCTGGAGTACCGGTGCCGTCAGGCATTACTTGTAGCAACATACCTGCAGCGTGTGCTTTGCCTTCATGCTCGCCAGTGCGCAGCCATAGACGAGTCTTAAGCTGTTCAGAGTTAGCGAAGTAGCCTTCAAGCACTTGTGCAAGCGTGTCACCTTCAAGACCAACGATACCTTGGTAACGCTCACCTTTCTTAGGATCGATAGTGATCACTAGATGACCTTTACCCATTAGGGCGTGTAGACCTGCGTCGTCTGCGATATCGCCTTCAAAGCGAGCAACACCACGGATCTTCTGATCGTGATCGCCATTGATAACTGCTAGAGATACTGGGCCGTCACCTTGCAGCTGCATCGTGATAGAACCTTCAAACTTTAGGGTCGCCGTTAGTAGCGTCGTTGAAACCAGTAGCTCACCCAACAGCTTTTGTACTGGAGCTGGGTATTCCTTGCTAGAAATAATCTGTTGGTACGCTTCGTCCATCTGTACCAATTCACCACGTACTGATAGGTCTTCAAATAGGTAGCGATTTAAAACATTACTTGTAGACATTGGGTCTGCCATTTGGCTATTCCTTCTAGCTTATTGAGTCTTGAACTTGATGATGTCACGACGTTGCTTTTTATCTGGGCGACGTTCTGGTGCTGGGCTATGAGCATTTAGCTTGCGCTGTTGTGCAAACTCTTCTCTTTTTGCCAAGCTTTCGGTGGTTTCTTCATAGAGGGTTTGAGCGATCGGAGCTCCACCACGATGGGCTGAGATTTTCTCGATCGTTACCGTCTTTTCTTCATTACCTTGGCGCAGTGTAATCACAGCCCCAAGTTCGACAATTTTACTTGGCTTGCTGCGCTGACCATTATAGTGGACTTTGCCACCATCGACCATGTTGCGAGCAATAGACCGGGTTTTGTAAAAACGAGCTGCCCACAACCATTTATCGAGTCTGACAGCTTCATTAGCAGTTTTCATATAGGGCTGTGCCTTATTAAGTGAGAAATGAATGCGGTTTAACTGTAACGAACAGTGCGCAACATGTTTTTGATGACGCTTATCACATTTAGTAGAAGCTTATGTGGAGGCGATTGGCTTTTTTTTCAAGGAAGATTACAAAATAGCTCAGGTAATGCCGATTTATAGATTTGCTATGATATAGTTCAGGATCTTATTGCTTAAATAAGCTTGGTATCGAACGAATGAATAAAAAAGCTGAAAGTTTAATGATTTGCAGCGTTTGTCGTCATGAAAAGGGACTAGGAAAGTGAACTTTTTAGAGCTCAAAAATCGCGTAGGGAATTCTCCTATGTTGAGCCGCTTATTAGAGAATGGATTTGTACTTCAGCAGAAACTAAGCTTAGCGACCTGTTGTGTATTGATTGCAGCTTCCGCATGGATCTTAGGGCAGCTTGCATGGTTTATCGAACCTGCTGAGCAAACTATCGCGCCTTGGACAGCAACGGCTTCATCGTCTTCAGCACCTCAATCGACTCTTGATATCTCTTCTTTGCAGCAGAGCAACATGTTTGGTGCTTATAACCCAACCACGCCTGCTGTGGTTGAGCAGCAAGTTATCCAAGATGCGCCAAAGACGCGACTGAACCTCGTTTTAGTGGGTGCAGTAGCCAGTTCTAATCCAAAGCTGAGCTTGGCGGTGATTGCCAATCGCGGCACACAAGCGACCTACGGCATTAATGAAGAGATCGAAGGTACGCGAGCTAAGTTAAAAGCGGTATTAGTCGATCGTGTGATTATTGATAACTCAGGTCGAGACGAAACCCTGATGCTTGAAGGTATTGAGTACAAGCGTTTGTCTGTATCAGCACCTGCGCCACCTCGTACCTCTTCTTCTGTGCGTGGCAACAACCCAGCTTCTGCAGAAGAGAAGCTAGATGAAATTAAAGCGAAGATAATGAAAGATCCTCAACAAATCTTCCAATATGTTCGACTGTCTCAGGTGAAACGCGACGATAAAGTGATTGGTTATCGTGTGAGCCCTGGCAAAGATTCAGAACTTTTTAACTCTGTTGGGCTCCAAAACGGAGATATTGCCACTCAGTTAAATGGACAAGACCTGACAGACCCTGCCGCTATGGGCAACATATTCCGTTCTATCTCAGAGCTGACAGAGCTAAACCTCGTCGTCGAGAGAGATGGTCAACAACATGAAGTGTTTATTGAATTTTAAAACTTTGCGTCTAACGAAGGACGAAAGTGTAGGAGAAGTACGTGAAGCATTGGTTTAAGAAAAGTGCATGGTTATTGGCAGGAAGCTTAATCTGCACACCCGCAGCCATCGCGAGTGATTTTAGTGCCAGCTTTAAAGGCACTGATATTCAAGAGTTTATTAATATTGTTGGTCGTAACCTAGAGAAGACGATCATCGTTGACCCTTCGGTGCGCGGAAAAATCGATGTACGCAGCTACGACGTACTCAATGAAGAGCAATATTACAGCTTCTTCCTAAACGTATTGGAAGTGTATGGCTACGCGGTTGTCGAAATGGACTCGGGTGTTCTTAAGATCATCAAGGCCAAGGATTCGAAAACATCGGCAATTCCAGTCGTTGGAGACAGTGATACGATCAAAGGCGACAACGTGGTGACACGTGTTGTGACGGTTCGTAATGTCTCGGTGCGTGAACTTTCTCCTCTGCTTCGTCAACTAAACGACAATGCAGGCGCGGGTAACGTTGTGCACTACGACCCAGCCAACATCATCCTTATTACAGGCCGAGCGGCGGTAGTAAACCGTTTAGCTGAAATCATCAAGCGTGTTGACCAAGCGGGTGATAAAGAGATTGAAGTCGTTGAGCTAAAGAATGCTTCTGCGGCAGAAATGGTACGTATCGTTGATGCACTAAGCAAAACCACAGATGCCCAAAACACACCAGCCTTCCTACAACCTAAATTAGTTGCCGATGAACGTACCAATGCGATCCTTATCTCAGGTGACCCTAAGGTACGTAGCCGTTTAAGAAGGCTGATTGAACAGCTTGATGTTGAAATGGCAACCAAGGGCAATAACCAAGTTATTTACCTTAAATACGCAAAAGCAGAAGATTTAGTTGATGTGCTGAAAGGCGTGTCGGATAACCTGCAATCAGAGAAGCAAACTTCAACTAAAGGCAGTTCATCGCAGCGCAATCAAGTGATGATCTCCGCTCACAGTGACACCAACTCTTTAGTGATTACCGCACAGCCGGACATCATGAATGCGCTACAAGATGTGATCGCACAGTTGGATATTCGTCGTGCTCAAGTATTGATTGAAGCCCTAATTGTCGAGATGGCAGAAGGTGACGGTATTAACCTTGGTGTGCAATGGGGTAACCTTGATACTGGTGCTGTGATTCAGTATGGCAACACTGGTGCGTCAATCGGTGGCGTAATGGTTGGTTTAGAAGAAGCGAAAGACACTGAAACGACCACCGCGGTTTATGACTCTGATGGTAATTTCCAGCGTAATGAGACGACCACCGAAAAGGGTGACTACTCAACGTTAGCTTCTGCTCTTTCTGGCGTTAATGGCGCCGCAATGAGTGTCGTCATGGGTGACTGGACCGCCTTGATCAGTGCAGTAGCGACCGATTCAAATTCAAATATCCTATCTTCTCCAAGTATTACCGTGATGGATAACGGTGAGGCTTCATTCATTGTGGGTGAAGAGGTGCCTGTTTTAACTGGCTCGACCGCAGGTTCAAGCAACGACAACCCATTCCAAACGGTTGAACGTAAAGAAGTGGGTATCAAGCTTAAAGTGGTGCCACAAATCAACGAGGGTGATTCGGTTCAACTGCAAATAGAACAAGAAGTCTCTAACGTATTGGGCGCCAATGGTGCAGTTGATGTTCGTTTTGCTAAGCGTCAACTGAACACGTCTGTGATTGTTCAAGACGGTCAAATGCTGGTGCTTGGTGGCTTGATTGACGAGCGAGCACTGGAAAGTGAATCTAAGGTACCGTTCTTGGGTGATATCCCTTTTCTAGGCCACCTGTTCAAATCCACCAGTACTCAGGTTGAGAAAAAGAATTTAATGGTATTCATCAAGCCAACCATCATTCGTGATGGTATGACAGCCGATGGTATCACTCAGCGTAAATACAATTTCATTCGTGCGGAGCAACTGTATAAGGCTGAGCAAGGGCTGAAATTATTGGCCGACGATAATATCCCAGTATTGCCTAAATTTGGTGCGGAGATGAATCACCCGGCTGAAATTCAAGCCTTCATCGATCAAATGGAACAAGAATAATGGCTGAATTGGTAGGGGCGGCACGTACTTATCAGCGCTTGCCGTTTAGCTTTGCGAATCGCTACAAGATGGTGTTGGAATACCAACATCCAGAGCGCGCACCGATACTTTATTATGTTGAGCCACTGAAATCGGCGGCGATCATTGAAGTGAGTCGTGTTGTGAAAAATGGTTTCACGCCACAAGCGATTACTCTCGATGAGTTTGATAAAAAACTGACCGATGCTTATCAGCGTGACTCGTCAGAAGCTCGTCAGCTCATGGAAGACATTGGTGCTGATAGTGATGACTTCTTCTCACTAGCGGAAGAACTGCCTCAAGACGAAGACTTACTTGAATCAGAAGATGATGCACCAATCATCAAATTAATCAATGCGATGCTGGGTGAGGCGATCAAAGAGGGTGCTTCGGATATACACATCGAAACCTTTGAAAAGTCACTTTGTATCCGTTTCCGAGTTGATGGTGTGCTGCGTGATGTTCTAGCGCCAAGCCGTAAACTGGCTCCGTTATTGGTTTCGCGTGTCAAGGTTATGGCTAAATTGGACATTGCGGAAAAACGCGTGCCACAAGATGGTCGTATTTCTCTGCGTATTGGTGGCCGAGCGGTTGATGTTCGTGTTTCAACCATGCCTTCTTCGCATGGTGAGCGTGTGGTAATGCGTCTGTTGGACAAAAACGCCACTCGTCTAGACTTGCACAGTTTAGGTATGACAGCAGAAAACCATGAAAACTTCCGTAAGCTGATTCAGCGCCCACATGGCATTATCTTGGTGACTGGCCCGACAGGCTCAGGTAAATCAACGACCTTGTACGCTGGCCTGCAAGAGCTTAACAGCAACGAACGCAACATCCTTACCGTTGAAGACCCAATTGAATTTGATATTGATGGCATTGGTCAAACACAAGTGAACCCTAAGGTTGATATGACCTTTGCGCGTGGTTTACGTGCGATTCTTCGTCAAGATCCCGATGTGGTAATGATTGGTGAGATACGTGACTTAGAGACCGCAGAGATCGCTGTTCAAGCCTCTTTGACCGGTCACTTAGTGATGTCGACCCTTCACACCAATACGGCAATCGGTGCAATTACGCGTCTGCGTGATATGGGCATCGAACCCTTCTTGATCTCTTCTTCGCTGCTGGGTGTTTTGGCTCAGCGCTTGGTTCGCACCCTGTGTAACGACTGTAAAGAACCTTACGAAGCGGATAAAGAACAGAAAAAACTGTTTGGGTTGAAGAAGAAAGACAGCCTAACGCTTTACCATGCCAAAGGGTGTGAAAGCTGCAGTCACAAAGGCTATCGAGGCCGTACCGGTATTCATGAACTCCTGATGATTGACGATTCGGTACAAGAGCTGATTCACAGTGAAGCTGGCGAACAGGCAATTGAGAAAGCAATTCGTGGCACAACACCAAGTATTCGAGATGATGGCTTGAGCAAAGTTCTGAAAGGGGTAACGTCCCTAGAAGAAGTGATGCGCGTGACCAAGGAAGTCTAGTATGGCGGCATTTGAATACAAAGCGCTGGATGCTAAAGGTAAAAGTAAAAAGGGGTCTATTGAAGCGGATAACGCTCGCCAGGCTCGCCAGCGCTTAAAAGAGCAAGGCTTAATGCCGGTTGAGATGACTGAAGCCAAGGCAAAAAATGCCAAAGGCTCTCAACCTTCGACCAGTTTTAAGCGTGGTATCAGTACACCTGATCTTGCTTTGATTACGCGTCAAATATCAACGCTTGTTCAATCTGGTATGCCGTTGGAAGAATGTTTAAAAGCGGTCGCCGAGCAATCGGAAAAACCACGTATTCGAACTATGTTACTTGCCGTCCGCTCTAAAGTGACGGAAGGTTACTCGTTAGCCGATAGCTTGTCAGATTATCCACATATCTTTGATGAACTGTTCAGAGCCATGGTTGCGGCGGGCGAAAAATCAGGGCACTTAGATGCGGTATTGGAGCGATTAGCTGATTACGCGGAAAATCGTCAAAAGATGCGCTCTAAGTTACTGCAAGCGATGATCTACCCGATTGTGCTGGTGGTGTTTGCGGTGACGATTGTCTCTTTCCTATTGGCAACGGTAGTACCTAAGATCGTTGAACCCATTATTCAAATGGGCCAAGAACTTCCGCAATCGACACAATTTTTATTAGCATCGAGTGAATTTATCCAGGATTGGGGCATCCAATTACTGTTGTTAACTGTTGGTGTGATTGTTCTGATTAAGACGGCACTGAAAAAGCCGGGCGTTCGTATGAGTTGGGATCGAAAATTATTGAGTATCCCGCTGATTGGTAAAATAGCGAAAGGGATCAATACCTCTCGTTTTGCTCGAACACTCTCTATTTGTACCTCGAGTGCGATTCCTATTCTTGAAGGGATGAAGGTTGCGGTGGATGTGATGTCGAATCACCATGTGAAGCAACAAGTACTGCAGGCGTCAGACAGTGTTAGAGAAGGGGCAAGCCTGCGTAAAGCGCTCGATCAAACCAAACTCTTCCCTCCAATGATGCTGCATATGATCGCCAGTGGTGAGCAGAGTGGTCAGTTAGAGCAAATGCTAACAAGAGCGGCAGATAACCAGGATCAAAGCTTTGAATCGACCGTGAATATCGCGTTAGGTATCTTTACGCCAGCACTTATCGCTTTGATGGCAGGCTTAGTGCTGTTCATTGTGATGGCGACTCTGATGCCGATGCTTGAAATGAATAATTTAATGAGCGGCTAACCTACCGCTTATAAAACGTTAGTTTTTGGATTATCGAGAAGAAGGACATTATTACCTTCAACTCGCTGTCTGTAATTTGGAGAAAATAATGAAAAACAGAATGAAGAAACAATCAGGCTTTACTCTACTCGAGGTGATGGTTGTTGTGGTTATCCTTGGCGTATTGGCGAGCTTTGTTGTACCTAACCTATTGGGTAACAAAGAGAAGGCTGACCAACAAAAAGCCATCACTGATATCGTGGCGTTAGAGAACGCGCTAGATATGTACAAACTGGATAACAGCGTTTACCCAACAACGGATCAAGGTCTTGATGCATTGGTTTCTAAGCCAAGCAGCCCAGAGCCTCGTAACTACCGCGACGGTGGCTACATCAAGCGTCTGCCAAACGACCCATGGGGTAACGAGTACCAATACCTAAGCCCTGGTGATAACGGCACTATCGATATTTTCACTCTTGGTGCTGATGGCCAAGAAGGTGGTGAAGGTATTGCTGCGGATATCGGCAACTGGAACATGCAGGATTTCCAATAAGCTTCAGCTTATTGTTTGATTCGTTATTGTCGTTTGAAACGTTATTGATGGTAGGACGTAAACAGATGGAGTCTACAAGGTGAAAACTCAGCAAACACAGCCAGGTTTCACCTTGATTGAGATTCTCTTGGTGTTGGTACTACTGTCAGTAACGGCGGTTGCGGTGATCGCGACCATTCCTACCAATAGCAAAGATGTTGCTAAAAAATACGCTCAAAGCTTTTATCAGCGAGTTCAATTACTCAATGAAGAGGCTATTTTGAGCGGCTTAGATTTTGGCGTTCGAGTTGATGAAAAGAAATCGACCTATGTACTGATGGCGCTTAAGTCTGAAGGCTGGCAAGAAGTCGATTTTGAAAAAATCCCCTCTTTAACTGAACTACCGGAAGAACTCGCATTGTCACTGACCTTAGGTGGTGGCGCATGGGAAGACGATGATCGGTTGTTCAACCCAGGAAGCTTGTTTGATGAAGATATGTTTGCTGATCTTGAAGAGGAAAAGAAGCCGAAACCACCACAGATCTACATCTTGTCGAGTGCTGAAATGACGCCATTTGTATTGTCGTTTTATCCAAATACCGGAGACACCATACAAGATGGTTGGCGTATTCGAGTATTGGACAATGGTGTGATTCGACTGCTAGAACCGGGAGAAGAAGATGAAGAGGAATAACCGTTCTCCTTATCGTTTTCGTGGTATGCCCCTTGGTTCTCGAGGAATGACGCTGCTTGAGGTATTGGTTGCGCTCGCTATCTTTGCGACTGCGGCGATCAGTGTGATTCGTGCTGTTACTCAGCACATCAATACCCTCAGTTATCTCGAAGAAAAAACCTTCGCGGCTATGGTCGTTGATAATCAAATGGCTTTGGTGATGCTGCATCCTGAGAAGCTAAAAAAAGCGCAGGGCACACAAGAGTTGGCCGAGAGAGAGTGGTTTTGGAAGGTCACGCCAATCGATACTAGCGATGATTTATTAAAGGCGTTTGATGTGAGTGTGGCAACCAGTAAACAAGCTTCTCCAGTGGTCACGGTGCGCAGCTATGTGGTCAAGTAAAAGCGTGTCGTTAGCTCAGAGCAAGTCGCTAAGTAAGAGCATGTCCGCCAATAAGCGTGTGCCTCGTAAACAAGGACTATCTTCGAAAGGGAGAGGCTTTACCTTAATTGAGGTTTTGGTCTCGATCGCTATCTTTGCCACGTTAAGCATGGCGGCTTATCAGGTAGTCAATCAGGTTCAGCGCAGCAACGAGCTTTCAATCGAGCGCAGTGCTCGTTTAAATCAACTGCAACGTAGCTTAGTCATTTTAGATAATGATTTTCGCCAGATGGCGGTACGACAATTTCGTACCAACGGTGAAGAAGCATCATCTAAGCTGATCTTAATTAAAGAGTATTTACTGGATTCCGACAGCGTTGGCATCATGTTTACTCGCCTTGGCTGGCATAACCCACAGCAGCAGTTTCCTCGCGGAGAAGTCACCAAAGTGGGTTACCGCATTAAAGAAGAAACACTTGAGCGTGTGTGGTGGCGTTACCCCGATACCCCTGCAGGTCAAGAAGGTGTGATTACGCCTTTGCTTGATGATGTTGAAAGCTTGGAATTCGAGTTTTATGACGGAAGCCGCTGGGGGAAAGAGTGGCAAGCCGACAAATCGCTACCGAAAGCGGTAAGGTTAAAGCTAACCTTGAAAGATTATGGTGAGATAGAGCGTATTTATCTCACCCCTGGTGGCACGCTAGATCAGGCCGATGATTCTTCAAACAGTGACTCTTCAAGTAGTAATGAGGGGAATAATGACTCATCGAACTAATAAGTTTGCACTGACAAGGTCTGCCATGGGGCGCAAGCAGCGAGGTGTTGCGCTGATCATTATCCTGATGCTACTGGCGATAATGGCAACCATCGCAGGCAGTATGTCGGAACGCCTGTTTACTCAATTTAAGCGCGTGGGCAATCAACTGAATTACCAACAGGCTTACTGGTACAGCATTGGTGTCGAAGCGCTGGTGCAAGACGGCATTAGGCAAAGCTACAAAGACAGTGATACCGTCAACTTGAGTCAACCATGGGCGTTAGAAGAACAGGTATACCCGTTGGATTATGGTCAAGTTAAAGGCCGTATTGTTGATGCTCAGGCATGTTTTAATCTCAATGCGTTGGCTGGTGTGGCGACGACTTCAAGTAACCAAACACCTTATTTAATTACGGTTTGGCAAACCTTGTTGGAAAACCAAGATGTTGAGCCTTATCAGGCCGAGGTTATTGCACATTCAAGCTGGGAATTTGTTGATAGTGATACCCGAACCACCTCTTCAGCTGGTGTAGAAGACAGTACTTATGAGGCGATGAAGCCATCTTATTTGGCAGCGAATGGCTTAATGGCCGATGAGTCCGAGCTACGCTCGGTTTATCAAGTCACTGGTGAGGTGATGAATAAGGTTCGCCCCTTTGTTTGTGCTCTGCCGAGCGACGATTTCCGTTTGAATGTGAATACTCTTACGGAAAAGCAGGCGCCGTTATTGGAAGCGATGTTTGCCCCCGGCTTAAGTGAATCGGATGCCAAACAGCTGATAGACAAACGCCCATTCGATGGTTGGGATACGGTGGATGCGTTTATGGCTGAGCCTGCTATTGTGGGTGTGAGTGCCGAAGTCAGCAAAAAAGCGAAAGCATATTTAACTGTAGATAGCGCCTATTTTGAGCTAGATGCAGAGGTATTAGTTGAGCAGTCACGTGTACGTATACGGACGCTTTTCTATAGTAGTAATCGAGAAACAGTGACGGTAGTACGCCGTCGTTTTGGAGGAATCAGTGAGCGAGTTTCTGACCGTTCGACTGAGTAGCGAACCACAAAGCCCTGTGCAGTGGTTAGTTTGGTCGACAAGCCAACAAGAAGTGATAGCAAGTGGCGAACTGTCTAGCTGGGAGCAGCTGGATGAGTTAACGCCTTACGCTGAAAAGCGTAGCTGTATCGCTTTATTGCCGGGAAATGAATGCTTAATTAAGCGTGTTGAGATCCCGAAAGGTGCTGCTCGCCAGTTCGATTCTATGCTGCCGTTTTTATTAGAAGACGAAGTCGCACAAGATATCGAAGACTTACACCTGACTATTTTAGAGAAAGACGCAACGCACGCGACAGTGTGTGGTGTGGAACGTGATTGGCTTAAGCAGGCGCTGGATACTTTCCGCGAAGCGAACATTATCTTTCGTAAAGTATTGCCTGATACCTTAGCGTTGCCTTTAGAAGATCAGGGCATCAGTGCGCTGCAGATCGACCAACATTGGTTATTGCGTCAAAGCAACTATCAAGCAGTGTCGATCAATGAGGCGTGGCTAGCGATGTTCTTACAAAGCGATTGGGTTGCCTTAGATGACGAAGAGCAATCACCAACGATTTTTAGCTACACCGCACTGCCAAGTGATGACGTTCAACTGCAAAGTGGCATTGAGTGGCAAGCTAAACCTGCGGAACTGGTGATGTCTTTACTGAGCCAACAAGCCATTACAAGTGGCGTAAACTTACTGACTGGCACCTTTAAAACCAAATCTTCATTCAGTAAGTACTGGCGTGTATGGCAAAAAGTAGCGATCGCAGCTTGTTTGCTGGTGGCGGTGATCGTCACTCAGCAAGTCTTAAAGGTTCAGCAGTACGAAGCACAAGCCGAAGCGTACCGAACGGAGAGTGAACGTATTTTTAGAAGCGTACTTCCGGGCAAGCAACGTATTCCGACGGTCAGCTACCTTAAGCGCCAGATGAACGACGAAGCTAAGAAGTATGGTGGCTCGGGTGATGGTGATTCCTTACTTGGATGGCTAGCGTTACTGCCAGAAACTTTAGGACAAGTGAAAGCCATCGAAGTGAATAGTATTCGCTACGACGGCAACCGCTCAGAGGTGAGATTGGAAGCGAAAAGTACTGACTTCCAATATTTCGAGACTGCGCGAGTGAAACTTGAAGAGAAGTTTACCGTTGAGCAAGGGCCATTGAATCGTAATGGTGATGCCGTATTTGGCAGCTTTACTCTTAAACCCCATCAATAACCTGCGTAAGGAGATCAGTGATGAGAAATATGATTGAGCCACTCCAAGCGTGGTGGACTTCAATAAGTCAAAGAGAGCAACGACTAGTGATTGGTTGCTCAATTCTATTGGTGGTCGGTGTCGTTTATTGGGGGCTAATCCAGCCACTCAGTCAGCGAGCTGAACTTGCGCAGACCCGCATTCAAAGCGAGAAGCAACTACTGGCTTGGGTAACCAATAAAGCCAATGAAGTGGTTGAACTACGAGGCAGTGGCGGCATTAGTGCCAGTCAACCTCTGAATCAATCTGTGCCTGCTTCTATGCGTCGCTTTAATATCGAGCTGATACGTGTGCAACCACGTGGCGAGATGCTGCAAGTCTGGGTGAAACCTGTGCCTTTTAATCAGTTCTTAGATTGGCTGACATACTTGAAAGAGAAGCAGGGTGTCGAAGTTGAGTTTATGGACATTGATCGCTCCGATAACCCAGGGGTTATTGAGGTCAACCGACTACAGTTTAAACGAGGTTAATGTGAAACGCGGTTTATCTTTGAAGTTAGGTTTACTTTTTGGCGGCATCTTTATTGTCTTTTTCTCGGTTAGTCTGTTGCTGCATCTACCGGCCTCTTTTGTACTCAAACATGCACCGGCTGTGCGTGGCTTGAATATTGAAGGTGTTGAAGGAACGGTTTGGCAGGGCAGCGCCAATAATATCGCCTGGCAGCGTGTTAATTACGGTTCAGTGCAGTGGGACTTCCAGTTTTCTAAGCTATTTCAAGCCAAAGCAGAACTGGCGGTTCGTTTTGGTCGTAACAGCGACATGAACTTGTCAGGTAAAGGGCGTGTCGGGTACAGCACGAGTGGCGCGTATGCAGAGAACTTAGTGGCCTCAATGCCTGCTATGAACGTGATGAAATACGCCCCAGCCATTCCAGTCCCGGTTTCAATTGGTGGAAAGGTTGAGCTGACGATCAAGCATGCGGTTCATGCTCAACCTTGGTGTCAGTCTGGTGAAGGTACTGTGGCTTGGTCTGGTGCTGCAGTCGATTCACCTGTTGGTTCATTAGACCTTGGTCCTGTGATTGCGGACATAACCTGTGAAGACAGTACAATTGCAGCCAAAGGCGTTCAGAAGAGCACTCAAGTAGACAGTGAGTTCTCAGCGAGTCTAACATCTAACCAGCGCTACACATCTGCAGCGTGGTTTAAACCGGGTGTTGAATTCCCGCCAACGATGCAAAATCAGCTTAAATGGTTGGGTAATCCTGATAGCCAAGGTAAGTACCAGTTTACTTATCAAGGTCGTTTTTAGCTAAACGGCTAAGGGTCACTAAATTACGAGATATAAAAAACGGGCACCTCACTGAGGTGCCCGTTTTGTTTGTTCTGAGAATCTAGAGGATATCTGACAGTTAAAGGGAGCAAACTCGCCTAGTCTTTGCCTTGCAAAATTTCTACCCACGGTAAATCTGCATCACCGAGTACAATGAAGTTCGGGTTTTCTAGCGTTTCTCTTTCATTGTACGAAAGCGGTTCTAGTTGAGTACTTAAGATACGTCCGCCAGCTTCTTCAACAATGCACTGCGTTGCGGCGGTATCCCACTCTCCGGTTGGTCCAAGGCGCAGATAACAATCCACAGCACCTTCTGCGACTAAACAGGCCTTAAGCGCTGCTGAGCCTAGAGGAACCAAATCATAATTCCATGCTGAGCTCATACGGCTAGTGATGCGATTGATGTCCTGGCGACGGCTGATCGCCATGGCGATTGACTGGTTTGGCAGCTCGTGACGATGCGTTTTGATTTTCACGCTGTCATTAAGGTCTGGGATCTTCCAAGCGCCTTTGCCACTGTAAGCGTAATAGCTCACACCTGAAACGGGTGCGTATACCACGCCCATCACTGGCTTGTTATGCTCGATTAGGGCGATAATTGTCGCGAAATCACCACTTCGTGCGATGAACTCCTGGGTGCCGTCCAGTGGGTCAACTAACCAGTAGCGATCCCATTGAGAGCGTTGCTCTAGGCTGATGTCGGCGTCTTCTTCGGATAATACGGGAATATCAGGCGTCAATTCACTGAGTTTTTTTAATATCAGCTTATGTGCTGCAAGATCGGCACTGGTTACTGGAGTGTCATCACTCTTAATGAACTCTTCGTAATCCTTTTTCTCGTAGATCTCTAAGATGAGTTGACCAGCAGAGCGAGCAATCTCAATGACAGAGGGTAGGAGGTGAGACAAATCTTTTGTTATTGGCATAAATGTTCTCTTACTCTTAGAGCGAGCCTGAATGTTCTAGTTATTGTTTAATACACGAAGGCTTAAAAGCAGGGCTGTAATACTCCGAGCCTCACAGAAATCGAGATGTGTTAACAGTTCTTCGGCTTGAGCAAGTGGCCAGCGCACAATATCGAGAGGCTCTGGCTCATCACCTTCTAGCTTTTCTGGGTAGAGGTCTTCTGCAATAAACAGCGTCATTTTGCTAGAGAAGTAAGAGGGTGCAAGGATCACTTCCTTCAGCGGAGTAAGCTTGTTGGCACCGAAGCCTATCTCTTCTTTGAGTTCGCGAACGGCGGCTTCGTTTGGCTGCTCACCTGGATCAATCAGCCCTTTTGGAAAGCCAAGTTCGTAGCGTTCAGTTCCCGCTGCATATTCACGTACTAATAGAATATCGCCTTGCTCAGTAATAGGAACCATCATCACTGCGTTGCGCCCGCTGGGCTTCATGCGTTCGTAAGTGCGCTCTTCGCCGTTTGAAAAGCGTAAGTCGAGAGACTCGATAGAGAATAGTCTTGATTGAGCGACAGTTTGTTTAGCCAAAATCTCTGGCTTGGTCCTTTTCGTCATTGCGCTCGCTCCTTAGCTCATTGGAATTCTTTCTTATAAAGTCATTCTAATATAGGGGAAATGACCTTGAGTTCCTAGATCCGAGTTTTCATATCCGAAAATTATTGAAGCAGGAATCGATTACGATCACTTGAATACCTTACTCAAGATGGTAACGAGGTGAAAATATGGTTGTATAGCAAAAGAGTATAGAGAGAACGCGATAGTCCTAACTTGCTTATCCACATAACAAAAAAGGTTGATGCTTGCGCATCAACCTTTCAAATAACAACTAACACTAAATCAGTGATTAGTAGTAAGAGTGCTCACCACGATCGTGCTCAGTTGCATCACGAACAGCAGTCAGTTCACCTTCAAACTGTTGAAGAAGTTCTTTCTCGATGCCTTCTTTTAGCGTTACATCAACCATAGAACAACCGTTACAACCACCACCGAATGCTACAATAGCTGCGCCGTCTTCAGTGATTTCTACCAAGCTAACGTGACCGCCGTGACCAGCAAGTTGTGGGTTAACTTGTGTTTGAATTGCGTATTCAACACGTTCTAGAAGTGGTGCATCGTCTGCGACTTTACGCATCTTAGCGTTTGGTGCTTTAAGCGTTAGCTGAGAGCCCATTTTGTCAGTAACGAAGTCAATTTCAGCTTCATCTAGGAACGGTAGGCTTAGCTCATCTACGTATGCAGAGAAAGCTTCGAATTTAAGCTCTGTGTCAGACGCTTCGATAGCATCTGTTGGGCAGTAAGAAACACCACACTCAGCGTTTTGTGTGCCTGGGTTTACCACGAACACACGAATGTTTGTACCTTCAGGCTGCTGTGACAGCAGATTGGCAAAGTGAGTTTGAGCTGTTTCTGTAATAGTAATATTTGACACGACGAATACCTGAGTAGATTTGTAGGTTATTAGCGCCATTCTACTCCTGTCAGATTTGTAATTCAGCCCTTTTTTGTTGGATTGCTGTACAAGTAGTGATTCACAGCTTTTATCCAGAGGGCTCAGGAGTGCGGCAGATGCAGTAAATATCAATCCTTTTAACGTCCACTTCAAGTAGTAATTGGCATAATTGATACACAGTACTGCCGGTGGTTACAACATCATCAATTATCGCGACGTGAGAGGGGATAGTTCCTTGAACGTCTTGTTTTCGCAGCGCAAAAGCGCTCTTTAGATTGTGTAATCGTGCGGATTTAGTCAGCCCCTGCTGGGAAGCCGTTGAGCGAATTCGACGAAAGAGCACATCACTTTCAACGCCAAGCTCTTGAGCCGTGTAGTCGGCTAGCAGCTTACTTTGATTAAAGCCGCGATGAGTATATCGACGCCAATGCAGCGGCACGCTGGTGATCAGCGGAGCAGGATATTCGATACGTGATGCCAATAGCTTAGATAGATCACGTGCAAACCAAAACTTATCAGCGTACTTCATTTGCTGAATGTAACCTGCTGTAGGGAAGGTGTAATCGCCGACACAGTAGAGGCGATGCCAAGGTGGAGGTTGAGATAAGCACTGTCCGCACTGCTCTACTGTGAGCAGTGTTTTTAAACCACATCGTTGGCAGCGTGGTACTGGCTGAAAGAGTTTGAGACAAGAATTGCACCATCGAGGATGTGTATCACTGGGCAGTTTATCAAGTTTGCACAGGTGGCATTGAGGTGTGACCAGACGTGGTGTGTGTTTTTGTAGCCAATCGGATAACATAGCTCGTGATGCTTTTGGGTTATGGTGTTCCTTTTGCTCACCATACTGAAAAGCGCGGATTATCGCTGATGGAAAAAGTAGGGAATATTGAGAATGAGTGACGCGTTATATTGGCATGTTTCTGGGCAAGGGCCTGATTTAGTACTGGTTCACGGCTGGGGAATGAACGGTGCGGTATGGCAACAAACCGTTAATGCATTACAAGCTGATTTTCGAGTGCATGTTGTCGATTTACCAGGGTATGGACACAGCGCGCACTGCCACGCTCAAGATCTTGAAGAGATTGCTCAGCAGCTTTTGGCCGAAGCACCAAAGCAAGCGATTTGGGTGGGTTGGTCACTTGGAGGCTTGGTCGCAACGCACATGGCTCTCCATCACTCAGATTACGTGAGCAAGCTGGTGACTGTCGCCAGTTCTCCCAAATTCGCCGCTGCAAAAGAGCCCGTGTTATGGCGAGGCATTCAGCCCAACGTATTAAGCGCATTCACCGAGCAACTGGTTGAAGATTTCCAAACCACCATCGAACGCTTTATGGCATTGCAAGCCATGGGCAGCCCTTCAGCAAGGCAAGATGTAAAACAACTCAAGCAAGCGGTGCTGTCTCGCCCGTTGCCGAACCCTGACTCATTATTGGCAGGATTAAAGATGCTGTCGGATGTCGATCTGCGTGAACAACTGCCTGAGATTTCAGTACCAATGCTACGCTTGTATGGTCGATTAGATGGATTGGTGCCAATCAAGGTTGCGAAAGACTTAGGCACAGCCTTGCCTCATACCGAGCAATACATATTTACCCAGTCTTCGCATGCACCGTTTATGACCGAAGCGGATGCCTTTTGCAGTGAGCTTGTCAGCTTCGCACAAAAATAATTGCTAAATATATATCCGGCTTGGTCGATATATAAGCTAATACCAATCACAGTAAGTAAGTGTTCAAAAATAGCGTAGGTAAAAGGCTTGAGAACAAGGCAGCTTTTTTTTGACAAGTAGTTTCGATAAGTAGTTATTCTACAATCAAAAAATCTAACGCCGTTATCGAGCATTTTAACAAGCTAGGATGATCAGTTATTTACTACGATTGGTATAACACCAACGTGTTGCATGATACTCAGACCTAACTCTCTCCAGAGCTGATTGCGCTAAGTTGGGCTATGCCTGTTGTGCGTTCTCGGTACAACAGTGTTATGGCAATATTGATGGGCGATTCTTGAGGAGAGTTCGCGATGATTGTGTCACCTGCAACTGCAGTGAGTGTGCCACTAATCGCCCCGTCCGTTAATGTGCAAACAGAGCAAGTTGCGCGTGATAATAGAGTCCGAGAACCTATTGCTCCCGCAGTAGCATTGGCGAGAACCAATGCAGAGCGTAAGGTAAAACCGGACGATAAACGAAGGCAGCAGTCGGCTTGGGATCCTTCAGACCATCCAGGTTATGAAATGGAGAACGAGTCAGAGGCCAATTCGGTTAGCCAAGAAGAGCCACAAGACCCTTTTGATCGGCTGTTCAGCTTATTGGCACTGAAAACATACAGTGCTGATCAAGGCAAAGGCTATACCATGCGTTTCCGCCTGCCAAAGCATGTTTTAGATGCGGCGATTCAGGAAGGACAGATGGAGAAACGACGTAAGGTCATAAAGTATCATTATGGTCATGCTGTTGCGCCTCATGCTCCATCAGAGATGCTGGTGGTCTTATAAATCAAAAGTTTACGAGTCAACCAAGCTTCGATGTCTTTTTTGAACACATAATAAAAAAACCTGCATACCCTAAGGGATGCAGGTTTTCTGTTTTAAGCACATCAGCTTTTTAGATGAGCTAATGGATTACTTTTTCGCTTTAGCAAAAGCGGCAGCGAATGCTCCACCCATTGCAGCGTTTTGTTGCGGCTCTTCACGACGGCGTTGGCCACCTTGCGAGTTTTGATTCGAGCGGTTTTGTGTACGAGGTGCACTTGAACGTTGAGCACGGTTGTCTTGTCCAGGCTCGTCCTTCATACGCATGCTCAGTGCAATACGTTTACGCTGAACATCCACTTCCATCACCTTCACTTTCACGATGTCGCCCGCTTTAACCACTTCACGTGGGTCAGAGACAAAGCGATCGGTGAGTGCTGAAATATGAACTAAGCCATCTTGGTGAACACCAATATCAACGAAGGCACCAAAGTTAGCCACGTTCGATACCACACCTTCTAGAATCATGCCTGGTTCTAGGTCTGAAACGCTGTTTACGCCATCTGCGAAGGTTGCAGTCTTGAACTCAGGGCGAGGGTCGCGTCCCGGCTTATCCAGCTCTTTGATGATGTCGCTGACCGTTGGTACACCGAAGTTCTCATTGGTGTAATCGATGGCGTGTAAGCCACGTAAGAAGTCTGTGTTACCCACCAGAGATTTGATGTCTTTGTGGTTTTTCTCGGCAATGGTTTTCACTACTGGGTAAGCTTCTGGGTGAACCGATGATGCATCCAGTGGGTTTTTGCCATCCATAATGCGTAGGAAGCCGGCACACTGTTCAAAGGCTTTTGGACCTAAACGAGCCACTTTCTTCAACGTAGTGCGCGCTTCAAAACGACCATTCTCGTCACGGAAATCCACGATGTTCTGAGCAATGGTGCTAGACAGACCAGCAACACGAGTCAGTAGCGCGGCAGATGCGGTATTCACATCAACACCAACTGCGTTTACACAGTCTTCGACAATCGCATCTAGGCGCTTAGCAAGCATGGTTTGGCTCACATCGTGTTGGTATTGGCCCACACCGATCGATTTAGGGTCAATCTTCACCAGTTCTGCCAGTGGATCTTGCAGACGACGAGCAATAGACACCGCACCACGGATTGATACATCCATGTTCGGGAACTCTTTTGCTGCTAGTTCAGACGCAGAATACACCGATGCGCCTGCTTCGCTAACAATGATCTTTTGCGCTTTTAGGTTGCCGCGTTTAATTACGTCAGCCACAAAGCTGTCGGTTTCGCGTGAAGCCGTACCGTTACCAATCGCAATCAAATCAACATTAAATTGACGAACCATCTGCTCAACCACGTGTGCCGATTTGTCGTATTGCTTTTGAGGTGGGTGAGGGTAAATAGTTTCTGTTGCCAAAACCTTACCGGTTGAATCCACGACAGCGATTTTCGAACCGGTACGTAAACCTGGGTCCAAGCCTAAGGTTGCTCGAGGACCAGCTGGCGCTGCCATGAGTAGGTCTTTTAGGTTGGTTGCGAATACTTCAATCGCTTCGATCTCTGCACGCTCTTTCATTGCGCCCATCAATTCAGTTTCCATGTGCATAGAAACCTTGATGCGCCATGCCCAGCTAATCACTTGCTTACGCCAAGCATCCGCAGGTGCGCTGCTTAGGGTAATGTCGTAGTGATCAGAGATGATGTTTTCGCAGTATGAACCACGTACACCTTCTTCTTGCTCTGGGTCTGCGTTCATTGCCAGTGTTAAGAAGCCTTCATTACGGCCTCGTAGCATTGCAAGAGCACGATGTGACGGTACTTTGCTGAGTGTTTCGTTGTGCTCGAAGTAGTCTTTGAACTTCTCGCCTTCTTGCTCTTTACCTGTCACTACACGAGCGACTAGCTCTGCGTTGCGGTTTAGGTGTTGGCGAATCTTTTCAAGCAAGTTCGCATCTTCCGCAATGCGCTCCATGATGATCGCACGAGCGCCATCGAGAGCAGCTTTGGTATCGGCAATGCCTTTATCGTTGCTGATGAAGTTCGCCGCTTCCGTTTCTGGATCGTGCTGTGGTTCATTCCACAGTGTGTCGGCAAGTGGTTCTAAGCCCGCTTCAATCGCGATCTGGCCTTTAGTACGGCGCTTTGGTTTGTATGGCAGGTATAAATCTTCTAGGCGAGTCTTGCTGTCTGCTTGAGTGATATCACGCTCGAGTTCTGGCGTGAGTTTTCCTTGGTCTTGAATCGACTTAAGAATTGTTTGGCGACGATCGTCTAGCTCGCGAAGGTATGAAAGGCGGCTATCAAGGTTACGTAGTTGGGTATCGTCTAAGCCACCCGTAACTTCTTTACGGTAGCGGGCAATAAAGGGAACGGTGTTACCGTCGTCAATTAGGTTTACTGCGGCAGTGACTTGCTCAGAACGGACATTCAGTTCTTCAGCGATCAGTCGACAGATAGCTTGGCTCATCCGATGAATCTCTTATTTAATATCATGACAAATACATGGGGGTGAGCGTACGCTTTTTCTAGCTTTGGCTGTGTAATTATCCTGTCAGAAGTCGAATTTCCGTTTCTGATACCCGCTTTGTGCGAGATCTCTTACAAGTGATGTGAGACTAAGTCGCTTTAGACCGATGAAATCGTCTTGATGTTACACTAAGTTGCTGATTTTATTTGATTGTGTGTTTGTGGGCGTATTTCTCACCTGAAATGTTTTTTAAGACTATCTAGGAAACACGGCCATTTGCCGTAATATTAACTTGTCGACAGGGAGTTGGCAGGAACAGGAAAAAGCCTAATGGACTAGGTATCTTCAGGATGAAGATTTGATTACTTAGGATGAGTGGTCAGCAAGGAAGTGATAATCTCTGGATGAGATTCGCCAGTCAGGATGACAGGCTAGAATGGACACCGCTAGGATGGCGATGAACAAAAAGGAAATTGGTTAAAGGATTTAGCCACTATCAAGGAAAGATGCAGGGAGCACCTTATCTCGAAGAGATAAACAGTAGCCGGATTGCTGCGATAGAGACTTAACCCCGCTAGGCGAAAGCCTTGCGGGGTTTTCTTTTATCTGGAGTTTGGGTTTGCTGAACACTCAGTTTATCGCTAAGTGTTTATTAAGTTTGGTTATTCGTTGTCTGCGTAGCGAATCGAGTTAATGAACCACTCTTTGTCGCCTTCCGGTGTTTTTACCGTAAACTCGTCATCTACTTCTTTCTTGAGCAGAGCTCTAGCCATTGGTGAGTCGATAGAGATATAGCCTTTAGCATCGCCGTAGATCTCTTCTGGGCCGACAATTCGAAACTTCTTAATTTCCCCATCATCATTCTCAATTTCGACCCAAGCACCGAAAAATACCTTACCTTCTTGTTGTGGCGAGTAATCAACGATCGTGACATCAGGTAGGAACTTTCTTAAAAAACGCACTCGGCGATCGATCTGACGAAGTAGACGCTTATTGAAGGTGTAATCTGCGTTTTCTGAGCGATCTCCAAGGCTTGCCGCCCAAGTGACTATCTTAGTAATTTCAGGGCGTTTCTCGTGCCATAAGTGGTCATGTTCTGCTTTGAGCTTGTTATAACCTTCTCGAGTAATAAGTTTGGTTTTCATAAATCTGACTTAATGAAATGATGATCTAAGATAGAATATATAGAAAGGCAACATACGTTAACAATTATTTAGGCGACTTTTTCTCCAATAATGTTACATTTTTAATGTCTTATACCAATATACAATTTACCAAGAATGCTTAACCTTAGGTTTAAGCTTTAATAGGTGGAACCATTACATGCAAGAAAACTACAAAATTTTAGTGGTCGATGACGATGCTCGTTTACGTGCACTGTTAGAGCGCTATCTGTCAGAGCAGGGCTTTCAAGTGCGTAGCGTGGCAAACAGTGAGCAGATGGACCGCCTGTTAACCCGTGAAAATTTTCACTTGATGGTATTGGATTTAATGTTGCCGGGCGAAGATGGTCTATCGATCTGTCGTCGTCTACGAAACGCAAACAACTCGCTACCAATCCTGATGCTTACTGCAAAGGGTGATGAAGTGGATCGCATTGTGGGCTTGGAAGTGGGTGCTGATGATTACCTGCCAAAACCATTTAATCCACGTGAACTGCTTGCTCGTATTAAAGCTGTACTGCGTCGCCAAGTCATTGAAGCGCCGGGTGCACCAAGCACAGAAGAGTCTGTGGTTGAGTTTGGTGAGTTCCGCTTGAACTTAGGTACTCGCGAAATGTTCCGCGGTGAAGAGCCAATGCCGCTTACTTCGGGTGAATTTGCGGTTCTTAAGTCCTTGGTAACGAATGCTCGTGAGCCAATGTCTCGCGATAAGCTGATGAACATGGCTCGTGGCCGTGAGTATTCAGCAATGGAACGTTCTATCGATGTTCAGATTTCACGTCTGCGTCGTTTAGTTGAAGAAGATCCAAGCAAACCTCGCTACATCCAAACGGTGTGGGGCTTGGGTTATGTATTCGTTCCAGATGGCAAAGCTGTGTAATTCAGCTTAATAAGCTCTACAGTAGCTTTATCGATTCTGTGAATCTTACGGGTCATCTCATTAATATGCGATGGCCCGTTTTCTATTCAGCACAATGGTTTAGAGTTATAGTCATATAACACTTTCTTTATCTTTCTACATCTCGGGTGCCCCATGCGTATACGTAGCTCCTTTACTCAGTCGATAGTGCTTTTCTTAACGCTATTGGTCGCTAGCCAAATTTTTTCTTATTACGCGGTGTTTAACTATGCGTTGATGCCAAGTTTGCAGCAGTTTAATAAGATTTTGGCTCACGAGCTAAACCTGGTATTGGACCAAGGCAGTGATATCGAGATCGATGCGCCATTGCGTCAGCGTGTGCTTGAACAGCTCGGGGTAACCGTTCACGCCAAGGGCAGCGAAGCGGCGGGTGAGTATTACCATGCGGTCGCAATCGACCTGATGAGTGAGGAGATGACCAAGGAGCTGGGTTCTGAAACTGAAGTGCGGCTGATCTTGGGTAAAGAGAGCTATGTGCTTTGGATGGACATTGCGCAGTTACCCAACTCTTTAATTCGTATTCCGTTATCAGAGCTGCAAGAAGAGGATTTTGCACCACTGTTTCGTAACAGTCTGATCATGGCGCTGTTGATTGTCGCAGGTGGTTGGCTGTTTATCCGATTGCAAAACCGTCCGTTGATAGCGCTAGAGAAAGCGGCGCAAGGTGTCGGGCGAGGTGATATTCCACCGCCATTGCCAGTTCAAGGCGCACAAGAGATTCGCTCGGTAACTCGAGCCTTTAACCAGATGTCGAAAGGCATCCAAGAGCTAGAAGAAGACCGCGCCTTGTTGATGGCGGGTATCAGCCATGATTTACGTACTCCGTTAACGCGTATTCGCTTAGCGACTGAGATGATGTCACCAGAGGATGCCTACTTAGCTGAGGGGATTATCAGTGATACCGAAGAGTGTAATGAAATCATCAGCCAGTTCATGGATTACCTAAAGCCTGTCGACCGAGATTCATTCCAAGCGGTGTTTGTCGATGATATTGCTCGTGAGGTATCGAGCTCTGAGGGTGGCTACGAGGTTCAGATTGAAACCGATATTCCAGAATCGATGAAGCCAGCGCTAGGTAATCCGATCGCGATGAAGCGTGCTGTGAGCAACTTGGTGGTGAATGCGCTGCGTTACGGTAATGGTTGGGTCAAGGTATCAACTGGTATGACGGCGGATAACAAGCTTGCTTGGGTGACGGTAGAAGATAACGGGCCGGGTATTCCACAAGACCAGATCGGAAAGCTGTTTGAACCTTTCACGCGTGGTGACACGGCTCGTGGTAGCGAAGGAACGGGCTTGGGCTTAGCAATTGTGAAACGTATCGTTAGCCAGCATCAAGGTGCTGTTGTGGTCAATAACCGCAGTGAAGGTGGCTTAAAAGCGCAGATCAGTTTCCCGGTTAAGCCCTAGTTATCATCGGTCCGTTTGATGACGATAAGTTCGGTTCGGGGAACGGTTAAGAGATCCCCGACTCGGTCATTCTTCCCTCTCCGAGGATGACGAATTGCTAACCATGGACTTTGATGATGAAAGTTTACTTTGATCGTCATTCCCTATCGTGAGGAACGAGCGAATAGGGAATCTCGCTCTTGCTTGATGAAAGTAACGCACACTAAAAAGGCTTCCTTGAGGAAGCCTTTTTTACGTTTGAATACGGTCTCAGTGTTAACTATGCCTTAGTGTTAACTACGCCTTAGAGTAAACATCGCGTTCACCCAACCAACGGTTGATGATCGCCTTAGCATTGTCTGGGTAGCTATCGTGAATATGACGCGCAATACGCTGCACTTCAGGTATCAAACGTTGGTCACGAATTAGATCGGCGATCTTGAAATCAGCCAAGCCAGTTTGTTTGGTACCGAGCAATTCACCGGGGCCACGGATTTCTAAGTCGCGCTGTGCAATCACAAAGCCATCGTTACTTTCACGTAGCACACCTAGGCGTTTCTGAGCGGTTTTAGACAGCGGAGAGTGATACAACAATACACAATGACTTGCGACCGAACCTCGGCCGACACGGCCACGCAGTTGGTGCAGTTGCGCTAGGCCAAGACGTTCTGGGTTCTCGATGATCATTAAGCTCGAATTCGGAACATCCACGCCCACTTCAATCACGGTTGTCGCAACCAATAGATGCAGCTTGTTCTCTTTGAACTCTCTCATCACCGCCTGTTTCTCGGCGGGTTTCATACGGCCATGGACTAAACCAATTTTTACGTCAGGCAGTTTGCGTTGTAGCTCTTCTGCAGTGTCGGCCGCGGCTTGCGCTTCTAATACTTCGGATTCATCAATTAGCGTACATACCCAGTAGGCTTGTTTGCCTTCATTGAGACACGCATTACGCACCCGTTCGACAATATCATCACGTTTAGTATCAGGGATCGCTACGGTTTGAATCGGTGTTCGTCCCGGTGGTAGCTCATCAATGATTGAGGTTGCGAGATCGGCATAGGCGGTCATGGCGAGCGTTCGCGGAATCGGCGTTGCCGTCATCACCAACTGATGGGGGTAGTAGCCTTGCTTTGCACCTTTCTCACGTAGCTCTAATCGCTGGTGGACACCAAATCGGTGCTGTTCATCAATGATCACTAAACCAAGGTTTTTGAACTCGACATGCTCTTGGAACAGGGCATGAGTACCGACCACCATTTGCGCTTCGCCACTGGCAATACGTGTTAGTTCAGTTTCACGAGCTTTGCCTTTGAGCTTACCTGCTAGCCATCCAACTTGAATACCCATTGCCTCAAACCAGTTGGCAAAGTTAATCGCGTGTTGTTCTGCGAGTAGTTCAGTGGGTGCCATAAGTGCTACTTGTTGACCGTGTTCCAATGCGCGAACCGCCGCCAGTGCGGCGACTAAGGTTTTACCTGAACCTACATCACCCTGTACTAAACGCATCATAGGGTGTGGCTTTTCAAGGTCGGCTTCGATCTCTTTAGTCACCCTTACTTGAGCATTGGTTGGTGAAAACGGAAGTTGAGCTAACAACTTATCTTTGAGGATGTTTACCGGAGGGAAAGGCATCGCTTTGTCTTGCTGCCCTTTGCTACGAACAGACAACATAGACAGGTTTTGAGCCAGTAACTCTTCCATAATTAGGCGCAGTTGCGCAGGGTGCTTGCCTTCATCAAACAGCTCTAGGTCAATGCCCGGGGGCGGCCTGTGAATGGTATGCAGTGCTTGTGCGAGGGTAATTTGGTGGTCGTATAAACCTGATGGGAGAAGCTCGTTAACTGCGGCCTTGTCGATTAGCTCTAAGGCTTGATCGGTAAGATTACGCAGCGTGACTTGTCTTAGCCCTTCGGTGGTTGGGTACACCGGAGTCAGATTGGCTTCAACATCTGGCTGTTGCCTAGGCGCAAAGAATTTGTAGTCGGGATGGACAATCTCCAGCCCCATGTTACCGCGCTTGATCTCACCGTAGGCATGCACTTGTTTGCCTTCAGCAAAGTTGTTCTTCATACCTGCGGTGAAGTTGAAAAAGCGTAGGGTAATGGTGCCGTTACCATCGCTGATCTTTACCGCCAACATCTTACGTTTACCGAAAATGGTATCGACATGCATGACCTTGCCTTGCACTGCAGCCCATAAGCCCGCGTGCAGTTTTACGATGGGGTAGATACGTGTTCTATCTTCATAGCGCAAAGGGAGGTGAAAAAGCAGATCTTGTACGTTGTTAAGCCCAACCTTTTCCAGTTTCTCTGCGACTTTAGCGCCGACTCCAGATAAAGAGTTGAGAGGGATAGCAGATAAAAGCTGTGACATAACAAGGCTCATAAACGTAAGAGAGATGATCTATTCAAGCATTTTACTGGATTTTTGTACAGGCAGGAATGGGAGGGAGCGCGGTAAATACTAGGATTACGGTTATAAAAATCCCCTTAAGCGATAAAGCATTAAGGGGATTTAAATTCTTGGCAAAACTATTATCAAGTTTAAACGTTAGTTCTTACGACGTCTTACTTTCAGCGCGTGTGGCATCACACGTAGCTTTTTCATAATACTTGCAAGATGAACACGATCTTTGGTGGTCAGCAAGATAGTCACTGTGTACAGGCGTCCATCACGTTCTTCAGTTGAAATACCGTGAATGTTCGAGCCTGTTTTCGAGATAACGTTAGTTAACTCAGCCAGTGCACCTTGGTGATTCTGCAGATCAACCTGAAGTTCAGCAGTGAACTCTTGGTCGTAATCGTCAGACCATTCAACCGCCATGTATTTGTCTGGTTCTTTCTGGTAACCACGAACGTTTGGACACGTTTCACGGTGAACCACAAGGCCACGACCTGGCGATACATGGGCAATGATGTGATCATCTGGAATTGGGTGACAACAGTTAGCGAACGTCAGTAGTAGACCTTCAGCACCACGGATAGCCAATTTCTTCCTTGGTGTGTCGCTGTTGTTTTCCACTTCAGTCAGTTCGTCAGCATCACCCAGTAGACGACGAGCAATAACGATACTCATCAGCTCACCAAGACCAATCGATGCCAGTAAGTCTTCAACATTGTCTAGGCGAAGATCAGACAATACGTGGTCGATATTCTCTTGGCCGATATCGCCAATAGAGTGTTCGCCAAGTGCATGATTCAGTAGACGACGGCCTAGCGTGATCGACTCTTCACGACGCATCGTTTTCAGAACCTGACGGATCTTAGTACGTGCACGCGATGTCACCACGTAGTTGAGCCATGCTGCGTTCGGGCGTGCGCCCGGAGCACTGATGATCTCAATGGTTTGACCGTTCTTCAGTGATTTGCTGAGTGGGTAAGGGTTCATGTCTACACGAGCACCTACACACATGTTGCCGACATCGGTATGCACCGCGTAAGCAAAATCGACCGCTGTTGCGCCTGCCGGAAGCTCGACAATGCGACCCTTCGGCGTGAACACGAAGATCTCATCTGGGAACAGATCAGACTTAACGTTTTCAATGAATTCGAATGAGTTACCCGCGCTTTGTTGCAGCTCAAGTAAGCTCTGCATCCAACGTTGTGCTTTAACCTGTGCGGTTGTGCCATTACTGCTGCGTGAGCCGTTGCCTTTGTAAGACCAGTGCGCTGCGACACCTTTGTCTGCCATTTGATCCATATCTTCAGTACGGATCTGAACCTCAACTGGCACCCCGTGAGGGCCGATCATTGACGTGTGCAGAGATTGGTAGCCGTTGGCTTTTGGTACCGCAATGTAATCTTTCATGCGGCCAGGGCGAGGCTTGTACAGGCTGTGAGCCTGACCAAGTACGCGATAACAAGTATCTGGGGTATCAACCACGACGCGGAAAGCGTAGATGTCCATAATGGTGTGGAAGCGCTGCTCTTTAGTTTTCATCTTGTTGTAGATGGAGAACAGGTTTTTTTCACGACCAAGTACGCGAGCAGGCAAACCGACCTCTTCAAGGCGGCCTTCAATTTCGCTATGGATACGTTGGATCATTTCCTTACGGTTACCACGCGCAGCTTTCACTACGTTTTTAAGTACGCGATAACGGTTAGGATAGAGGGCTTCAAAGCCCAGCTCTTCTAGTTCGGTCTTGATGTTATGAATACCAAGACGGTGAGCTAGTGGAGAATAAATCTCTAGGGTTTCACGAGCAATACGACGCTTTTTGTCAGGACGAAGTGCCCCAAGCGTGCGCATGTTGTGAGTACGGTCAGCTAATTTGATCAAGATAACGCGGATGTCTTGCACCATGGCGAGAACCATCTTGCGGAAGTTCTCTGCTTGCGCTTCTTTGCGATCACGAAATTTAAGCTTATCCAGCTTAGATACACCATCAACCAATTCAGCAACGGTATTGCCAAATTTTTCCTCTAGATCTTCTTTAGTGACATCACAGTCTTCGATGACATCATGAAGCAGAGCAGCTTGCAGGGTTTCGATATCCAGACGCATTTCTGCCAGGATTCTTGAAACAGCTACAGGGTGGATAATGTATGGTTCACCGCTTGAGCGGGTTTGCCCTTCATGGGCGTCTCTCGCTACCACATAAGATTGACGCAGAGCCTCAATTTGAGGCTCTGTTAGGTATTCTTGGGCAACGTCTTTGAGGCTATCGAATAGATACAAATTAAAGGCCCGGAAGGTTAATTAGTTCGAATGACGTTCTTAACGAGTGTGAGCGATGCTGCTTACTGCTGCAAGTTCAGCCGCTTCTTGCTCTTGTTGCTCTTGACGTTCACGAGCATCTAGTACGTCTTTAGTGATAAGACCTTCTTCGATTTCGCGAAGAGCGATAACCGTTGGCTTATCGTTTTCTTCAGGCACTAGTGAATCTTTACCGCCAGTTTGCATTTGACGTGCGCGGCGAGCCGCAATAAGAACTAGGTCGAAACGGTTGCCAACTTTTTCAACAGCGTCTTGAACAGTTACGCGTGCCATGAGGACTCCAAATAGTAATTAACTAATAAATTTTTGATGACGAGAAAGTATACAAGTTTAACTAGATACTTTCTAGATCACCGTATACTTATCTCAATAGAAAATCTAGGGGATCTAGATTATTCCGCTAATAAAGCAGTAAGCATGCCGCTGTATTTCGCTGCTTGCTTATCTTCTTTTAAGCGCTCCGCACGAATGATAGCTCTGAAGTCCATTAGGGCTGCATCAAAGTCGTCATTCACGATCACATAATCATATTCTGCATAGTGAGAAATCTCTGATTTTGCTTCGCTCATGCGTTTCGCAATAACTTCGTCGCTGTCTTGACCGCGAACATTCAAACGACGCTCTAGTTCACCATTTGATGGTGGAAGAATGAATACACTCTTCGCTTGAGGCATTTGTTCACGGATCTGACGAGCACCTTGCCAGTCGATATCTAGGAATACATCGATACCGCGGTTTAGGTTTTCTTCAATCCAAACGCGTGAAGTACCGTAGTAGTTGCCGAACACTTCAGCGTACTCTAGGAATTCACCTTTAGTAATAAGGTCTTCAAAATGATGCTTCTCTACGAAGTGGTAGTGAACACCATTTTCTTCACCAGGGCGCATACCGCGAGTGGTGTGTGAAACAGATACCTTCATTGCGTAGGTTGGATTGGTTTCTAGCATTGCTGAGATCAAGCTCGACTTACCTGCGCCACTAGGTGCAGATACGATGTAAAGAGTACCTTTGCCCATCTGTATATTTCCACTGTTGGTTGGATTGAGTGAAGGCAATAAACCTACACTTTAAAAGATAGCACTGACTCTAATTTTTGTTCCGATGGCGCATCTACTAATTGTGCCGTTGGTTACGTCTATAAAGAGATAACGAGTAAAACTAATAGAAGCAACTGGTGAAAATTAGGTCAGAAAAATGGAGGCGAAGAGTAGCATATTTAGATGATTGAGAACAACTGGCTTGATCGTTATTTATCAGCAAATGATCTTCTCAAAGATCTTTGTATAAATGTAATGACTCGTCATCGGTACTTTTTTATGTGATCTGGACAAAATTTGTTGAAGTTTTAATCTCAATCCTTACAATCCGCGCAAACGATTAAATGCTGTATATATCTAGTGATATGGACTAGATGTTTCTACTACCGAGCCTACCTTGGTGACTACAGTTTTTAGTGTAGAGACCTCTCTATTCTCACAGCATTTGAATCACCAAATTCTTAATTTATTGCATAGGTTTTGTTGTGAGTACCGATTCCACCCTGAAAGCCCAGAACACCTCTGGCTCGCTTGATTCGATGTTTAAAATCACTGAAAGAAAAACCACGATTGGCACTGAGCTGTACGCGGGTTTCATTACTTTCTTGGCGATGAGTTACATTCTGGCGGTTAACCCAGCAATTTTGGGTGATATTCCAGGCATGGACAAAGGTGCCGTGTTTACAGCAACGGCTCTGTCTGCGGCAATCGCAACCCTAATTATGGGCATTTGGGGCAACTACCCTGTAATGCTAGCGCCGGGCATGAGTATGAACGGCTTTTTCAAAGGTCTGCTGTTAAGTGGATCTGTTGCCGTGCTTTGGAATGAAGCGCTGTTCGGTATCTTCCTATCTGGTATTTTGTACCTTGCGTTCTCATTGACCAATATTCGTAAATCGATGATTGAATCGATTCCTGAAGATTTGAAGTTGGCGATTACCGTGTCTCTCGGACTGTTCATTGCTTTCTTAGGTCTTAAGAATGCGGGCATCATCGTTTCTAACCCATTCGTATTGGTAGGCTTAGGCGACATTTCTGATCCAAAAGTGATCATCGCTTACGTGAGCATCTTCATCGCACTGGGTTGTATGGTTCGTGACATCAAGCTAGCAACGTTCATCTCATTCGTTTCTGCTATCGTGTTGACGATTCTTGCTGACGTCTTCATGGGCACTTCAAACGCACCAATCCCAGAGCAGTTCATTGCTATGCCACCAAGCATGGCTGGCAGCTTCGGCGCTATCTTCGATTTCTCTGCTTTCACGCCAGAGAAAATGTTCGACTTACTGTTCATCGTACTTATTTTCTTGATTGTCGATTTCTTTGATGGCTTGAGCACCATTGTCGGCGTTGGCCGTGATGCGGGTATCATCGATAAAGACGGCAAGGTGCCAAACGCGAAATCGGCTCTAGTAGCAGATGCGGGCGGTACTGTGATTGGTTCAATTCTTGGTACCACATCGATCACTGCTTTCTCTGAGTCTGGCATCGCTTCTTCTCAAGGTGCAAAAACGGGTTTGGCAGCAGTCATGGTGGCTGGTCTGTTCCTAATCTCGCTATTCCTATACCCAATCTTCTCTATCTTCTCGGCTGCAATGGTTGCACCGGCGATGGTAGTAGTCGGCATCTACATGGTAGGTCGTCTTGGTCAGATCAACTGGGAAAAGAAAGAGTCACGCATTGCAGCCTTCTTTACCATCATGTTCACAGTGCTAAGCTTCTCTCCAGCGAACGGTATGGCGATGGGCTTCATCAGCTACGCATTCACAATGGTTGTGGCAGGTAAGCGCAAAGAAGTACACCCGCTTATCTACGGACTGTGTGTGGTGTTCTTAACTTACCTGATTCTGCTTTAAGGCTAATTAGTCACTAAGAAGTCGCTAAGTAAAAGACAAACAGATGGCTCTGCAGTGAATGCGGGGCCATTTTTGTATTTGTTGCTTTTTACCGTTGCTTCTTAATGTTGGTTACCGATGAGTTGATGGCGTTAGCCTAAAGTCGGTGCTTTGACAGTACGCGACTTATATTGATGCATGCTATTGTAGAGACTGGATTAATTATTTTTTGAAGAGTGACTATGCCTTCTCACTTACCTAAATCTTTTAGTAAGCCGTTTTTAAAAGTATTCCACATTATGGAAGCGGTATTGCTGGTGGCGATCACGCTCGCGACCTTGTTTGCGATGGTCGAAGAGTTCATGCATGTCTTCGCTGAACGCCGAGTGCAATTGACCGACATTCTGCTGATGTTCATCTATTTAGAAGTGTTGGCGATGGTTCAGCAGTTTGTGATGAACGGTAAGATTCCAGTGCGATACCCGATCTATATCGCGATGATGGCGATTGCTCGTTACATCACTTTGGGCATGAAAGAACTCGATGCGGTATTGATCGTTTGGTTATCTTTAGCGGCATTTATCTTGGCCGCGGCAACATTGTTGATTCGTGTTGGACATCATTATTGGCCGTATGTAGACCTTAGAACCAAGCAGCCAGATGAGTAACACTTTGAAGGTTAAAGTTTTATAAATGAAGCCCAACGATATCGTTGGGCTTTTAATTTAAGCCAGTTGAACAAAAAAACATCAAATTGTCCAAATAACGCTTTACAAGCAGGCTCAGATCACCAAGAATGGCGTCGCTCTGTTCTCAGGGTTATTAAATGAAACATCCAGTTGTAAAGTAGAACCCTTAGTATTGCTTCATTGTTATTCTCAGTGTTTCCCTTAGCTTCATAGATACATTAAATAATTCAAGCTTTCAGCGCATCGCACTTTTGGCGATTAATTTTTTATTTTTATATAAGGGACACATCATGTCTAACAAAGTAAACGGCGTAGTAAAATGGTTTAACGAAGAGAAAGGCTTCGGTTTCCTAACTCAAGACAACGGCGGCGCTGACGTATTCGTACACTTCCGTGCAATCGCTTCTGAAGGTTTCAAGACTCTTAAAGAAGGCCAACAAGTGTCTTTCGAAGTAGAGCAAGGCCAAAAAGGTCTTCAAGCTGCAAACGTTGTAGCTCTATAAGATTTTAAGTCGGCGCAGGTTGCAACAGCAACTTGCGTCACTTTCTCTCTCAAATTTGTTTCCCCCCTCAGTTTTACCGCAACACTCTTCTCCATTAGCAATACCCTCTCTAAGTATTCAAAAATCCTGTTTTACGTCCGTTATCTCGTTCTAACTATCGTTGTATCTGTTCTTTGCTCTAACTCAACCTTCTACGTAACAACCAGTCACTTGCTCATCCTGATTACTATTACTGTATCCATAAAAAAAAGCCCCTAAAATTAGGAGCTCATTTTGATCTAATCAACACTGATTAAGCTGATTATTCTTTATCGTGTACAGCTTACAGACTGTTATTCAATGTTTTGGATCTGCTCACGCATCTGTTCGATAAGAACCTTAAGCTCTACGCCTGATGCTGTGATGTCTGTGCTGATAGACTTAGACGCTAGCGTGTTTGACTCACGGTTGAACTCTTGCATCATGAAGTCTAGCTTACGGCCACAAGCGCCACCTTTCTTCAGTACTGCATTTGCTTCTTTCACGTGAGAATCTAGACGGTCTAGCTCTTCTGCTACGTCTGACTTCTGCGCAAGTAGGATAAGCTCTTGCTCAACACGAGAACCTTCAAGTTCGATTTTCGCATCTTCAAATTTGGTAAGAAGACGCTCACGTTGCCACTCTAGGATCTCAGGCATGCGTGCACGAACTTTCACTACTTCTTCAGTGATTGCATCTAAGCGCTGTACGATTAGCGCCTTCATGTTCTCACCTTCACGAGCACGAGCATCAATGAACTCTGCGATAGCATCGTTGAATGCTTCAAGTAGGTCTTTGTTGATGGCATCCATGTCTTGCTCTGGCGTTTCCATCACACCAGGCCAGTTCATGACTTGGAATGGGTTCAAACGGCTCTCTTCGCCAGTCATCGTCATTACTTGGTTCGCCGCATTGATTACTTGCTGAGCCAAACCTTCGTTAATGCTTAGTTCTCCCTTTGCAGCAGGGTTTGCTTCAAAGCGTAGGTTACATTCAACCTTACCGCGTGCAAGACGCTTACGGAAACGCTCACGCAAGATTGGCTCTAAACCACGGAACTGTTCAGGCATACGGAAGTAAGTTTCTAGGTAGCGTTGGTTTACACTACGGATTTCCCATACTGCTGTGCCCCAATCGCCTTTTACTTCTTTGCGTGCGTACGCGGTCATACTATAAATCATCGAATTTTCCTGTCTTTTATCATTCTGAAAATAACGCGCACGCATAGTATCACGATATGGTGTGCTCTCGAAGCCTGTCGCTTTTCACTGTAAATAGCCTTTCGTGATAAATAGCTTTGAACGGTAAATAGATTTGCACGATAAACTGCTATATAATCTTGCCCCAATCAAAACTGTCTCACCCCTTTCTTAGGTGATGCACTCTTTCGATAGTAAATCACTTCAGACTGTTAATAAGGTAGATACCAATGCGTCCAAATGACCGCGCTGTAGATCAAATTCGTCCAATTAAAATTACTCGTAACTACACAGCTTATGCTGAAGGTTCTGTATTAGTTGAGTTCGGCAACACTAAAGTTCTATGTAATGCGACGGTAGAAGAAAACGTACCGCGTTGGTTAAAAGGCCAAGGAAAGGGTTGGGTAACGGCTGAATACGGCATGCTGCCACGTGCAACGCACACTCGTAACCGTCGTGAAGCGGCGAGCGGCAAGCAAGGTGGTCGTACGATGGAAATCCAACGTCTGATCGCTCGTAGCCTACGTGCTGTTGTTGACCTGAAAGTAATGGGTGAAATTATGATCACTGTCGATTGTGATGTTATCCAAGCAGACGGCGGTACTCGTACTGCTTCTATCTCAGGTGCAAGCGTTGCAATGGCTGATGCTATCAACAGCCTACTAGCAAGCGGCAAACTGAAAAAGAACCCAATGAAAGGCCACGTAGCGGCAGTTTCAGTGGGCATCGTTGGTGCACAAGCACTGTGTGACCTTGAGTACGTTGAAGACTCAGCAGCCGATACCGACATGAACGTTGTAATGACGGAAGACGGTAAGATGATTGAGATTCAAGGTACCGCAGAAGGCGAACCGTTCAGCCACGAAGAGTTGATGCAGCTTTTAGCCCTGGCGAATAAGGGCATTGCTGATATTGTTGAAGCGCAGAAAGCTGCGTTGGCCGACTAGTCATTTTTAATAGCTCCCAATTTGGGGGCTATTTTTTTGTCTGTAAAACCTGAAAGGGTGGTACAGGGCGTAAGTTAAGTTTTATTGAGTAAACATAGAGGATGAGCATGAAAGCATATCAACGTGAATTTATTGAATTTGCACTAGAGAAAGAAGTACTTAAGTTTGGTGAGTTTACTTTAAAGTCTGGCCGCAAGAGCCCTTACTTCTTCAATGCTGGATTGTTTAATACAGGTCGTGACCTAGCGCGCTTAGGTCGCTTCTACGCAGCAGCATTGGCTGATTCTGGCATTGAGTTTGATGTACTATTTGGTCCTGCATACAAAGGTATCCCAATTGCAACGACGACAGCGGTTGCACTAGCGGATCACCACGATGTAGACACGCCCTACTGCTTCAACCGCAAAGAAGCGAAAAACCACGGTGAAGGTGGCAACCTTGTCGGTAGCGCGCTTGAAGGTCGCATCATGTTAGTGGACGACGTGATCACTGCAGGTACTGCGATTCGTGAGTCGATGGAAATCATCCAAGCAAATGGCGCTGATTTAGCGGGCGTGCTTGTTGCTATCGACCGTCAAGAGAAGGGCAAAGGCGAACTGTCTGCGATTCAAGAAGTTGAGCGTGACTTCGGTTGTGCGATTATCTCAATCGTTAGCCTGACTGACTTGGTGACTTTCCTTGAAGAGAAAGGCACAGACGCAGCACATCTAGAGTCAGTAAAAGCGTACCGCGCTCAATACGGCATCTAATACTACTCGTAATTAGACTATAGAATGCACAAGGGGCTGATGATTCATCAGCCCCTTTTCTTTTGGTTCAGTATTCATTATTTATAACGAATGCCGCGCTCCACTTCTGGGTCTTCCATGGTCTTAAAGCGCTTGTGCAGCCACATCCACTGTTCTGGTGCTCTTAAGATAATCTTCTCAAGGTAGCGGTTCATGTAGGCGGCAGCCGCTTTCTCATCTTTCTGTGGATAGTCATCTTCGATCGATTCATCGGCCATGATCTCATACTTGCCATCGGCATTTCTAAAACCAGAACCCGGAACAAGTGCGCATCGGCTCGTATAAGCCAGAATACTAGTGCCTGTTGTAGTACATGCATCTTCTACAGCGAAGAAAGGCACAAACACAGACTTGTTACGACCGTAATCATGATCCGGTAGGTAGAAAAGGATCTCACCCTGACGCAGGATTCGAATCATACGCTTCACGTCTTTACGGTGAATCAGGCGGTTGCCGTTTTGAGTACGACCACGGTATTGAATGAATTCATAAGCCGGATTGTTGTGCGGGCGATAAACACCTAAACCTGAAATACCGAGAACAGCCATTGCTCGCGCAGTGATCTCTAGGTTTAAGGCATGCACACAGCATAGAAGAACACCTTTACCGTTAGCTTTGTGCGTACGCAGTGTTTGGGTGTCTTTATCTACTAGGATGCGCTTGAAACGCCACGTTGGCCAAAACCAGGTAATGCCCGTTTCGATGAGTGCCATACCGGTGTTCTTGAAGTTCTCACTGACCATTGCCGCGACTTCATCTGCTGGCTTGTCTGGGAAGGCGAGCTCCAAATTACGTGTTGCTACCGCGACGCGCTTTTTACCATAGCGAGCCCCCAAAGAGCCTAACGATCGGCCTAACAGCAGTAAGAGGCGATAAGGGAGAACGTTAACGATAAGCGCCAATAACCCAAAACCGAACCATACTCCCCAGTATTTAGGGTGGAGTAACGCCAGAGTAAAGGGTGGCTTAGTAATAACATGTTGTGCAGTGCTGTTTGTCGGAGAAGTTTTCGTCGTCATAACCATCACTTAAGATTTGATTGCTACTTAATTTGATTGTTACTTAATCTGAGCGCTTAGCAGAGCCCAATAAGCATCAAAGTTTTCTGTTGGTTGATATTTGAAGTCTGAGCGAACAAATCGATTCAAGCTGCCTTCAACTTGACCGAGCAGTTGAGCGGCTAAGATTTTCTCATCAACCGGGAATGATTTCCCTTCACGAAGCTTTCTTTCACGCAGGATCTGGCGAAGTTGCGTCTCAATGCGTTCGAAAAGTTGGTTGATGCGATCACGCAGGCGTTCATTTTCAAACATTAGAGCATGACCAGATAAAATTCGAGTCAGGCCTGGGTTACGTTCTGAGAAAACTAAGATAAGTTGTAGTACTAGGCGTATGCGCTCTAGCGTGTCTTTCTCTTCATCCAGAATACGGTTGATTCGAGACATCAACGCTTCTTCAATGAACTCGATCAGGCCTTCAAACATGCGGGCTTTGCTTGGGAAGTGGCGGTATAACGCAGCTTCAGAAACACCCACTTGCTTGGCCAACTTTACCGTTGTGATACGAGAAGCACCTTCGGTCGATTCCAACATTTGTGCGAGAGCTTGTAGGATTTCTTCACGACGGTTTGATTTTCGAGTACCAGCCATCTATTTACTTCCTTTCCTAAAGATGAGGATTGAGTGAAGAAGGATTATAAACACCATTCAATTCTGTTTCCTAGTTTTGTAAGCCCTAGGTCAACAGAATCGAGAGGTGTCAGCAGATTATCAGAGCAAATTTGTGCGTTTATACATTAATAAGCTGTTGGATCTGATCGAGGATCTGGAAACCAAGTGTGTCTTTGCTTTCCAGTGGCAGAGATTTATCGCCGCCTTTCCAATAAAGGTGCAGCTCATTGCTACTGCTATTGAAGCCTTGGCCTTCAACTGAGACGTCGTTGGCGCAGATCATATCGAGGTTCTTTCTTTCCAGTTTACCGCGTGCGTACTTCTCAACATCTTGAGTTTCTGCTGCGAAGCCGACAGTAAATGGGCGACCTTCGGTCATTGAAGCGACAGAAGCGACAATATCTGGGTTTTTAACCATTTGAATGGTCATGTCGTCTTTACCGTCGACCTTTTTAAGCTTTTGGTCTGCAATGGTCTCAGGGCGGTAATCGGCAACTGCGGCGCAGCTGATGAAAATATCGTGTTGAGAAGCGTTAGCAGTAACGGCATCAAACATCTGTTGTGCGCTGTCGACATCAATACGATTAACTTTATTTGGCGTTGCTAATGAAACAGGGCCGCTGATTAGAGTCACTGTTGCGCCTTGTTTCGCGGCTGCTTTAGCCAGTGCATAGCCCATCTTGCCCGAGCTGTGGTTGGTAATGTAACGCACCGGGTCAATCGCTTCACGAGTCGGGCCTGCAGTAATAAGCACAGAACGGCCAGCAAGTGGCTTAGGTTGGAAGAAGTCTTCACAGCGATGCACGAGCTGCATTGGCTCTAACATACGACCCATACCGACATCACCACACGCTTGCTCGCCAGCCGCTGGCCCCCAAACTTCACAACCACGACGTTTTAGTGTCGCAATGTTCTCTTGAGTCGCAGGGTGGCTGTACATTTGTTGGTTCATTGCCGGAGATACCGCAACTGGCGCATCGGTTGCTAAAACCAAAGTGGTCAGTAGGTCGTTACCCATGCCCGCTGTCATACGAGCAATCAGGTCTGCGGTTGCTGGCGCTAGTAATACCAAGTCAGCCCACTTTGCGAGCTCGATGTGCCCCATGGAAGCCTCAGCAGCAGGATCAAGCAAACTATCAGACACTGGCCTTCCAGAGACGGCTTGCATGGTGAGAGGAGTGATGAACTCCTTGGCTGCATTTGTCATCACGACTTGTACTTGCGCCCCACGCTCAATTAAGCGTCGAGTCAGTTCGGCACATTTATACGCAGCGATACCACCACTAATGCCAAGTAGGATTTTTTTCCCAGCTAGGCCTTGTAGGTCAGCGTTATCCAGTTGATTAACCAATGTTTGCATGATTCTGTTCCTTAATTTCTCTGGGACTTACGATATCAGAACAAAGGATTAGTGCCTAGAAGCAGAACTCGAACAGAGTTGACGCTCATCAAGTTGGTGTTATCAAACTTATCAATTACACGATTTTGTTAGTGTCTCGTTTCCTTTGATCTCTATCGAAGGATCTCTGATTACGATCTCATTAAGGTGATGGGTTGTGTTCATGACCAATGATTGTCTTTATATGCCAATAGATAAAATACCTGCCGAATCGATGCCGAGAGAAAAGTTGTTAAATAGAGGGCCTGATTCTTTGAGTGATGCTGAACTGCTCGCGATATTCCTGCGAACAGGGACACAAGGAATGAACGTCTTGGAACTCGCTGACAAGTTGATCAAAGACTTTGGCTCACTCCGTCATCTTTTTTCAGCAACACAGGAAGAGTTTTGTGCTCATAAAGGGATGGGGCAGGCCAAGTATGTTCAATTGCAGGCTGTATTAGAGATGACGCAGCGTTATCTAGCAGAGACTTTATCTCGTGGAGATGCGCTTACGAGCCCTAGCCATACTAAGCTTTATCTTTCGAGCATGTTGCGTGATCGCCAGCGAGAAGCCTTCTATATATTGTTCCTCGATAACCAAAATAGGGTAATAAAGGACGAGGTGATGTTTGAAGGAACCATCGATGCCGCATCGGTTTACCCGCGGGAAGTGGTTAAACGGTCACTTCATCACAATGCGGCGGCATTAATCTTGGCTCATAACCATCCTTCGGGTGTTGCGGAACCCAGCCAAGCGGATAGGCGGATTACACGCCGATTAACCGATGCATTAGCGCTGGTGGACATACGAATACTCGACCATTTTGTGGTTGGAGATGGCGAAGTTGTCTCTTTTGCAGAGCGTGGATGGATTTGAATCACATTTTAGGTTGTTAGTTGCGTTAAATCTGCTATTATTCCGGCCACATTTTTAGACCTAAAATCAGCTCTGATTACTCAAGCAAGCTGCGCTGCACAAAAAAAGATCACGAAATCCGTAAAAAGGATCTGTTCGGGTCTTGAGCAATGCGTGTCAAGTTAGTATAATGCGCGACCTTTGATAGCCTTGTATGGATTTTCCATAACGGTTTTTACCTTCTATTTTAATTGATAGAGAGGTTCGGCCACCAAGGTTGATATCGAGCTGAAACGATTGGAGAAGACATTCATGTCCCGAGTATGCCAAGTAACTGGTAAGCGTCCAGTAACGGGTAACAACCGTTCACACGCACGCAATGCTACTAAGCGCCGTTTTCTGCCGAACCTACAAACTCATCGTTTCTGGGTAGAGAGCGAAAAACGTTTTGTTAAACTACGTCTAACTGCTAAAGGCATGCGTATCATTGATAAGAAAGGCATCGATGCTGTTCTTGTTGATATCCGTGCACGTGGCGAAAACGTTTAAGAGGAATTAAGCAATGGCTAAAGGCATTCGTGAGAAAATTCGTCTAGTATCTTCTGCAGGTACTGGTCACTTCTACACAACTGATAAGAACAAGCGTAACATGCCAGGCAAATTTGAGATCAAAAAGTTTGATCCAGTAGTTCGCCAACACGTTATGTACAAAGAAGCTAAAATCAAGTAATTGATGCTTTTTTTGCTCTTCTTCAGTAGAAGAAAGAATTGAAAAACCCAGTTTAATCGCTGGGTTTTTTTATATCTACAATTTGAGGAACTCAATTATTCTTGCTTGATATAGCCTCTGATAGATAGAAATCTGTACAACATAGAAAGTATTGCCACTTTCACGATATACTGAATGTTCAATAGGTTAGATGAGCAGAATCAGATGAGATATCGTGGACGCCGGTGGAACAACATACTCATGTTCAGTGTGATCGCTTTTATTGGCGTGTTAAACCTTCCAACATTGATCAAAGCGTACCTTATCGAACCTGAGCCTCAGGTTGAGAGCCCTTATCCTTATCTCCTGAACCCAACAGCAAAGCTTCAAGCGTTACACTTTGCTAAGTGGTCTGTCATTCAACAAGATAATCAATGGGTTTACCAGTTCGAAGATACTGACTTTCCTCAAGCCACCAATGCACAAGAGCTGTCACAACGTTGGAAAGAGCTTGTGGGCACGGAAGTCGACTCACAGACCTACACAGACCTTACGCCTCGGTTAAATACACCACACACCATCGAAGTATGGTATCAAGACCAAGAAGAGCCCCAGCGTATTACCTATTATCAATTGCCTGAGTTCTGGTTGTTAAAAAACTGGAATGATCAGTGGTTGGCGGTGTCTATTGAAGAGAGCTACCTGTTTCCAAGCTTTAACGCTAACCACTCCTCTAAATCGGACGACTAACTATGCCTGAATTACCCGAAGTCGAAGTAAGCAGAATGGGGATCTCGCCTCATTTAGTCGGTGAGACCATTAAAACCCTTACTTTTCGCACGCCTAAATTGCGTTGGGATATCCCTCAAGAACTTAAGCGATTAGAAGGGCAGGTGATTCGCTCTATTTCACGCCGAGCTAAGTACCTATTGATAGAAACTGATACCGGAACAGCCATTGTTCACCTTGGGATGTCTGGCTCACTGCGCGTGTTAGATGCTGACTTCCCAGCAGCAAAGCACGATCACGTGGATCTTAAGCTCACTAATGGAAAAGTACTACGCTACAACGATCCACGTCGTTTTGGCGCTTGGCTGTGGTCTGCTCCCGACGAAACACACCCTGTGTTACTCGGTTCTGGTCCTGAGCCGTTAACGGACGACTTTAACGCTGATTACATCGCTGAGAAAGCAGAAAAGCGTAAAGTTGCCGTCAAACAGTTCATTATGGACAACAAAGTGGTGGTGGGAGTGGGAAATATCTACGCCAATGAAGCGCTATTTTCTTCACGTATTAATCCTTTGCGCCCTGCAAGCAAAGTCACAAAAGAAGAGTGGGTCTTGTTAACCCAAGAGATCAAACAAGTACTTGCTACTGCTATTAAACAAGGTGGCACTACACTAAAAGACTTCGCTCAAGCAGATGGTAAACCAGGATACTTCGCACAAGAGCTACAAGTTTATGGAAAAGCAGGCGAAAAGTGCCCTAATTGTGAAGCTCTGATTCAAGAGCTAAAAATAGGGCAGAGGAACACGTTTTTTTGCTCTAGTTGTCAGCTATAGATGTGTAGCCCTCAATACAAAGGTTGATATCACTTGAAGCTGTGTCTATAGCACTTTATCTGATAAAATTGCCGGAACTATTTTTATTATTACTTTGGAATTATGTTGTCTTCATTTCTAAAGGCAGAGTCTATCTCTAGATCTCTGTTACTAATTCCTTACCTATGGTTAGCTATAGGTATTATTTGGATGCCTCAGGGCAACAAACCTTTGGTAGCTTTGGTTTTGGCTGCCGCTATTGTTCATATATTTACTTATGGCTTGTTCCAGATTAAGTCCAACTTTAAAAGTAATGTTTGGCTATGGGGAACTCTATTTACTGGGATATTTACTGTAATAGGCTATGTTACTTATGGCGCCAGTTCTCAAGAATTGAGAGGTTTCCTTGTTACTACTGTACTCTTGTGCTTGCTCCCTCAAAAGCAACTTCTCAATGCAAAGCTATCTCAATATTTACTTTTTAGTGCGGCTTTGGCATGTTTAGCTTTGTCATGTTGGTACTTTTTTATTTATCCGACCGAGCGAATATTTTGGCCAACTAATCCAATCCCGCTAGCAACACATCAAGGTTTAATATCCATGCTTTCAGTAGGGGCATTATTGACAAAGTTCAAAGGTAAAATCGCCTGGATGTTAGTTTTAAGTGCGATTATTTCCGGTTTTTCTTTGATCTTAACGCAATCTAGAGGGGTTATTTTAGGGGGTGGAATTCTATATATCGTAATAGGCTTAATTCTACTTTACCAAAGAAAAATAAGCATAAAAATCATATTACTATCGTTAACTTTGTGTTTTGGTGCTGTTTTTTTCTCTAAAGAGGCTATTGTCGAGCGTTACGACCAGACATGGAAGGAGATCAGCGAAATTGAACAAGGTGACCTCAATTCATCAATAGGTCTCAGATTGCAGATGTATCAAGCTGGCATTGAACTTTTTGAAAGTAGTCCTATATTAGGGCATGGATCATTTAATCGAGAGCATATTGAAGAGAATATACCTGGGTATACACCTATGGCTTATAGCTATATTTCAGAAGGGCATTTACACAATAACTATATTGATAAACTAGCGCGCTCTGGAATTATAGGTTTAAGTATCTTTTTGTTCTTTATTTTCTATCCAGTATATTTGGGGCTGAGAAAGTATCCCGACTTATTTTGGTTGTTTAGCTTGCCTTCTATCCACTACGCTGTGGCCAGTTTAACAGATTCACCTTTTAGAAATGGCGATGCTCTCGTTGTATATTTAATTGTCACCGGAACTTTAGTTCATTATGCAAAAATAAAATATAAAGAGAAACTATGAAGATATTTTATTATTTAAAACATGCCTTGCTCTCTATCGCACCTAGTCTGTATTTTTCAAAACAGTTTGAAAAGCTGGAAAAGTCATATTCCGATCAAGCTGATTATATAAAAAGCAGAGTAAATTATTACGTAAAAGGGCTCGGTGACTTTGATAAGGCTAGTTTAAATTGCGAAATTAAGAATTATTCTCGAAAGGGTTACACATCTTATTACTTTGATCTTAAAGAGTTTCTTTATTATTTTCCAAAGTACTTTCGTTTCAGTTACTACTTTGGTGATGAAACACATATCGAGCCAGTTCCAACTTTATTTAAAGCTCGTCCGGTTAATGGGAACAATAGTAAATCTGTACTCTTCAAGTTAGATAAGCGTCGTCATTTTCGATTCGTAAATGATAGTTTAAGCTTTGCTGATAAAAAAAATATGGCCGTGTTTCGTGGTGCTGTGACTCAACCACATAGAATTCGTTTTATGGAAGCTCTGTATGGTCATCCACTGATGAATGCTGGTCAATCGAATACTTCAGAGCAAAACCCAGAGTGGCAACAGCCATTTATGACAGTAGAAGATCAGCTTCAGTACAAATTCATTATTTGCCTTGAAGGGAACGATGTTGCATCAAATTTGAAATGGGCAATGTCTTCAAACTCGCTTGTCGTTACTCCAAAAATGAAATTTGAAACGTGGTTTATGGAAGGCACTTTGCAGCCAGGCATACACTATGTAGAGGTGAAGGATGACTGGTCGGATTTTGAGCAAAAAATTCAATACTATTTAGACAACCCTAAAGAGTCTGAACAGATGATCAAGAATGCGCATAAATACCTTGCTCCTTTCCAGGATGAACAACTAGAAAAATTGGTTTGCATTAAAACACTTCAAGAATATTTTAGACTATCTGGCCAAGCTATTAACGAACACGCTATTAACGAGCAAGACAAATGAAAATTCTGATTATTGGCCCGTCATGGGTTGGAGACATGGTGATGTCTCAAGGCTTATATATCGAGTTGCAAAGACAGTATCCTGACGCAAAAATTGATGTTTTAGCGCCAGCATGGTGTAAGTCTATTTTGGAAAGAATGCCACAAGTCAATCAAGCTCTTGAAATGCCACTAGGGCATGGGCAATTTGATCTGAAATCTCGTTATAAGATCGGCAAATCGTTGAGGGAAGTACAGTACGATAAAGCGTACGTATTACCTAACTCCGCGAAATCAGCTTTAATTCCCCTGTTTGCACGCGTTCCTGAACGAGTTGGCTGGAAAGGTGAAATGCGTTTTGGTTTGCTTAATGACGTTAGAACCAATAAAAAAGCGTTTCAATACATGTTAGAGCGATATGTAGCGTTAGCGCACCCTAAAGCTGAAATGACGGGTAGTGGTTGTTTAGGTGAATTGTCATCATTACCTTTTCCAAGCCTACAAGTTGTTGACTCCAGCCAACAAAAGGCTATGGAGCAATTTGGTTTAAACAATCAAAGGCCTGTCCTTGGTTTATGTCCTGGTGCTGAGTTTGGCCCTGCGAAACGTTGGCCTGATAATCACTTTGCAACAGCAGCGACAGCGATGATAAAGCAAGGTTACCAAGTGTGGTTGTTTGGCTCGGCTAAAGATCGAGAAGTAACCCAAAAGATAATCGAACAAGTCCCTGTTAATATGCAGCAGTATTGCTTCAATTTAGCTGGAGATACGAGCTTAATTCAGGCTGTAGACTTGATCGGGGCTTGTCGTACTGTCGTTAGCAATGATTCTGGGCTGATGCATGTAGCCGCCGCGGTGGGCTGTAATGTCGTGGCTGTTTATGGCTCTAGTTCACCTAAATATACGCCTCCGCTAACGAACAAACTGGCGATCATCAATACCGATATTGAGTGCCGACCTTGCTTTGAACGAACTTGTCCCAAGCAGCACCTAAAGTGCCTAACTGAGTTAATGCCGAGTAGAGTCATTAGTGCTATTGAGCAGTTTGATGTTATTTCTCAAGGCAAAATATAAATAAGGTCGTTATATGAGCATCGTCGTTCGTTTGGCCTATACTGCGCTACTTTTCCTTGTTAGCCCTATTCTGCTTTGGGGCTTATATCGCTCCAAAGCAAACAAGCCGCCTTTTGGTCATCGCTGGAAAGAGCATTTCGGATTTACACCGCCTATTAAGAATAGACAATCGGGTGTGATTTGGATTCATGCCGTTTCAGTAGGGGAAGTGCTGGCGAGTAAGAAGTTAGTTGAACAACTGGCGATACAAAACCCAGATAAAAGAATACTGATCACTACAACAACGAGTACAGGCGCTGAGCAGGTAGAAAAGATGAGCGGTTCGATTAGCCACCGTTATATGCCTATTGATTTTAGTTGTTGTGTTCAACGTTTTATCAACCGCATTCAGCCAGACAACATGCTCATTATTGAAACGGAATTATGGCCGAACACCATTAACACCGTTGCTAAAAATGATATTCCGATGATATTAGTCAATGGACGATTATCAGAAAAATCAGCCAGTAATTATCAAAAAATGAGTTCGTTAATTTATCCGACAATTTCTAAGTTAAGTTTAATATTGACGGTACACTCTGATGATAAATCTCGATTTGAGTTACTAGGTGCGCCGAGCGAAAAAGTCATTGTCACAGGGTCAATTAAGTACGATGTGTCGATTGATAATAATGTAATCGCACAAGGCGAGCATCTTAAAGATATTTTGGGGCAGGGTAGGCAGATTGTTGTCGCCGCGAGCACTCATGCGGGCGAAGATGAACAAATATTTAGAGCTTATCAACAAGCCAAAAGAGAACTGCCAAAATTACTCTTAGTGATAGTACCTCGTCACCCTGAACGGTTTGATTCAGTTGCTGAATTGGCCAAAAGCCAAGGCTTAGTTTTGGTTCGTCGAACCGAAGTTGTTGACGAGTTACCGCTCGATGTCGACGTCTACTTGGGGGATACGATGGGAGAGCTTATGGTTATGCTTTCTGCGAGCGATCTTGTTTTTATGGGAGGAAGCCTACTTGGAAAGAAAGTAGGAGGGCATAACTTCATCGAACCTGCGCTGCTTCAAAAATACTGCTTAACAGGGCCGAGCTATTTCAATTTTGCAGACCTGGCGAATCAATTGATCGACTCGAGCGCACTGTCTGTTGTAGCCGATGAGAATGAGCTTGCTTTACAAATGATCAGTGCATTATCCAAGCCTAAAGAGTTAATTGAAAAAGGGCGAATAGGCTATGGTATAGTTCAACAGAATCAAGGTGCGTTACAACAAACACTCCAATTGATACATCATTCAGCCACCAATAATCAGTCAACCAATATTGAGACATCACCATGATCAAAACTTTTGTTATTCATGTAAGCAAAGGCTACGAAGAACGTAGAAAACATATAGATAAGCACCTGCCAGAAGTGGGCATCACTGATTACGAATATATGTTAGCTGGTGATATCGATGATCTATCTGATGACGTTAGAAATGGTTTTTTTGACGATTCACTGAGACTCCCTGAGAAGTCTTGCTTTTATAAGCACTACTTAGTGATGAAAAAAGTCGTAGAAGAACAAATTCCACAAGTATTAGTGTTAGAAGATGATGCTTTTTTAAATAGCGATTTTATTGAGCAACTAGAAGCTTTCCAAAGCGAGCTTGCTGGTGAAGAAAAGTATCTTGTAAATATTGAAGAGGCGTCGAGCTTAGTACCTGCATCAGTAAGAGTACCAAATCAGCACCTGTACTTGTGTAAAACGAACAAGCTTACTGGTGGTTTGCTTTATGACCTTAGTTTTGCTCGCGCAATGGTAGAGCATATGGAAAACAATATAACCGACGCACCTATTGATGGTTATATTGGTAATGAACGAACGACATTAGAGTACAATATTTTTTGGACACACCCACCTTTGGTTCGTCAGGGCAGTAAAACCGGTGCATTTGATAGTGAGTTGAGTGGTAGAACTTCAGGGCTTTATGCGACGGTTAGAAGTTGGTTTAAAGAGGGATACCGAACTCATGTTCGAAGCCATGTCAGCAGCAAGCACAAAGCACTTTTTAAAAATATTACGAAGTACTAAATTATGAAATCAGAATTGGCTAGAAAACACTTAACATTTGTCATTTATGGCAATGATAGAACTTACTATCAAGGCGCAAGGTTTTGCATTTTGTCTTTTTTAGCCAATTGGGTTGAGGCAAATGGAACTCGGCCTGAAATTTCTGTTCTAGCGGAAGAGCCTGAGCACTTCGCTAATATGCTAATTAAAGTGTTTCCGATATCGCCTGATCAAAAGGCTGAATGGAGTCTAGACAATACTTATCACTTTAGAATCAAGAACCGCGGCTTAAAATATCTTTGTGATAATTTAGAGTTGAGTCCTGAAGATAAACTGCTTTTTCTAGATACAGATACGTACTTTAACGTGCCAACAAACGTTTACTTCGACTCTATATCGGATAAAAACGCGTTACTGTTTTGCTCAGAAGTAAACATCAATACTTTGCCAAGCACCAATGAGTATGCACATATCAGAGATAGAGATATAGAACTTATGGATGGCAGTGTCTACCGCACCAATCCAGACTCAGTTATGTGGGCGTCGGCAGTCATTGGTATTACAGGAAAACACACATCGGCTTTTGATTATGCCGATGTGTTGATTCAAGCGTTACGTCAAGAAGGGTGTGAGGCACACACTTTAGAGCAGTTTGCGTTATCTGAAGCGCTCTCTACACAGGTGAATATTGAACCAGCGAAAGCTTGGCTCAATCATTATTCAACGAGTGGACGAAAAGACTGGGCGAGAACGGTGTTGGAACAGTTCTTTGAAGAACATGGAGATAAACCATTTGAAGAGCAAATACGCTTAGCTACAGAAGTGTCCTTCAAGCGCCCTCTTGCTGAAGTGATTCGAGGGCATATCTATAAAAAGAAAAAGAAACTTCGTAAGTTATTTGGTTTGAAAGAAGAATAAATCATAGACTCTCAAGGGTACTAACTTTGTACCCTTGTTCAATTTGTGAAAAATCAAAGTGCTGAGCATCAATCCTTCCTAATCGAACTTCTTTTTCGAATGAACGCTTAAGTCGCTTTAAATTACTCTCTTTCCAGTTGCTGCCTGTCTGCGTTAGGCATTTATCAAAATCGATAATCCAAACCTTGCCGGCTTTATCAACGAGAATGTTATGGATATTGAGGTCGGTATGATTGACCCCGGCATCGTGCATTTTTCGAATTTGATGACCTATATCGTTGAAATGGGAATCGGATAGTTTTTTGTTCGACAATATCTTTACTAAGTCTTCTGCGTCGGAAATCTTTTCAATTAAAATGTCGGCTTTGTAAATGAGCCCTTCTTGCGAAACTTTCGCAGCAACGGGTGTCGGGACATTAACTTTATGTGTAGCTAGAAGCTCAAGTAACATTAGCTCTTGGTATGCTCGTGAGCTCTCTAATCCAGTAAATAAATAGCTGTCTCTAACTAGCTTTCCAAACAAGCCGCCGCGATGATAATGTCGAAGAGCGAAATCGCTTTTTTCTCCCTTAACAAACCATGTTGTTCCTCTACCTTGAGCGTGCCCCAGTATTGCTTGATTCGCCTTCCAATAATCCACAGAAAAAGCCAATTCAACGTCTTCGGTGAGTAACTTAGGGTTATACCAGTACGTTGTTTTATGGATTTGCTTTGTTGTAAACATGAATCACTGTCTCGTATTGGGGAGTTTATGGCATACTTGGTAGAACAGTATATCAAACGCCGAACAGATTAATGAACGATTCATGTAGTTACCAAAAAATATTAGTTGTTGCCACTCATTGCATTGGTGATAGTTTGTTGATCTCTGCTTTTACCCATAGTCTGAGAAAAGCGTTTCCGACCGCCACAATAGATGTTTTAGTTAATGCTAGAGGGGAGATGGTTTTTGGTACCAATCCAGACGTTGACTCTTTAGTTGAAATTCCGCCAAGAGCATCAATTAAGGACTATTACCGGATTTTAAAAGCGCATGGTCGATATGATTTAGTCATCAATGAAATGCTTAATGATAGAACCGCTATCTATAGTTTTATCTTTGGCAAGAAAAGACTGGGTGCAATTGATGAATCGCTTTCTGGAGCATGGGTTAAAAAATTAATTTATACTCATTACATTAAAGAACAGCATCGCTTTGAGCATAAAATGAGTCGCGTTGCTCGTATGCTGGATACCATAGATGTTAATTGTATTGCACGGCTTGTATCTCCCGAAGAGTTATTACCTTCAGCGGTTCAACAGAAATTGCCCTCAAACTACATTGTTGTGCATGCGCCATCCTCCAACGAAATTAAGCAGTGGCCAGTCTCGTATTGGGTTGAAGTCATCAATCGTCTGATATCTGCAGGTTATAATATTGTCTTATCTGGCGCTAAATTAGAACGAGACGAGACCATTGTGGAACAAATCATTAGCCAAGTTCCTGAGTCGAATCAGTTGGTCAGTGTTTTGGGGGAATTAACATTGGCTCAAACCTCTGTATTAATTAAACACAGTGATGGTTTTGTTGGACCTGATAGTGGTCCGGGTCACCTCGCGTCAGGTTACTCTATCCCAATTGTATCTATTATTAGTGTGGCGCCAGCAAGCATGTGGTCACCTTGGCCATATGAAGAGCCAATTGTTGTAACGAACAATTTATACAGCAATGGTGTTAGCTCCCAAAGAGTCGCCAATATTAGACTTGTGCAATCTGAACGTAACTGCGTCCCTTGTTATAAAAACAGATGTCAAATTAGCGATGATGTCTATTCGCCATGCCTTCAAGATATCAAGCCAGATAACGTTGTTTCTGCTGTCCTAGAAATGATGCCATTGGAACCGATCAATGAATAACGCTCTTTCTGCTCCAAAATCTATTTGTATTCTGCGTTTATCTGCTATTGGTGACGTTTGTCATGCCCTTTCTGTGGTGCAACTGATTCAATCTACTTATCCAGAATGTCAGATCACGTGGGTGATGGGAAAAGTCGAAGCTCAATTGCTTGGTGATATATCTGGAATTCAAGTTGTTGTGTTTGATAAAAAACGCGGCTTAAAAGGAATGAAAGAAGTATGGGGAACTCTGCGTTCAACTCGGTTTGATTATTTGCTGCATATGCAAGTTGCACTAAGAGCCAGTCTGTTAACGTTAGGAATAAATGCAAAAGTAAAACTTGGTTTTAGTTGGACACGTGCCAAAGAGGGGCAGTGGCTCTTTACTAATCGCAAGCTGCCAAAAACGGACGCATTTCATGTGTTAGATAATTTCTCTGAATTTGCTTACTTTTTGGGATGTCCCAAACAGGTGCCGACATGGGATCTTGCTTTGTCTGATGAAGATCAAAGACTATCGATGGAGCTTGCGCATGAGCCGTATATTGTTATTAGCCCTGCCGCGAGTAAAGATGAGAGAAACTGGTTAGTTGAGCGCTATGCCGCTGTCGCCGATTATGCCTATCAGTTAGGCTTTAAGGTGGTTTTTTGTGGTGCTCCAACGGATAGAGAGCGCAATTTAACCGACAATATATCCCAGTACATGACATCACCTTGTATTAACTTAGTAGGCTCAACCTCGTTAAAGCAGCTTACCGCAGTGATTGGTAAATCCAGTGTTGTGATCGCTCCTGATTCAGGGCCTGCACACATTGCGACGACTCAATGTGTCCCCGTGATTGGTTTGTATGCACACAGTAACCCAATACGAACAGGGCCTTATCATAGTTTAGACAGTGTGGTTTCTGTGTATGAACAGGTTGCTGAAGAGCAACACGGTAAAGCGGTTGACGAGCTTCCATGGGGAACCCGAGTAAAAGGAAAAGATCTTATGGCTCTTATTTCTACAGAATCGGTGATTGAGCAGCTAGACCGTGTATTAGGCCGATTGAAAAACAAGAAAACATCCAGTGAATAAAGGAATGTCATGAAAATAGCAATATACCCAGGTACTTTTGATCCAGTGACTAACGGCCACTATGACTTAATTAAACGTGCCGCATGTATGTTTGAAAAGCTTGTCATTGGTGTCGCAGAGAGCCCAAGTAAAGCCACCTTATTTAGCTTAGATGAGCGGGTGGCCTTATTGCGAGAAACTTGCCATGAATTACCTAATGTCTCCGTCGAGGGTTTTAGCGGCTTGCTGGTTGATTTTGCGACCGAGCAAAATGCCTCAATTTTGGTGCGTGGCTTAAGAACAACAATGGACTTTGAGTATGAATTTGGTTTGACGACAATGTATCGTCGATTAAAACCAGAACTAGAGAGCCTGTTTTTGACACCTTCAGAAGAGTTTGCTTTTTTATCATCAACATTGGTTCGTGAAGTCGCTATTCATGGTGGAGAAATAGAGCAATTTGTTCCAGAGTGTGTTCATCAAGCTGTTGTCGCTAAAGTAAAAGCTTTTAAAAATTAAGTTATTATGAATATTTTAATGTATACAAGAGCCACGTTACCTGTGGTGAATTATGGTGGAACCGAACGAGTCATTTGGGACTTAGTTTATGCTTTGCATCTTGCCGGGCACCGAGTGACGCTGCTTGCTGGCAAAGGAACAAAGTGTGCTTGGGCGAGAGTCATAGAATATCAACCGAATGTACCACTGCAAAGTCAGCTTCCAAATGATATTGATGTTGTGCATTTCCACTCTGATCTTGAGCCTATCTCTTATCCATACATTTTAACGCAGCATGGTAATTCAGACGGTCCTATTGACCCTAATACCGTCTTTGTTTCTTCTCAGCATGCAAAAAATCATGGTGCACAAGCTTATGTTTACAATGGCTTGAATTGGGACAACTACCAAAAGCCTAACTTTAACTTAAAACGTGAACGTTTCCATTTTCTTGGGAAAGCGGCGTGGCGAGTTAAAAATGTTCAAGGTGCCATTGATATTACCAAGAAAGCTGGCCAGCAGCTTGATGTCTTGGGCGGCCATCGATTGAACCTAAAAATGGGTTTTAGGTTAACGCTAGATCGTCATGTTCGTTTTTTAGGGATGGTGGACGATACAACGAAATCTCAGATCATGACTCAGTCAAAAGGTCTGATATTCCCCGTGACTTGGCATGAACCGTTTGGCTTAGCGATTACAGAAAGTTTGTATTTTGGTTGTCCAGTGTTTGGTACACCCTATGGCTCACTGCCGGAGTTAGTTTCTAGTGAGGTAGGTCTTTTATCGAGCTGTGAACAAGAGCTCGTAGAAGGGATCTTAAATTCTGACACCTATGATTCAGCTCGTTGTAATGAATACGCGAGAGATCAATTCAATGCCAATGTCATGGCTGCAGCGTATGTTAGTTATTACGAGAAGGTAGTTGAAGGTAGTAAAGCCAATAGTGCATTAGGAAGTATTGTCGAGTCTTTTAAAAGGTTGCCTTATGAACGATAAATTGAAACCGAAACTGGTTTTTGTAGGCTATAAGCAACAGTATGAAAAACTAGAAATTGACGTCCTATCGTCTGATTATGAAAAGCATCATATTTTCCTAAGTAAGTGGCTAGTTAAATTAGTTTCCTTTTTATTTTTCTATAGTAAAAAACATTATCATGAGGCTTATGGAGCGATCATAAGACGAAAAATAAAGGCACTAAATGGCTTCGATGTAATATTCACCACCGATTCTCTGAGAGATATAAAGTCGATATCAAAGATTGACGGGAGGAAGGTGATTGTTTTTAGAAATGTCACAGATGGAAGCCTGAACCATCACCTAAAAGGTTTTGAAACATATACTTTTGATGAAGGTGATGCAGCAAAGTATGACTTTAAGCATATTTACCTACCTATGCCTCAACTAAAAATCATCGGTGAGATAGAAAGAACATCTGATTTCGATGTTTCTTTTGTCGGCATGGATAAAGGAAGGAAAGAAAAGGTTCAGAAAATAAAAGATGCATTAGATGGTTTTAAGTGCAATTTTATTGTTTTTGACAAGAAACCGTCTTATTCCTATGTTGAATACCTAACCGTGATGCTCAATACCAAATGTGTATTGGAAATGGTTCTTGATGGACAGACGTCTGATACAATGAGGGTTAAAGAGGCGTTGTACGCCAGAAAGAAAGTTATAACGAATAATACGAGTCTTTATAATCACCCTTTATACTCAAAAGATAACTTTCTTATATTTGACTGTCTAAATGAACTTACTGGTAATATTGAAGGCTTTATTTCTAGCGAGTTTGACGAATCAGTTTTGATTAAGCTTGAAGATTACACTGTTGATGGTTTTTATCACAAGCTACTAACGGACAATGGTGAATGATTAGTTAGAACTTCTAACTAATCAATAGAATCGATATGTCTACGTGTAGGTTAATAACCCACATATGGATCTTGTCCATTCCTGCGTGTTTTTAACAACTTTAAAATCCACATGTACTGTTCAGGTCTAGGGTTAACAAAACCTTCAACGACTTCATTCATTGCCCTAGCGTCTTGATGTTCATCGCCGGATAGCTCAATGGGTGCTTTGATTTCAATTTCGTATTTACCCGTCTCAATATTATAGTTGGCAAAGGTTGGAACGATCTTCGCTCGGCTTACTTTTGCTAGTTTTCCAAGTCCAGGTAAGGTTGCTTTTTCAGTCGCAAAGAAGTCTGAGAATACACTTTGCTCTGGGCCATGGTCTTGATCTGGCAGGTAATATCCCAAGTAGCCATCTTTGACTGATTTGATAAAAGGTTTAATACCGCCACTGCGATCATAAACTCGCCCGCCATACTGAACTCTTTGCTTGTGCATGAGCCAATCGGTCAGAGGGTTTTTCTGGCTATTTGCCATCGCAGAAACGGGTAAGCCTCTTGAAGCTAAAAGGATAGCCGGAATGTCGATGCACCAAGAGTGAGGTACGAGCAAAATAGCACTTTGATTGTCTTTTTGCAGCTGCTGTAAGTGTTCTAATCCAATGATTTCTGAGTGTTTTTCAAGCCAACGTTTACTGCGTAATGATATGGCAGGAAAACCAAGTAAAAAGGCACCAGCAGTTGTTAGGCAATTGGTTAGAATAGTTTCACGCTCTTGAACAGACTTTTCTGGAAAACAAAGCGCGAGGTTTATACGTGCCTTTTGTACTGATCCACGTTGCTTCTTCGTCATTTTTGTCGCCACGAATTTTGCTATGGCTACTCGAATCGAGTTTGGCAGCAAAGAAATGGGCAGGCATAGGCATAGCCCGAGCCAAGTTCCCCAGTGTTTTGGTGATAAAAACGCACTGGTGAATTTAGGGTTGTATGCTTTAGGATCGTAGTCGTCGCGTTGAGTTGTCACTGTAAACCTTTAACTGGCGATATAGATTGAACAAGCTAACAGTATACCGTTAGCTTGTTTTCGGGAGAGTGTAATCTAGCGATTAACTGACTGCATGTACTCGCTGACGCCTTCAGCAACCGATTTAAATTGAATATCGCAACCTGCATTACGAAGCTTGGTCAAGTCAGCTTGGGTGAACTCTTGGTAAGCACCTTTCAAATGCTCGGGGAAAGGAATCGTTTCAATCTCGCCTTTACCATGGTGTGTGATTACTGCTTTTGCGACTTCTTCAAACGACTCAGCATTGCCGGTGCCTAGGTTGAAAATACCTGAAACACCGTTTTCTAAGAACCACAGCTTTACCGCTGCGACATCACCCACATACACAAAATCACGCTTGAAGGTTTCGCTTCCTGCGAATAATTTCGGGTTTTCACCTGCGTTCATTTGATTGTTTAGGTGGAAAGCGACAGAAGCCATGCTGCCTTTGTGCTGTTCACGTGGGCCGTAGACATTGAAGTATCGAAAACCAGTGATTTGAGAAAGCGTTTCGTTGTGCGCGGCTGCATCTGCAGTTAAGCGACGCACATAGTTATCAAATTGCTGTTTTGAATAACCGTATACGTTTAGCGCGCCTTCGTACTGCGGCTCTTCGATAAAAGTATCGGTTTCACCATAAGTGGCAGCAGAAGAAGCATACAAGAAGGGGATCTCACGCTCGATACAGTAATGTAGTAACTCTTTAGAATATTCATAGTTGTTGAGCATCATGTATTTGCCATCCCACTCGGTGGTTGCAGAGCATGCACCTTCATGGAAAACAGCCTCAATGTGACCGAAATCATCACCAGCCATCACTTGAGTTAGAAAGTCATCACGATCCATGTAATCGGTGATATCTAGGTCAACCAGGTTCTTAAATTTTTTGCCATCTTTTAAGTTGTCGACAACTAGAATATCGTTGTGGCCTGCTTCATTGAGCGCCTTAACAATATTGCTGCCAATCATGCCTGCACCACCAGTTACGATAATCATATTTCTTCCTACTTTTTTGAATACAAACTCACACGAGTATAGCAAGGAACAAACGAAGCGAGCTAGCGGAATAATTCTTTAACATAGTCTTGTCACTATATTTAACCGTCAGAGTATTTTGAGGGATTTCCCATTAATTAGGAGCTTGTGATGAAACTAGTTGTGATACATAGACAGAACCTTAAGC